>NZ_QRCA01000021.1:0-81137 GCF_009833115.1 Nitrosomonas sp. GH22
ATGGAATAGAGCATGTATCACGCTTCCCTTTCGCTGTGGGCACAGGAGGCAAATTTAAGATGAATATGTATTTCTGGCCCTTGTTGATCATTGTCATAGGCGGTGGATACTTCTTCTTCTCTTCAAAAAATCAAAAAGAAAAAAATACATAGAAAATACTGATTAATTAGTTTGCTGTGGCTGATTTGTGTTTGTATCTAGGGATCTGGATATGAACATGAATCGGCAAATATTGAATAGTAATAACGGTTCTGGATAGTAAGTTATCATTTTGGATACTGTGGATAAAAATGTGTAGTTGAAAGTCACATGGCTATTGATGTGATGTTGTTATGATGCAGATTGGTTATACCCATGTCGTAATCTCTCCCAAAAACCAGGTGGAGCCGGTATTATTTAGATAATTCTATTTGCCTACTAGAGAGCCGTCTCTATCCAGGATCAAATAATTTTGTTTCTACGCGAAGTGGGAGTCGATCTTAAGAAGCCTTTCATCGATGATACTTTTATGTGGTGCTGGCGTGACTTCAAGCAGTAGATGAGAAAATTCCATAGTGTTGTAGTAAAATTGTCTGAAAAATCATTTAAGCTGGATTTAAGTGCGTATTTCACTTTTTAAAGGTATCTGTGTAAATTAAACCGGCACAGAAATTATTGACTGTATGGATTTATCGGGCAGCTTATATCATACTGCGCTGACTACCCGATAAATCTTAACCATCAGGTTAAAACATAATGTCTAAGACACTATTTTTAAATTAATGCGCCTCAGCTTCATTTGAAGCAGTTTCCTCTTGAACACTCACCTGATCACCTAATTGTCTGAGCGTCCCGACACCTATACCCTTCACATTGGTTAGATCTCCTACTGACTTGAACATACCGTGTTTTTCTCGATATTCAATTATCGCTTTTGCTTTGGCCGGCCCCAAACCTTTTACCGACTCAAGATCAATTTGACTTGCTGTATTGATGTCTACTCCAGCTAATACGGATAAATTTAACCCGAAAAATATTACAAGAATCAAAAAAATTTTTTTCATCTTCTGAGTCTCCATATGAAAATTAACAAAATAAAATCTTTTGGTTATTTGACTTATGTTTTTTGGACAGGTTGTGATTCTCCTGCCAAGAAATCAATATCGACACTATCCTTGCTAACTTTAACTGGGTGCATCAGAGACACATGGCTCAGTCAAAGTAATTGTTAATAACCAATACTTATGTAGATTTTGTATGATTTGTTGAAACAAACTGGTATTTGCAGGGTTATAGCTAATGAGAGATTGTTTTCTGCAAATATCATGAGGTGCTTGTGGGATGGGATTGTTTGAGCGTCGATCAGATGAGTGTCAGAGGCTCGAAGTATCTGTTGGTGCGTCTGTCAGGCTGGCTTTGTCTGCGTCAAATATTGATACGTTGCATCTTCAAGCGATGGGTGAAGTGAAGTTGTGGTAGCTGATATGGGACTGGTAAATATAATCTATTAGAGATTGACCTCATTGTGAATCAATGGGTTACTCTAATAGGATGCTATTGGAAATCTGCCTAAATGCGTAGGATTTACTCCTAATGGAGTATTGGGGATGCGACGAAAGATCCTGGGAAATCTCAGGAAATATGGAGGTTAGTAAGAATCGTGTGGAGATCTGTTAAATGTAGAAAACGAGAGGGTCAATTGAAGAATGGGTTGACCAAAATGATGGTGGCCAAGGGCGGAATCGAACCACCGACACAAGGATTTTCAGTCCTCTGCTCTACCGACTGAGCTACTTGGCCTCAAAAAAATCAAAACAGCATATAAAGCTGACTATATCTTATCGCGCCGATAAATAATATTAATTTACTGGCGCGCCCGGCAGGATTCGAACCCACGACCCCTTGGTTCGTAGCCAAGTACTCTATCCAACTGAGCTACGGGCGCATTTTTACGATAAATATCTCTTTTTGTTTCGTAACCTCTACGAATAGTGGTATCCGGATACGCTCGAAGAGCTGTGCATAATGTTATATTTAGACCCTGTTGTCAAGAATCTGATGTGGGGTGATGTCATCGTATCCGGTACTGGCTGTGCTTTTTATATCAGTAAAGCAGGGATGGATCGAATAAATTAATTAATAGATTTGGCTGATTTGAGGGTCGAGTCTGTCGGATTATGGTGCGTGGGCGGATTCAGATTGCGTATTCCTGTTGACCGAGGTGTCTGGTATCTCGGTAATTCATTGGTACATCGATCATTACAGTGTTAAAACATGCAATCCCAATTGATTTCACAAATTTGCCTATAAGTTGACTGTGTTATAACTATTACCATCCCGTTAAATGATATTTGGATATAAAAACTGCTATTCTGAATTTTGTTTCAGTCGGTGTTTTGTGAATTTATGTATTTAACTTAATTACCAAAAGAGGTAAATATGAGCTGTTCTGGTATAGCGATCACCCAGATGAAATCGACAACAATTCTTGCTCCTATGATGGCCGTTATTCTGGTGCTTTCTGCCTGTGGGAAGCCTATGGATGCGCAAGCTCTGGTAGCCGAAGCTAAACAGTATCAGCAACAGGGCAATGACAAGGCAGCTATTATTCAGTTGAAGAATGCCCTGCAACAAAATCCAAATGACCCTGAAGTCCGTTATTTGCTGGGAACGCTCTATAACAAGGAAGGGAATATTCAGTCGGCAGAAAAAGAATTGAATAAGGCACTTGATCTCGGCATGGATCCAGTCAAGGTGTTGCCCGGATTGAGCCAGGCATGGCTGGGAATGGGGAAATTTCAACAGGTACTGGATGAAACTGAGAAATTATCCGAAGAAGGGAATTTTGCTGAATTACTTACCCTGCGTGGCAATGCGTCATTAGCGCTAGGTAAAATCGAAGAAGCCAAAGCATTGTTTGAGCAGGCTTTGCGGGATAAACCAGGATTCGCAGGTGCGCTGATGGGTATGGCCAGGTGTTCGCTTGCCCGGAACGATATTGAATCTGCTATGAATTTTTCCGAAGAAGCAGTGAAACTTAATCCAGAAAACAGCGATACAGTATTGTTCAGAGGAGATTTGTTGCGTGCGCAGAACAAGATTGATGAAGCGCTGGCCGATTATGACAAAGCTATAAAACTGAACCCGGAATCATTAGCGGCGTATATTAACCGGGCAACCATATTAATCAGTACCAAAAAATTTAAAGCTGCCCAAGCAGATCTGGATGCCGTTCGCAAGATTGCTCCCGGTAGCCTGCCTGCTGCATACACACAGGCATTACTCGATTTTAGCCAGGGTAAACATGTGGTTGCTCTTGAAACTTTGCAACAGGTGTTGAGTTCAGCACCAGATCATCTTCCCAGTGTATTACTTGCGGGGGCCACCCAGTTTGCATTGGGGTCGCTTCCACAAGCAGAGCAGTATGTTGATCAATACTTGAAGAAGATTCCGAATAATCTTTATGCCATTAAGCTTATGGCGTCGATTCAGTTGAAGAATAACCAGGCAAAACAGGCGGTTACTACCTTGACCCCGGCGCTGAAGGTAGTACAACAGGATCCACAATTGTTTGCACTGGCAGGTGAGGCCTATATGCGGGCGCGGGATTTTACGAAAGCCACGGAGTATTTTGAGAAGGCTGGTGAATTATCTCCGGATAACGCTGCATTATATACCGCAATGGCTATGAGCAAAATGGGACAGGGGGAAAATGAAAGTGCCATTGCTGATCTGGAACACGCTACCCAACTGGATGATAAATCCGGCCGGGCAGGTATTATGCTTGTTTTGACTCATCTGCAGCAGCGTGAATTTGATAAAGCGCTGAAAGTTGTCAAATCGCAGCTTGCCGAGCAACCTGACAATCCGCTGCTACATAATCTGGAAGGTGGAGTCTATCTGGGTAAAAAAGACCTGATCAAGGCGCGTGCAAGCTTCAATCAGGCGCTTTCCATACAGCCAGACTATTTTCCCGCCATTTCCAACCTGGCGAGAATTGATTTACAGGAAAAACATCCCGAAGCTGCACAGCAGCGTTTTGAAGAAGTACTGAAGCAGGATAAGAAAAACGTACAGGCAATGAATGCGCTAGCAGGTATCGCGCTCTCACAAGGAAATAAAGAAAAAGCAACTGAATGGCTGGAAAAAGCCAGTCAGGAAAATCCGGATGAGCTGCCGCCAGCTTTGCAGCTGGGAGCGCATTATCTGGCCATCAATGAACCTGGGAAATCGCTTGCGCTGGCCAAGAAACTGCAAGGCATTCATCCGGATAATTTGAGCGCCATAGAGCTGTTGGCTCGTGCTTATCTGGCTACTGGGGATAAGGATGCTGCACTGGAAAATTTCCAGAAACTGGCTGCCAGATTACCAGATTCTGCCCCTGCCCAGCTTCAACTAGCGCAGATCTATGCCTCTATGCAGAATACCAGGGCAACGGCTGATTCATTGAAAAAGGCGTTGGCTATTAAGCCGGATTTCTGGGAAGCTAAACTAATGCAGGCTCAACTGGCGGTTGGAGACGGTCGTGTGGATGATGCACTCAGTATCGCGCGGGATATACAAAAACAACATGAAAAGCTGCCGGTTGGATTTGAGCTGGAGGGTGATTTACAAATGCGGCAGAAAAATGCAGTTGCCGCTGCCACGGCTTATGAAGAGGCGCTGACTAAACAGAAAACCGGTCAATTATTGATCAAATTGCATACAGCTCTGAGTCAAAGCGGGAAAGAAAAGCAGGCTGATCAACGTGTCACGCAATGGCTGAAGGAAAATCCGGCTGATGATGGCGTTCGTATGTATCTTGCAGGTGTTTACCTTGCCAGCAAAAAATATGATCCTGCTATCAGGGAATACAAAACCATCCTGAAGCAACATCCTGATCATGCTGCCACACTGAATAATCTAGCCTGGATATACCAGCAGAAAAAAGATTTTGCCACCGCGCTCGATTATGCCGAGAAGGCATACAAGCAGGCCCCGGATAGTCCAGCGATCCTGGATACACTTGGATGGATTCTGGTTGAGCAAGGGGATGCCAAACGAGGGGTTTCCTTGCTGCAACAGGCTGTTGCAGCTGTTCCGGAAGCTGCTGAAATCCACTATCATTACGCAGTCGGACTATATAAATCTGGCAATACGGTTGAAGCGCGCCAGGAGCTTGAGAAACTACTGAGTAGCGATAAACCTTTTTCTCAGAAAGATGAGGCGAAGAAATTGTTTGAAAGCCTGTGACGAAACAGTGCTAGCATGCTATTTTTTTCAGGCTAATCCTTGACTGAACCCCTTGTGAATTCCTTTCACAAGGGGTTTTTTGTATGTGTATGAGATAATCCTGATTTATTTGTGGCAGCACATATCTGGTCATGTATAAAACTATCGAACATTTCATCGGACATACCCCCTTGGTCCAGCTTAAACGTATCCCAGGGAAAACCAGCAATATTATTTTGGCAAAACTGGAAGGTAATAATCCGGCGGGGTCAGTCAAAGATCGGCCAGCCTACTCCATGATCATACGAGCTCAGCAGCGTGGAGATATTCAGCCGGGAGATACGTTGATTGAGGCAACTAGCGGCAATACCGGGATTGCATTGGCTATGTCGGCAGCAATACTAGGCTATCACATGATTCTGGTCATGCCGGAAAATCAGAGTCTGGAGCGTCGTCAAGTGATGGCTGCGTACGGTGCCAAAATTATTCTGACAGAAAATATGGAGGAAGCACGGGATGTCGCCGGACAATTGTGCGAGGCTGGCAAGGGTTTTATTCTTGATCAGTTTTCCAATCCCGATAATCCGTTGGCACATTACGAAGGTACTGCTCCCGAGATCTGGCAGGATACTACGGGCAAGATTACTCATTTTGTAAGCAGTATGGGAACGACTGGCACAATCATGGGGTGTGCCCGCTACTTCCGAGAAAAAGAGCGGAAGGTGGAAATTGTAGGTGTACAGCCGCAAGAAGGTGCCCAGATTCCCGGAATCCGTAAATGGCCGGAAGCTTATTTGCCTAAAATTTATCAGTCGGAACTTGTTGATCGTATTTTGCTGGTATCCCAGCAAGAGGCCGAGATCATGGCGCGTCGATTGGCATCTGAAGAGGGAGTATTCGCTGGCATTTCTTCCGGGGGGGCACTGGCAGCAGTGCTGAAACTTTCTGCTCAAGTAAGAAACGCGGTGATTGTTTTTATTGTGTGTGACCGTGGGGATCGTTACCTGTCAACCGGAGTTTTTCCTTCCTGAAGAGCATGGAGCCGAGGTATCTCTGGTTTCGTCGTGTCAGTTTTCCGATTTGTATCTGCGAGCTTGCTACACGCCTCTGGCTATTTTTTCTACTTTACGCAGGTTGTTATTCTCCGGCTAATGCTGCGGTCCCTTATTTTAATTTTGTACTGGAGAATATCCGGCATCCTGCCTTTAATATTCACTCAGCCAGCATCAAGCTGACTGGCATCTTATCGCCCGTTCTTGAAATCAGTGTGGGTGAGTTGCTCGCAGGAAATTGGAGATGGCATGATCTTCGTTTGAGATGTAATCAGATCCGTATTAATCGCGAATTAATTGGCTGTGAAATGGGGACATTGGAGCTTGGCAAGCTATCTTCATCGATAACTTTCCAGCTTTCCTTGCAACATAAACAGCTTGTACTTGAAGTTCATCCATTCCCGAAAAAAAATTCGGGAGAGAAATGGCAGCTGATGATCGACTGGCAGGCAGAAAAGTGGCGAAGTGTGTTGAAGATAGTAAATGGAGAGGGGAAATTTTTGGCCGATCTGTTGCCTCAAGAAGAAGATTCACTACAGATACATCAGGCAAAACTTAATGGAAGTATCTACCTGAATGGAAGTAAGACTTCAATGTCAGCGTTATCCACACAGCTGAGCATCAATAAATTATCTTTCAGTGATTCGAGCGGGTTGCACGTGGGTGAACGGATCAATCTGTTGCTTGACCTGGATGTGCGAAGAAAACAGGATGTTTGGCAATGGCGAGGCAAGATCACCTGGCCGGAAGGAGAGGTCTTTTGGCAGCCATTTTATTTTTCTGGAGAAGGGCACCAATTAACCGCCAAAGGGATAATAAAAGGTGATCATATTAACCTATCACAAGGTGAACTCAGTTTGACGGGTATAGGTAAAGCAGATTTTTCTGCTATTGCCAGCATTCCGGATCAAGCATTACAGCAGGCTAGATTGTCGGCCGAGAGCCTGGAGTTATCCACTTTGTTTGGTAGTATTATTCGACCCCTGGCTGAGGAGACGGCACTGGCAGAAACAGAGGCTGCCGGCAAGGTAAATATTGCCTGGCATTACCAGGATAATGCAAACCAGTCACTAATCATTGATTTGCAGAATGTATCATTAACCGATGCTCGCGAGCGGTTTGCAGTTGAAGGATTGGACGCCTATGTACCATGGAATCGAAACGAGGCGCTGGATGGATTAATCCGGTTCAGTAATGCCCAGATCTTGAGGATTCCGCTGGGTACAACACATATTCCAATCGAGACAAACGGGATGCAGCTCAATATTCCTCGTGCAGAGGTGCCGATACTGGATGGAAGACTGCTGATAGAAAATTTCATAGCTTCTTTGCAGACGTCCGGCTGGCAATGGCAGTTAAACGGGCGGCTTTTTCCGATCTCTATGGAAAAACTGACTGAATTCCTGCAGATTCAACCAATGTTTGGAACGCTGTCGGGTACTATGCCGAAAATGAGCTATACCAATTCAACTATAACAATGGAAGGCGAGCTTGTTTCAGGGATATTCGACGGTGTCGCGGTAGCCAGGAATTTGGTGCTGACCAAGCCACTTAGTTTGACCCCTCATCTGGCAGCGGATGTGGCCATGTATCACATCGATCTTGATTTGTTGACCCGTGCCTATTCGTTTGGAAATATACAGGGACGGGTTGATGTTGAGGTGAACGATCTTGAGCTGGTTAACTGGGAACCGGTAAGATTTGATGCAAAACTTACCAGTAGCGCGGGGGATTACAAACGTCGGATCAGTCAGGCAGCGATCAAGAATATTATTGCATTAGGTGGCGAATCTGCAGTGACAGCTATCCAGAAAAGTTTTCTCAGTATGTTTGAACAATTTCGCTATACTGAAATTGGCTGGGGTTGTAAGTTACGTGGACATATTTGTTATATGAGCGGGATTGAGTCGGCTTCTCGTGATGACAAGGGATATGTGCTGGTCAAGGGCAGTGGAATACCTGCAATTACCATTACCGGCTATAATTCAGAGGTGGACTGGCCTGAACTGCTCAAGCGTCTGGAGCGCGCCATTGAAAGTGGCAACCCGGTGATTCACTAAATGATAATGACAAATCGTAATTCCAACCTGATTTTGCTGATGGCCGCTGGCTTTGTGGTAGCAGCTTGCGTAACTATCAATATTTACTTTCCGGCAGCAGCCGCGGAGAAAGTGGCCGACAAAATTATCGATGAGGTTTGGCAAGCTGATGATGAGGCTGACGGCAGGGAACAACCCAGAGAAAAATCGGGTAATGATACTCGCAACAATAAAATTGACAATAAACCCGACAAGACCAGGCCATGAAAGATCTTCTGAGGATGTGAATCTTGTGCATAGACAGTTAATTCGGTATATAACACTGATATCACTGGGTTTCTTTCTGTGTATCAGCTTTGCGAGTGCGGTGGATTTTAAAGCCAGTTCACCAGCAGTTACCCAGTTAAAACAAAATATAAAACAGCGTCACGGTCAATTGATACCATTTTATGATAGTGGTGCAGTAGGTTTGACCCGTGACGGTCTGATCGTGTTGCGTGATGCCAGTGTTGTACCTTTATCAGGACGGCAATCGGTTAATACGCTTGTGACAGCCGAGAACCAAGATCGTAATGCACTTTATCGGGAAATAGCACTGGCTAACAATCATCCGGAATGGGAAAGCAATATTCGTTCAACATTTGCCCAACGATGGATAAAGTGGGCCAAACCAGGCTGGTGGTATCAGCAAGAGAACGGCTCCTGGCAAAAAAAGTGATCTGACGAGGTATAGATGGCTGACTTCGGCCAGAATATCTAACAGAAAAACTGCTTGAAATGACTTGATAGATAAGTGAATATTGTTTCGCTAAAGTGTAAAGGAACTTCTGAATAAGTCTATGTTGTTTTTGCGTATAAATTTATTCAGAGGTTCTGAATGAGGGAACCTGTTCCCAGGAGTGGTGGCACCAGCCACCATGTTGTTTCAGAACAAAAATAGGGTGTATTTTCTGTGTCTCATTTAATGAATACTTATGCACGGCTTCCCGTTACCTTTGTCAGGGGAGAAGGCGTTTGGCTTTGGGATGATCAAGGTAATCGCTACCTTGATGCGCTATCAGGAATTGCGGTCTGCGGGGCTGGACATTGCCATCCGGTACTGACGAAAGCGTTGTGTGAACAGGCTGCTACGTTAATACACACCTCTAATCTCTACCACATTCAGAATCAGGAGCGTTTGGCAGACAGATTGACCAGTCTGTCAGGCCTGGAGAAGGCTTTTTTCTGTAATTCCGGAGCAGAGTCGAATGAGGCAGCCATTAAACTGGCGCGGCTTTATGGCCATAACCAGGGAATAGATCTGCCAACGATTATTGTTATGGAACGCTCATTTCATGGCCGGACCATGGCAACACTTACTGCCACGGGCAATCGCAAGACTCAAGCGGGTTTTGAGCCGCTACTCACGGGTTTCGTGCGTGTGCCCTATGATGATCTGGAAGCAGTCAACCAGGTTGCAGCGAACAACAAGGAAATTGTGGCGGTGCTACTGGAAACCTATCAGGGCGAAGGTGGAGTTAATTTCCCACAAGCAAATTATCTGCAAGGGTTGCGCAAGATCTGCGACCAGAACGGTTGGTTGCTGATGCTTGATGAGGTACAGTGTGGCCTTGGACGGACGGGCAAGTGGTTTGCTTTTCAGCATAGTGATATCGTACCGGATGTCATGACACTGGCAAAAGGATTGGGATCCGGCCTGCCGATCGGCGCCTGCTTGGCAGGCGGGAAAGCAGCAGAAGTATTCAAGCCTGGTAATCACGCATCTACTTTCGGTGGCAATCCACTTGCATGTAGAGCTGCCTTGACCACTCTTGACATCATTGAGCAGGAAGGATTGATGGCTAATGCTGTGACTATCGGTAATTTCATGCGAGAGGAATTCAAGCAGAGATTACATGCCTGGCAAAACGTGCTGAAAATTCGCGGGCAGGGGATGATGATCGGGGTTGAGCTGCCGATACCCTGTGGTGAACTTGTGCCTGAAGCATTGAAACGCCATTTGCTGATCAATGTAACATCTGAAAAAGTAGTACGATTACTGCCGGCATTGAATATGCAAAAGGCAGAGGCAGAACAGGTGGTACATGAGGTATCCGCTCTTATTTCCTGGTTTCTTGAGAATCGAGAGAAATAATGATAAGGGTGTGAGCCGACGGTTGTCGCCAGAGTGCACTCGAAAGATTTTTTCTCGCTACATGGTTATCCCGCCTTTTTTATTTTTCCGGATTCAAGTGATTTCTGTTTCATCTACCTGATAGAGAGCCAGAAATATAAAAATCTCCGGATGTTTTTGTTGGTAGAAATCATTTATGCAGATCAGGCATTTTTTACAGTTCAAGGATTTTGACCGGTTGGAATTCGAATACCTGTTCGACCGGACGCGCTGGATCAAGAATGAATTCAAGCAATATCGCCGCTACTGGCCGCTGACTGACCGTACGTTGGCCATGATTTTTGAAAAACACTCCACGCGCACGCGCCTTTCATTTGAAGCAGGCATGCATCAGTTGGGTGGCAGTGCTATCTATCTCTCAACACGTGATACCCAATTGGGCCGTGGCGAACCGGTGGAGGATGCAGCCAGAGTTATTTCAAGAATGGTTGATATCATTACCATTCGTACTCACGAGCATCAGATTATTGAACGTTTTGCCGAGAATTCACGGGTGCCGGTGATCAATGGCCTGACGGACGAATATCATCCTTGCCAGATTCTGGCAGATATCTTTACCTTCATAGAACATCGCGGAAGTATCACAGGCAAAACCATAACCTGGATTGGAGATTCCAATAACGTGTGCAATACCTGGCTGCAAGCTGCCGAAATTTTTGACTTCAATGTACATGTTTCTACACCACCGGGTTATGAAGTGGAGCCCGAGCGGGCGGGTTTGTATGGCACAGATCACTATGAACAGTTTGTCTCGCCGCACGATGCAGTGAAAGATGCTGATCTGGTCACAACGGATGTGTGGACCAGCATGGGTTTCGAAGATGAGTTGGATACACGTAAAAATGATTTTGCAGATTTTTGTGTGGATGCTGAGATGATGGCCTGTGCAAAAAAAGAAGCCTTGTTCATGCATTGTCTGCCAGCACACCGAGGCGAAGAGGTGGATGCGGAAGTCATTGATGGCCCCCAATCGGTGGTATGGGATGAAGCAGAGAACCGGCTACACACACAAAAAGCGTTGATGGAGTACTTGCTGCTGGGCAGGATTAGTGTCAGGTAATCTTTTAATTACCTGTAAATTTTTGATTGTAAAGAGACATGGATAAAGTTAAGAAAGCGGTATTGGCATTTTCGGGGGGGTTGGATACCTCGGTCATACTGAAATGGCTCCAGGATACCTATCAGTGCGAGGTGGTTACTTTTACGGCGGATATCGGCCAGGGCGAGGAAATTGAGCCGGCACGCGCCAAGGCCCTGCAGTTTGGTATCAAGGAAATTTTCATCGAAGATTTGCGTGAAGAATTTGTACGCGACTATGTTTTTCCCATGTTCCGTGCCAATACGGTTTATGAAGGGGAATATCTGCTTGGTACTAGTATCGCCCGCCCGTTGATTGCCAAACGTCAAGTTGAAATTGCACAGCAAACGGGCGCTGATGCGGTCTCTCACGGCGCAACCGGGAAGGGCAACGATCAAGTACGTTTCGAGCTTGGGTATTACGCCTTGCAGCCGGATATCCGTGTTATCGCTCCTTGGCGTGAATGGGATTTGACTTCACGTGAAAAACTGCTGGCGTATGCCGAGAAACAGGGTATTCCGATTGAAATGAAGAAAAAGCAGGGATCACCGTACAGTATGGATGCCAATCTTTTGCATATTTCCTATGAAGGACGTGCACTGGAAGACCCTGCTGTAGAAGCAGAAGAAAGCATGTGGCGCTGGACGATTTCACCGGAAGCAGCGCCAAACGAACCTGAATATTTGGATCTGGAATACGAGCGGGGAGATATTGTTGCATTGAACGGTGAGAAGCTATCTCCTGCAGCCGTACTAATAAAACTCAACCAGTTAGGCGGTAAACATGGCATCGGGCGTCTTGATCTGGTGGAAAACCGTTATGTTGGAATGAAGTCACGTGGCTGCTATGAAACGCCTGGTGGCACAATTATGCTGCGTGCCCACCGTGCAATCGAATCAATCACTCTTGATCGGGAAGTCGCACATTTGAAGGATGATCTGATGCCGCGCTATGCGGCACTGATTTATAACGGTTACTGGTGGAGCCCAGAAAGAAAATTATTACAGGTGCTTATTGATGAGTCCCAGGCACATGTAAATGGCCAAGTCCGGGTCAAGCTCTATAAGGGTAACGTGATGGTGGTCGGGCGTGATTCCCGGACAGATTCGCTATTCGATCCTACGATTGCTACTTTTGAGGAAGACGGAGGGGCTTATCATCAGGCGGATGCAGCGGGCTTCATCAAACTTAATGCGCTGAGAATGCGGATTGCAAAAGCTCTCCGTAGGCACTGATTTAGGAAACCGACTATTCCATTATTTCTGTTAACCAAGGTGCTGACTTTAAAACCATACAGTCAGTATCCGTTAGCAGAGGATAGAGCTACTCAGATCAGCTATTCTTAGTTCTTGTTATCAAATTTGCAGAAAGTACTGCATTGACTGCTGCTCTAGTTATCTCTGTTCTTTTTTGATTGTCCGGTTGTATAAACTGATTGGTATTTGTGCGATTGCGGTTCAGCAAACTCGTTTTGATATGATTACGCATCATTCTGAAAAATTTCCTATGAAAAACCCTTCGGATATATCGTGGAAATATCTATCTGTACCAGCACAACACGGAAAAGCAAAATCTGGACGAGGCAGCCGTCAGCTTGCCTATACAGATTGGGGAAATCCGGAAAATCATCATGTAGTGGTATGTGTACATGGCCTGACACGCAACTGTAGGGATTTTGATTTTCTGGCGGAGGCCCTGGAGCAAGATTTCAGAGTAATTTGCATTGATCTGGCGGGGCGTGGTCGCAGTGACTGGCTGGAAAACGCAGAGGATTACAATTCTGCGATGACTTATTTGTCGGACATGGAATGTGTGCTCAAACATATTTACCGGCAAAGCCACCATGATTGTCTTCACTTTTACTGGGTGGGTGTGTCCATGGGGGGGCTGGTTGGCATGTTGCTGGCTGCCCGGCAGCGTTTGTCAACCATTTACCGGCTAAGGGCACTGGTAATGAGTGATATTGGCCCGTTTGTTTCATCTGCTATCCTATCTGTGTTTGCCATGACTATCGGGCAAGATCTCCGTTTCCAGAGCCTGAGTGAACTGGAAACACACATGCGCAATACGGCACTGCCCTATAATGCGCTTACGGATATGCAATGGCATCATATGGCGCTGTACAGTGCGCGTGAATATGAGGATGGCACAATTGGCTACCGCTATGATCCTGTCATCTCATCTGGTTTTCGTCCATCAAATTTGAGAGATCTCAATCTATGGCCCTACTGGAACCGGCTTGATCTTCCGATACTGGTGCTCCGGGGAGAAAAATCAGAGGTTCTGACACCGGAAACAGTCAGTGAAATGCAATTACATCAGCCCAATGTAAAGTTCGTTGAGCTGTCTGGTATCGGTCATGCGCCCATGCTGATGGATACAGAACAAATCAACCTGGTCAGAAACTTTCTGCTGCAATTCAGAAATCAGGTGTAATAAATACCTTTAGACGAGTAATCAGATCTGCAGCCTACAATGCAAACAGCAGACGGAATTTATCAATGTTTAATCCGGACCCGGTAACTCAGCACAATTTTCTCATTGTCGGGAATGATGATCTGCCATTCAGCCAGGTTAGCGGCTGGCTTGGTATGGGGAAAAGATTCTGAAATTACTATCCAGTCACCGGGGATGGGTTCTTGTACTCGAATGGTGACTGCTTCCTGGCGTGTGTTGTGAATTTCAATCTTGTGGGCTGTTTCAGTGAAATGTTGAGAAGGAGTATCCAGCTGCTGAAAATCCGTCTGGGTTCTCGTGGCTGTAATGTCGAAAGCTTTACCCAGCTTCACACGAACGAGTTCATTTTTCGCGGTGTGCTTAATGCGATCTTCACCCAGAAATTGCGCATTGCCCTGGGAATCATTTTTGTAAACATGCACTGTTCCTCCAGGTAGCGGCTTGTCCAGCTCTTTTCCCTTGTTCTCAAACTGGATAAAAACATCCGGCCTCAGTTTGTTATCGTCGCCGGTATATCTGCTGAAGTAATGGGCTTCAATACCACGCAGTAGAAATTCCTTGTTGACCGGAATATCTGCAGCTGTCATCAGCGTAATCTGTTTTGTCTGGTTTTCTGCCAGCGTTGCGGAGGCAGGCATGGTGTAGAGATGGTATTCAAACAGGGATTCTTGCTTACTCTCCTGATATTCGGCGGCATCAGCCACCATAGCCATCATTTTTCTGGTCTGGGGTTGCTCGAAGGAAACCTGATTGATATTCCCGGCCACCAGCTGCAGATGGGCATCTGGATACGCAATGCCACTATGGTTGGCCAGCGTAATTAATCCACTAAGATCAATCCGGCTATCATCGGCATTGAGTTTAGCCACATAGTCAGCCTGCCAGGAAAGCCCGGAGGTCAGGTAGGATAATTCGAGTTCACGTTTTCCTGGAGAAGTATTCTCCAGTACCAGTGACAAGGTGGGCCGATCATGCAGGTGATCGGGGATATCCGGAAAGGTGATTCGTCCTGTAGTACCGGTTTCGATACGATCTGTGAATTTCAATATAACTCCCCCAAGGGTGGAGAGTACGGTGGCGGCTTCTATTGTTTCTTTTCCAGTTACAGGATTAGTGTAAATAACATTGACGGTACGTCCGAGATAGCTTTCCAGCAGTTTTTCCGGGGTAAGCAGATCAAAATCAAAATTCTGTTCCAGCAACCGGGATTCGGAAGATTGCCCCGGTGTGCGCAGCAGTACTGTTTGTGGACGTATCCGGGTTGAAACTTCACGCCAAACCAGCCTGTTTATACCTTGTTCCATAGAAACTTGTCGCAGATCCCTGATCAATGCCAGGTTTTCATTGTAGATCGTAACACCGACCTGCTTTTGATCCTGGAGTGTGGTGGTTTTTTCCTGCATGTGCATGGTAAATCCGGTAACATTGGTAATTGCCAGTGTCAGCGGCAGTACAGTTGAATATAAGGCTTTCAGCATGTCATTCTTTCCTGATTCTTTAGTATTGTTGTTAGTCCGACCCTGAAAAATTGCAGCTAGATACATTGCGTATCATGCTGCTATTTTGATATTTAAGTTGCAAGGTTATGCTACTTCAGCAGTTTTGGATTTATCGAATGGTACTGCTGTTTCACCAGGCTTTATTGAGTTGTCGAGTGTATCTAATTGAAGTGAATTACCGGATGTGTTCGAATCCAGTCGATTTGTTGAATCATCAGGCTCAATAAATTCAGCAGATGCTTCTTTTTCCGTGCTTTCTTCAGTATCTGCCAACATGGTTTCGCTGTTATCAGAAGAGAGGTGAGTAGAATGCTCTTCATAATCTACGACTATATCGGGTGAAATTTCTTCGTCGGAACAATACTGAATAATTCTGGTTGTTTCAATTTCCTCCCGTATTTTCCGAGAGGCCAGTGCAATCGCAGCCTCGTCTGCCTGAATACGTGCCCGTGCGGCTTCTACAGCCATGGTTTCAACCGCTTCTCGCGCAATGGCGCGTTCGACAGCCAGTGCATCCTGCTCTATGCGTGCTTGTATTGCCATCAGGGCTGAAGCCTCTGTCCGGATTTTATACAGTACCGTGGCAGCCGTTGTTTCAGCTGCCTGGAGCCGCTCTTCCGCTTTTGCCATGGCGATAATCTGGTTCTGTGCAATGGTCATGGCGAGTCCGGTCAGTTTTGGCTCCATTTCCATGCGTACTCTGGCTGCTGACTTGGCTTGCTGAACGGCTTCCGCCTGTTTTTTCCTGTTTTCGATCAGGCGTGCTTCCATTTCTGCCAGCTCATTGGCTTCTTTTTCAAGCTGTTTGTCCAGTGCAATTCGTTCATCAGCCAGTTTTGCTGCATGGGTTTCTGCTGCGATTCTATCTTCGGCGGTTTTCTTGGCGACTGCTTCTGTAGCAGCACGAGCGCGGGATCGTTTGATCGCCACTTCCTGTGCCTGAATACGTTCCCGAATTGTGTCCGTAATAGCCAGATCAGCTTGTGTTTTTTCATTGAATATGGCTGTTTCCTGTTCTTTCGCCTGTATGCGAGCCTCAACAGCAACTCGTGCTTCATTTTCTGCAATGATGCGGGCTTGTACTTTTTCCAGCAGCAGGGTGTCGGTCCGGGTGCGTTCCAAGGCAGCCTGTTCAGCCTCCTGCTCGCTCTGGATAAGCTGTTCCGCGATTGTTTTAGCGTTTCGTTCAGCCTCTATCCTGCTGCGTGCCGCAGCCGCGGCTGCCAGTTCGGTTGCAGTGCGGCCCTCTGCCTCTGATTTTGCCGCAAGATCAAGTTTTTGTCGGGTATCTGCTGCCTCAGTCGCTTTTTTTTCAGCATCCAGTTTGGCTTGTTCAGCTTCCCGTGCCCTGGTTTCTGCCTGTAATTTCTCTTGTATTTGTGAGGCCAGATTGGCTTCAGCCTCTGTGCGCAATCGAATTTCCTCGATAGTCTGACGTTCAGCTTCAGCTTTGGCATTTACCAGCACAATTTTTTTCTCATCCTCTTCAGCTCTGGTGCGTGCCAGTGTTGCTGCTTCTGCTTCTGCTGCCGAGGCGGCAAGCGCTATCTTCAGTGCTTCCTCACTGTTTTTTCTGCGTGCAATGGCTGCTTCTATTGCTTTTTGCTCTGCCAATTCCTTTTCTCTGGATTTTTCCAGGGCGAGCGCTTCTTCTTGTGTACGCCTGCGTGCTTTCTCGGTTGTGGCCGCTTCAGTTTGTACTCTGGCACGCAAAGCAGCAACGATTGCTTTTTCTGCTCTAAGGCTGTCTTCAACAGTCTGACGTAACTTTGCCTCTAGCTCTTGGCGTGCCTGAGCCTCCTGTGTTGCCAATGTTTCTGCCCGGGTGCGTGCCCTGGCTTCTTCCGTGGCTGCTGTTTCGGCCTTGATGCGTGCTTCGGCGACCAGTCTAGCACTGGCTTCTACCCGCGCACGTGCTTCTGCGGTAACACGTGCGCGGGCCTCGGTTTCAATCCGACCTTTGGCCTCGCGGATTGCGATATTTTCAGCCTCCAGTCGTGAGGCGTTACTGTCATCAAAAGAAGAATCGCAATCTTCTTGCCCGAAAGGATCATTTATCTGTGGGAGTTCGTTCCCGGATGGCATTTTGCCGGTATGAATGGGGACAACGTTTAATTCAGCCTCATTTTCTGGTTGTGGTGAAATGTTCAAAATCGATCTGAGATGAGATTTGAATAGCATGGCGGGTACCGTTTATCGAGAAAAATGTGGGAGCGGCGCTTACCTTATCAATCACTGTGGCATGGCAATCGGCTAAAAAGGGGGTGAAAAGCCTGGTTAATTAAAAGAATGTGAGCGCCACAGATAAGCCATAGCGTAAATAGCTTTCCGGAACCGGGTTTATGGTATGCCGGTTACATTGACACTTCCACCGGCGAGTGAACGCATGATGGAAAAGCTTTCCTGAAACATTTGCGTAAGCACAGGAGTAAAATAAGGCAAGGCCCATGACATGACCAGCAGGCCGATTCCCAGCGTCAATGGAAATCCAACTGCAAAAATATTCAATTGCGGCGCAGCGCGTGTCAGGATGCCCAGTGCAAGATTGGTGATCAGCAAAGCTGCCAGAACTGGCAGGGCCAGATGTAATCCCAATGTGAAAATTTCAGCGCCCCAGTTAACAAGAGTTGTGAATGAAGTAACATTCATCCCATCTGCACCGATTGGCAAGATGGTGAAACTCTGTGCGAGCACAGCAATAACCTGCAAATGCCCATCGATGGCCAGAAACAAGAGTGTAGCAAGTAGTCCGTAGAAACGGCCGACCAGCTGAACCTGGCCGGATTGCTGCGGATCAAAGAAAGTTGCAAAACCGAGCCCCATCTGCAACCCCGTAATTTCTCCCGCCATTTCTACTGCAGTAAAAACAATGCGTATGGAGAAACCCATCGCCAGCCCGATAATAATCTGTTGCAGCAAGACAATGGGACCCACGCCGGAGCCTGGGTCAATCTGAGGTAGCGGGGGCAGCAGAGGGGCAATCAGAATAGTCAGTAGTACAGCCAGCCCCAGTTTGACCTGGATTGGGATACTGCTACTGCCTAGCAGTGGGGTGGCAGTCATGAGTGCGAGAATTCTGGCCAGTGGCCAGATCAGGATAATCAGCCAGCCGTTCAGTTGCTCGGTGGTGATGCTGAACATGGATCGATAACCTGTTTTTGAACGCTGTTAAAGGTGATTTCTCAAGCTGTGAAGAAACGTGACCAGAGAGCTGCCGTTCCGTGTATTTGTAACGGTCTATCCACCGTTGATAATCCAGGGAATACTGGTGTAAAGCCTTTCAATGTAGTCAAGTATGATTTGTAACATCCAGGGGCCAGCCAGCGCTAGGGTAAGGAAGATAGCCAGCAGTTTAGGAATGAATGACAAAGTCATTTCATTGATCTGTGTGGCAGCCTGGAAGATACTGATGGCCAGACCTGTCACCAACGCTGCCAGCAATAAAGGTGCAGCGATTGTGAATGTAATTTCTAACGCCTGTCGGCCGATAGTCATTGCCTGTTCTGGGCTCATGTGGCGATCTCCTTATCAGGTATAGAAACTCTGGGTGAGTGAACCAATCAGCAGATGCCAGCCATCCACCAGTACAAACAGCATCAGCTTGAACGGTAGAGAGATAATCATTGGCGACAGCATCATCATTCCCATTGCCATCAGTGTGCTGGCAACAACCATATCAATGATCAGAAAAGGGATAAAGACGATAAATCCGATTTGAAAAGCTGTCTTTAGCTCGCTGGTGATGTAGGCAGGTACCAGGATTTTCATTGGTACCTGATCCGGGCTTTCGATTTCCTCGCTCCCGGAAATCCGGGCGAACAGTGCAATATCTGTTTCGCGTGTCTGGCGTAGCATGAAGATCTTGAGTGGATCGCTTGCCTTGTCCATTGCTTCGATAATACTGATCTTGTCTTCAGAGAAAGGCAGATATGCTTCCGTATACATTTTGTCAATGACCGGCGACATAATAAAGAAAGACAAAAACAGTGCCAAACCAACCAGCACCTGATTGGGAGGAGATGACTGCGTACCCAGCGCCTGTCGCAACAATGACAAAACGATGATAATGCGAGTGAAGCTGGACATCATCAGGACAGTAGCAGGCAAAAATGTCATCGAAGTCAGCAGCAGCAGAGTTTGCAGGCTGAGGGAATAGGTAGTACCTCCCCCTGCCGCTGGTGTGCTGGTGATGGCCGGAAGTCCTGCTTTCTGGGCAAATACCGGGCTGATACCCACTACCAGTAGCAGAATGATGCAACCGATGGAGTGTTGCCGGATAACGATTCGTTTGCATAGCAGGTTTTTATTGCTCATGGTCTTGCCCCAGATTGGCCTGCAACTTCTCTGTAAAACCGTTGCCAGAGGGAGGCTCAGCTGTTTCAGTAGATGGAGAGGGTTTTTTGTGCATCTGGTGCAACAAGTTGACCTGACCTGGTGCGACACCTAGCACTAGCCAGATATCATCAATCTCTGCAATCACTACTCTTTCTTTCTGGCCGACACTGGCGGACGAGATAATTTTTAGCAGACCTGTCCGATTGGCAGGATTAAGTCCTATTTTCTTGAACAACCAGGCAATTAGTGCAATAAATGCTAGCACAATGAACAATCCTGCCGATAGTTGCAGCATATTCTCGCTGGAAATTACCGGGGAGGGCGGGGTAAAGCCCTGATTTCGCACGGATTCAGCAAGCACCTGTTGGGGTAACCACAGTATGCTGCCAATCTGGACAATTATGCGTGGCATGGGTATGGAATCAATCCAGAGGTGGGCTAGCGGTTCAGTTTGCGGATGCGTTCACTGGGAGTGATGATGTCTGTCAGGCGAATGCCAAATTTTTCATTGACGACAACGACTTCACCTTGGGCAATCAGGCAGCCATTGACCAGCACATCCATTGGTTCGCCCGCCATGCCATCCAGCTCAATGACGGAGCCTTGTGCCAGTTGCAGCAGATTTTTAATGGCGATTCGGGTGCGACCCAACTCAACTGTCAGTTGCACCGGAATATCCAGAATCATATCGATATCGTTGCGGGTATCGTTCAGCACATTATTCCTGGAAAACTGCTCGAAAACAGAAGATGGCTTTGTCAGATCCTCGTCTGGTATATGGGCCGATGCGCTGGCTGATGATTCGCTAGCTTCGTCGATAACCGAATAAGTTTCAGCAGCCTGTTGTTCCGCCATGGCGGCGGCCCAGTCATCCTGTTCGGTTTGTGGTTCGGTTGATATCGGTTCATTCATGTTCTGCTCCGATGTTTGATTTTAATTATCAGTCAGTTTCAGTTGGGGTTCGTACAGTCTTGACTTTAAGTGCATAGTGATCGTTGAGAATGCCGTAATGACAATCCATGATCGGTACACCATTTGCCATAGCAACTACTGTGTCCGGAATATCGAGTGCGATGACATCGCCTTCCTGCATGTTGAGGATCTGGTGTAACGTCACCCGGGTATGGCCGAGATTAGCAATAATTTCTATTTCTGCGCCTTGTACCTGTCTGGTTAGCGACTTGATCCAGTTATTATCAACTTCTGCATGATCTTCCTGCATGCTGTTGTTGAGCAGATCACGTATTGGCTCCAGCATGGTGTAGGGGGTGCAGATGTAGAACTCTCCACGATTACCGCCCAGATTGAGCTCAAACGAGCTTGCAACAACAACATCGGTTGGTGTCGCAATATTGGCAAATTGCGGATTCATTTCCGCACGGATGTATTCAAATCTGACCGGGTAGACAGATTTCCAGGCTTTCTCGTAGTTTTCGAATAAAACATCCAGCAAGCGTCGGATAATGCCCTGTTCGGTCAGGGTGAACTCACGTCCTTCCACTCGGGTATGAAAACGACCATCTCCACCGAACATATTGTCCACGATCAGAAATATCAGGTTCGGATCAATGGTGATCAGTGCAGTGCCGCGCAATGGTTTCATGCTGACCATGTTGATATTTGCAGGCACGACCAGCGAACGGGTGAATTCGCTGTATTTGATGGTTTTTATTGAGCCAGCGGAAATATCTACCCCCCGGCGTAAAAAATTGTAGAGCCCAATCTGCAGAGAATTGGCAAAGCGTGCATTGATAATTTCCAGAGCGGGCATGCGTCCCCGCACAATCCGCTCCTGGGTGGCCATGTCGTAAGGACGGATACCGCCCGGATAGGTAACCCCGTTTTCCTTCTGGGCTGCTTGCTGATGCTTGTTACTGTTATCAAAATTCAGTAGCGCATCAACTTCATCCTGAGTGAGAAAATTCTCGGCCATGGCGCGCAGGGTTTACTGAATAATGAAAGAGGTGAACAAAACATCCAGAATGTCATTTTGCAGGGCTTCAGATCCAATCTTTGATCGGATCGCCTGAATGATATCTTGGCTGAGTTTCTGCTTTCCATCCAATGTATTGATTTCAGAGGGTTTTTTACTGGATAGCAGCAACAGAATCTGATTGCGGATTTCAGGTTTGCTGTTTTCGATAACCGTGATTACTGCGGTTTCGTTTACTTTGAGGGATAGTTCCACCTGCAGATAGTGAGATTCCCTTTCTTCTGGCTGCAGGTTGACGGTAAAAGATTCGATCTTGACAAAAGCTGCCGGTTTTTTCTTTTCGACTACAGCTTCTGATCCCGCCTCTTCATGCTGTTTTTTCATAAAATACCAAGTCCCGCCGATGCCTGCCCCAGTAAACAGTAATCCGATCAGGATGAATAGGATCAGTTTACTTTTATTGCCCGTGCCGGCCGCTGCAGTCGCTTCGCTCATGATTTCTCCTGCGTGGATATTAATTAATACCAGCGCATTATGGATAATCTCCAGAGGATTTGATCACGTAAATAATCACCTAATCGCGGGCTATTTCCATACTCTGGGCAGGGAGGGGCGTGCTATGCCGCTGGGGTATTTGTAATGGGTAATTCCGGGAGAGTGATAGTGGCGTGGTAGTGATTAATCTGTATTTTTTATCCCAATGGAGAAGCTCTCTTCCCTGCGAAGTAGTTACGTTGAGCAACCTTGTCAATTTTGAAAGTGTTCCTTGCGTTGCCAGAATCTGATGAAAATCCGGGATTAATGCTTTTATGGAGCCATTATTCCGATCCACCAATGAATCAGGTGGCTTTCAATCGGGATATGGGCATCGGGATGATACGGCACGCAGCGTGGCGTGAAATCGGTATGAACACGGTCGGTATTTAACCGGGATTTATACAGATATCCATTGATAGCTCCCGGTATCTCGTCACCACGCTGCATTGTTTCGCAAACAGGAGGCTCCTCAGCAACCGGATCAGCATAGAGCTGAATCTGTACGAATTCAGGTGATACACCTCCCAGATAAACCGGCACTTCAAATACCCAGTCTTCCTGATCTCTGGATATGATCAGGTTTCCCCAGTGTATCTCGTGCCAGCTTTTTTTCAGTTGTTCATCCCATTGGCGCAATTCCTGCGCGGCAGAGCTTCCAGGGGTTGTTCGATGCTGAAAGGTGGCCGCTGCGGGAAGATACAGTTGCTCGACATATTCACGCACCATGCGGTTGCTGCTGAACTGCGGAGCAAGATGTGCCATGCTGGCGCGCATACGGGCTACCCAGGTTCCGGGAATGCCGCTGGCATCGCGGTCGTAAAACATCGGTACGATTTCTTTTTCCAGCAAGTGATAAAGCTGTTCTGCCTCTACTGCATCCCAGCCCGGTTCGTGGTGTTCATGGCCATCACCCAGTGCCCAACCGGTTTCAGGAGTGTAGGCCTCGGCCCACCAGCCGTCTAGTTCCGAAAGATTCAATCCGCCGTTGGCTAGTACTTTCATGCCGCTGGTGCCGCTGGCCTCCCACGGCCGGCGCGGGGTGTTGATCCAGACATCTACTCCCTGCACCATTTCCTGCGCCAGTGCAATGTCATAATCTTCGAGAAATACAACATGATTACGCACATCCGGGCGGCTGGAGAACTGTGCCCATTCCTGGATGAAGCGCTTGCCTTCATTATCAGCGGGGTGAGCCTTACCGGCTACCACCAGCTGCACTGGCCGATCTACTCGTGTCAGCAGTCTGGCAAGGCGTTCGCGGTCGTGCAACAGCAGGTTGGGGCGTTTGTAAGCAGTGAAGCGCCGTGCAAATCCAAGCGTCAGCACATTGGGATCCAGAATCCGGTCAACCTGATTGACGGCTTCCATATCTGCTCCCCTTTGTCCCAGTAGTACCTGCATCCGCTGCCGGACGTAGCGTATCAGATCGGCGCGCTCCTGGCCGCACAAAGTCCAGAGCGTCGTGTCATCCAGTTTGCGTATTTCAGCGGCGAGTGCTTCTTCTGAACCCAGCCAGCGACCTTTGCCACAAAAAAGCGTCCAGATTTTATCTGCCCAGGGAGAATCCCACGATGGAACATGTACGCCATTGGTGACATGCGTAACCGGTACTTCGCGTTCGGGCCAGCGGGGGTACAGTTTCTGAAAAATATTTCGGCTGACCTGGCCATGGAGTCGGCTGACACCGTTGATCCTGCCGCAGGTGCGTGCTGCCAGATAAGCCATGTTGAAAGGCTCGCTCTCATCTTGCCGGTTGCTACGCCCGAACGCCATCAACTCTTCCAATGGCATTCCCGGGTCTTTGACATAGGGCTGGCTGTATTTCATGACCAGTTCGCGCGGAAAGGTATCAAAACCAGCTGCCACCGGGGTATGAGTAGTAAACAGATTGCCAGGCCGTGTTGCCCAGAGCGCTTCCTGGAAATCTATCTGTCTTTTCTGCGCAAAACAGCGGGCACGCTCCAGTGTAACGAATGCAGCATGGCCTTCATTCAGGTGACAGATATCAATTGCCAGCTCCAATGTTTCGATGAGCCGCCAGCCACCAATCCCCAGCACAATTTCCTGTATCAGTCTGACTTCCTCCCCACCACCGTACAGCTTGCCGGTAATGCCGCGATCAAGTGCATTGTTCAGAGGGTTATTGCTGTCGAGCAAATACAGGTTGATTCGCCCCACCTGTGCTACCCAGACATGCAGTTGTACTGTTCGTCCGGGCAATTCGATTGGAATGGATAGCCAGGTGCCGTTATGGGCCAGGAGGGGGCGCAAAGGCAGGCTGCTGGAATCATTATATGGATAGATTTCCAGCTGCCAGCCGCTGGTATCCAGCATCTGCCGAAAATAACCTTCCTGATACAGCAGGCCAATTGCAGTTATCGGGATAGCCAGATCACTGGCTGCCTTGAGATAGTCACCCGCCAGCACACCCAGGCCACCGGCATATAGTGGCAAGGCCTTGCCCAGACCGTATTCCATACTGAAATAGGCAACTCCTCGCAATTTGACGTCGCCATGCACCTCACCGAACCATCCGCCATAACTGCAGTAATCGTTGCGTGCTTTGACCAGGTGATCAAGATATTGCCTGAATTCCTTGTTTTGGTTCAGTGTCTGCAAGCGTTCATACGACAGATTTTGCAGAACAACGAAAGGATTTTCACTTTGCTCCCACAGCTGCGGATCCATGATCTTCCACATTGCATCTCCGGCATGACTCCATGTCCAACGTAAATCCATTGCCAAGCTTGCAATCTGTTCGACCAGTGGCAGCAGATCAGCGGGCAGATCTCTCAAGTAGGGCATCAGTAAACGAGGTGTCTTCATATACTTCATCCTCCTTCTGCTGCAATGTCAGATGTTACATATTAACTCGGTTGTTCGTCGAGATGTGAGTGCAGCGTAGGGGGAGAACCCTGGCGATCTTATGCCTTTACTGTTTTACAGATGGTTTGTCTGATCAGTTGCTTCGAGGATGGGGGCATGTTCTGCCAGGAGGGTTTCGTGTTCCAGGAAGCGGTCAAGTTGTTGCTGGATAACGCGGAAGGACTGGTTTTCTGGATTGCGGGGACGATCAAGTTCAATATCCAGAATTTCTGCAATATGGCCATTGGGAGATGAGGCCATGAGCGCGATACGATCTGCCAGCATGAGTGCTTCGTGCAGATCATGGGTGATCATCAGTATGGTGGCGGCAGAATCACTCCAGACACGCAGCAGGTAGCGTTGCATCATGCGGCGAGTTTGCATATCCAGTGCGGAGAAGGGTTCGTCCAGTAGTAGCAACCGAGGTTTGGTGGCGATGGTCCGCGCCAGGGTGATACGCTGACGCATGCCGCCAGATAATTGTGAAGGCTTGTGGCCGGCAAAAGATTCCAACCCAACTTGTTTGAGATATTGCTTTGCGTGTTCCAGTGCTTCCACCCTTACCATACCTTGGTTACGCAACGGGAAAGCAACATTCTCTTCCGCTGTCATCCATGGAAACAGATTATGAGTCTGAAAAATTAGCGCAGTCGAAGGGGCCGGGCCTTGCAGTACCTGATTATCGTAGCTGACGTTGCCCTGATCTGGAAAATCCAGTCCGGCAGCGAGGTTGAGCAGGGTTGTTTTGCCGCAACCACTGCGGCCGAGGAGTACAGTCAGACTGCCCGGTTCTATGATGAGCCTATCTGCTTCTACAGAAACAGTATCGCTGAAGGATTTACGGATGTTACTGAATTCTAGCCGAGCGCCGGATGAGGAAGAAGGTATTGTGTTCATGGATTTACTGCACCCATTGCAATAGTCTGGCATTGATCAGCAATAACAGGCGATCAATGGCAAAACCAATGAAGCCAATGGCGAGAATGCCGACCATGACTAATTTCATGTTGTACATCTGCTGCGCCATGATGATCATGTACCCCAGGCCGGAGTTGAGGCCAGCCATTTCTCCTGCCAGAACAGCCATCCAGGCACCGAAGAACGACATGCGAATGGCTGTCATTGTGCTGGGGATGATGGCGGGCAGCCGTATATACCACCACATACGGATGCGTGAGGTACCCAAATTATGGGCGATTTTCAGATATTCATCCGGGATGCTATCTAGTGCGGCAATTAGCGAGAGCGTCATGGTTCCGAGTACTGCCATGAATACGATGAATACAGCGGCTGGGCCACCAATACCAATAACAACGATGGTGAAAGGGATCCAGGCCACCGGTGCGATAGGTGCAAGCGACTGGACAAGGGGCAAGATCAATCGTCGCAAAATGGGCAGCTCAATCACCATGATAGCGAGGCAGGATGAAACCAGGAGGCCGATCAGCATACCGGCACCCACGCGCCCCAGCGTGATGGTAGTAGACTCAAACAACCCGGTTTTCTGCTGACCGAACCCGATGGTGATGTTGCCGGAAAAGGCATACGGAATAGTTTCACTAGGAGGGGGCAGAATTTGCGGATTTAACCATTCCAGCCAGGAACCAAGCTCCCAGGATAGAATGATCAGCAACCAGGCCAGACAAAACCACAGGAAATTTGATTTAAAAAGCAGTTGGCTAACCCGGCCAGTTAGCGTGAGCTGGTGACCAGATTTTTCTGAAACATGAGGTTTCATGGCGTCAGGCCGGCTGGTATTGCAGATCCAGAACGGTATCAATGACATCCGGCTTCAGATAACCCAGTTCGGTCAGATATTTTGCTCCCTGACGCAGGCCGTTAACCCCCGTCTGGCTGATGACCGGATTGGGGAACTGGCGTTTGAGCGCAACGGATAATATCGGTCGTGGTACACCATAGATAGGCTGTAAATCATCCAGTACTGTTTCATAATCCTCAGCAAAGGCTCGGGCAGATTCTTGCAGAACCAGGAGGTAGGTTCTCAACACATCCTGCTGGCGATCAATAGTGCGGGTTCTGGTGGTGACAACACAGTCTGCCGCTTCAGGTCCCCATACTGAGTTGGAATCAGTCAAATAAACTGCCCCTTGTTCAGCGACAACATGCTCAGCATAAGGTTGCGCCAAGGTGCAGACATCCAGCGCCTTGTTGGCAATGGCTTCTCCCATGCCGATCATGCTCGGAAAGAAGGTCATGTGGTAGTCGTCATAGGATTTACCATGTTGTGACATGGTGCCGTATCCAACCAGCTCTAGCGTATCCAGCCGCAAGGTCCCCACACGCAGCCCTTTACCTGCTGCATCGATAAATTCTTCCACAGATCTGACCGAGCCATTGCGTGCAACCAGCTCGATGCCAGCCTGACCGGAGCCGCCAATAATGCGCAGGTCGGTAGTGCCAGCGGTGTAGGCGGCTGCTGTCATGGTCCACGGGCTGTGTATTATCTCAAGATTATTGGCGATCAGCGATTGCATGGCATCACCGGGGCTGTTGAATTGCGTCAGAACAACATTCAACCCTGCTTTGGTAAACTTTCCTCTTACTTTTGCCAACAGCAGATGAGAGACGCAGCCTGCTGGTAGATGTCCGACACGAATGACCGTGCCGCCCGCAGCGGCTTCGGTGCGCGTCGCAGCAGCCAGCAATCCGGCGCCAGCAGCAGTGACATAGAACATTCCACAGCCGCAGGTACACAAGAATCGGCGTCTTGATGGGATAAACAGCGCGTTGCCTGGCTCACGGATTGTCGGGGCAGTGGTGTTCTTTCGAATCAGACGACCAATAATGTTTTTTATCATGACTGGAATTCCCTATAAAAGTAGACTGATCGTTCTCTCCGTTTTGTATTGTAATCAGATTTCCTGGAAAAGCCAGCAAATATTTTTAACTTGATCGGAAGTGGGGAAAATAACAGCTAAACAAAAGATGTAACCAGGCTAAGAATAGTGATGGAATGACGTGTGATATGTACCTGTCCGCAGCGTTGTTGCTGCTACTGTCCGGAGCTAACCGATATTTTTGCGCCGTAGCGTGCGCGATAGGTTTCTATTGCTGGAATATGGCAGGTAAGATCGTGCCGGGTGTGTAAATAAGCGACGATATCATCCAGTGTGACCAGGGAAATGACCGGGATGTCGTATTGGTTTCTGATTTCTTGCAAAGTGGAGCATTCATTTTTGCCTTTTTCCATACGATCCAGCGCAACCATGATGCCGCATGGTGTGGCGCTGGCTGCGCGAATCATGGTGACAGATTCACTGACAGACAGGCCTGCCGATATGACATCATCGACAATCAAGATACGCCCGACCAGCGGAGCACCTACGATATTGCCACCTTCGCCATGATCCTTGGTTTCTTTGCGATTGAAGCTGAAAGGATGGTTATACCCAGCTTTGGCAAGGGCAATAACAACAGTACTGACTAGTGGAATGCCTTTATAGGCAGGGCCAAACAGGGCATCAAAGTGGATCTCAGAAGCAAGAATGGCCTGAGCGTAGAACTGCCCCAGTTGTTGCAGCGATTGGCCATCATTGAACAAGCCGGCATTGAAGAAATAAGGAGAGGGGCGACCTGCCTTGGTTTTGAAATTGCCAAAACGCAAGACGTTATACCGAAGAGCAAAATCAATAAATTCCTGTCGAAAATCCGCCATAGGTATCAGGTTGTGTATTAAATGATCAGAGTCAAGTTGATAGCTGCATGCAGCAGACTGTTTCATTCCGGGAAAGTATTTTTAAAGTCGGAATTAACGTAACTCCAGATAGTTTTGATCGGTGATTTTGCTCCATTCTTTTGCCTTGGTCAGGAACACTCGCTGACTTTCAATGACTTCACGGGCAACCGGTGATTTGTTAGCAACCTGCTGCAGCAGTTCATCGTTGGCCTTTTTGAAAGCCTGGAGTACATCGTCAGGAAAAGTGCGAATATGAATGCCATGTTCCTCACGCATTCTTCCCCAGACAAGGGCATTGCGGTAAAAGGACTCGGACAGCATATCAAGTGAGGCTTCCTTGGCAGCGACTGCGATGATGGTGCGCAGATCTTCAGGCAGCGCATCAAACTTTTCCTTATTGATGAGAAGATGAAGTTCAGCGCCCGGTTCGTGCCATCCAGTGTAATAGTAGGGAGCTATTTGCTGAAAGCCCATTTTTTCATCATTGGCGGGACCCAGCCATTCGACGGCATCAATTGTGCGGCGTTCCAATGCTGTATAGAGTTCACCAGGCGGGATGTTGACAGGTTTCATGCCGACTTTTTCTACCACCTCGCCGGCATGTCCGGGAATGCGCATCTTTAGCCCTTGCAGATCTTTCAGTGAGTGAATTTCGTTTCTAAACCATCCTCCCATCTGAATGTGCGTGTTTCCGGCCGGGAAAGCAACAATGTTGTGCCGGGCATAGATCTTATGCAGCAATTCCAGTCCGCCACCGTAGTAATACCAGGCGTTCATCTCGGTGGGGGTCATGCCGAACGGCGTTGTCGTGAAGAATGTGGTGGTCGGATCTTTGCCTTTATAGTAGTAGGAAGCAGTGTGGCCCATTTCGTATGCACCGATGCGCACAAAATCAAAAATTCCCAGAGCAGATTTGTGTCGGCCAGGTGCATCGACAGTAATGTGCATCCGCCCCCCTGACATTTTTTCGACATTTTCAGCGAAACGCCTGGCCGCATTGTGCAGTATCGGCGTTCCTTCCGGCCAAGACATGGCCAGACGCCACTTATACGTGGCGTCTGCATCAGCAGTCAGGGGGTATACGAAAATAAGAAGTGCAATGAAGAATGTACGGAAGCGTATCCGAAGGTTCATTTTATTCTTTTGGTTTTCAAGATGGGATGGGTGCAGCTACATTTTCCTTATTTTCAAATGTGAGAACAGCTTTGCCGTCTTCACCAATATCTACGGTTACCTTGCCACCGTTAACCAGTTGCCCGAATAACAATTCATCAGCAAGTGCCCGGCGGATAATATCTTGAATAAGCCGAGCCATGGGGCGAGCACCCATTAGCGGGTCAAATCCATGGCTGGCAAGATGACTGCGCAGGTTGTCGGTGAATGTAACATCCACTTTCTTTTCTTGCAGTTGTGCTTCGAGCTCTATCAGGAACTTGTCAACAACGCGCAATATAATGGCTTCTCCCAGTGGTGCAAACGAGATAATAGCGTCCAGCCGGTTACGAAACTCGGGCGTGAACAGCCGTTTGATTTCAATCATTTCATCTCCGGATTTTGCGTGTTTGGTAAATCCAATTACTGTCTTGGTGAGCGTATCGGCACCCGCGTTAGTCGTCATGATGATGATCACGTTACGAAAATCAGCCTTGCGCCCATTGTTATCCGTTAATGTTCCATAATCCATGATCTGGAGCATGACGTTGAAGATATCAGGGTGTGCTTTTTCAATCTCATCAAATAGCAGTACAGCGTGTGGTTGTTTGATGATCGTTTCAGTCAGCAGGCCTCCCTGATCGAATCCAACGTAGCCCGGCGGTGCACCGACCAGTCTTGAAACCGCATGGCGTTCCATGTATTCGGACATATCAAAGCGATGCAGAGGGATTCCGAGTATATAGGCAAGCTGACGTGCCACTTCAGTTTTTCCTACGCCGGTTGGTCCGGAAAACAGGAAGGAACCAATAGGCTTGCCGGTATTTCCCAGTCCACTGCGTGCCATTTTAATGGCAGCAGTGAGCGCATCAATTGCTGCATCCTGCCCGAAAACGATGGCCTTGAGGTCACGATCCAGTGTTTTCAGTTTATTGCGGTCATCATTGGAAACATTCTGTGGCGGTATCCGCGCTATTCCAGCAATAACATGCTCGATTTCCTGTTTGCCGATAATTTTCCGCTGTCTGGATTTGGGGAGCACTCGCTGGGCAGCGCCGGCTTCATCGATGACATCAATTGCCTTGTCTGGTAAGTGACGATCATTAATGAAACGTGCGGACAATTCTGCGGCTGCTGTTAGCGCGACTTCAGTGTATCTAACATTATGATGTTTTTCGTAGCGGGATTTTAGCCCGCGCAGAATCTCCACGGTTTCGCTGATATCAGGTTCAGAGATATCAATTTTCTGGAAGCGGCGAGACAAGGCGTGATCCTTCTCAAAAATGCCACGATATTCGTTGTAGGTAGTGGCCCCGATACATTTAAGCTGTCCGGAGCTGAGTGCGGGTTTGAGCAGATTGGATGCATCCAGCGTACCGCCCGATGCAGCACCAGCACCGATCAGAGTATGAATTTCGTCGATGAACAGAATTGCTTTGGGGTTGTCAGTGAGCTGTTTTAATACCGCCTTCAGCCGCTGTTCAAAATCGCCCCGATATTTTGTTCCGGCCAGTAACGCCCCCATGTCCAGGGCATAGACCTGATGATTGGCAAGTACATCCGGTACTCGATTTTCAGTAATTCTTCTGGCCAGCCCTTCGGCAATGGCAGTTTTTCCTACACCAGCCTCACCAACCAGCAGCGGGTTGTTTTTGCGGCGACGACATAATGTCTGAATGACTCGTTCAACCTCTTTTTCACGTCCAATCAGAGGATCTATTCGGTTAGCAGCTGCCTGGCTGTTCAGATTGATGGTGTAGCTTTCCAGCGGGCTGCCTGAATCCCGTTGCTCGCTGTCAGTACTGTCCTCATTTTTTTCAGATTCGCTGTTCTGTGCTGTCTTGTCTATCTTGTGGGAAATATAATTCACCACATCCAGTCGTGTTGCGCCTTTCTGCTGTAAAAAATAAACTGCGTGTGAATCTTTCTCGCCAAAAATTGCGACCAGGACGTTAGCACCGGTGACTTCTTTTTTGCCGGAGGATTGGACATGGAGAATCGCTCTTTGGATGACCCGCTGAAAGCCCAGAGTAGGCTGGGTGTCAACATCCCCAGATCCTTCTACTACTGGTGTATGGCGGGCAATATGATCCTGCAGGGACTTGCGCAAATCCTCGATATCAACTGTACAGGCAAGCAACACTTTTATAGCGCTGGGATTATCTAGCAGAGCCAGTAGCAGGTGTTCAACCGTAATGAATTCGTGACGTTTTTGTCGTGACTCGACGAAAGCCATATGCAAACTTACTTCCAATTCTTGCGCAATCATATTATTCCTTCTCCATCACACACATGAGTGGATGCTGATTTTGTTTTGAGAATTCATTGACCTGTTGTACTTTTGTGGCTGCAATATCGCCAGGATAAGTTCCACATATTCCTGCACCTTCAGTGTGAATTTTCAACATAATTCGGGTTGCCATTTCTTCATCCATGAAGAAAAAATGGCGCAACACCTTTACCACGAAATCCATGGGGGTAAAATCATCATTAATCAGTATTACCTTATATAAAGGCGGGGGGGTCAATCTGGTCTTGCCTTTTTCGATAACACTTTCAGGATTTCGGTTATTTGCTGCCATGGCTTACGTTTTCGATGTTCTGGGTCTGGTATTTTATAAGAAAAATATTTAATCAGTACTGACTTCTGTATTCTAACCGCTAACCCGATCTTTCCGGTGCTTATAGCTACCTTGTTTCCCGGAATCATCTGGGTCGATTACGACAAAGTTCCTGCCTTCCTTGAGTGATTAGTCAGGTAGTTATTTGTCTCATTTCATAAGTGAAAATTTGTAGCATCAACATCATATCTTTGCTTGACTTGGGACATATTTTGCGTAAAACTGCAACCGGCGTTTGGCTTCAAGTTTTCTGCAGTACTGGTTAGAGCCGTTTGCGGTCTTGAAATTCAAATAGTATCAGGGTATCCGGCCCAGTTTTTTATAGGAAGTAGAAATGGCAACAGGCACAGTAAAATGGTTTAATGATTCTAAAGGATTTGGTTTTATTACACCGGATGACGGCAGCGAGGATTTATTCGCGCATTTTTCCGCAATCAATATGTCAGGCTTCAAGACCCTGAAGGAAGGCCAAAAAGTAAGCTTTGAAGTTACGCAAGGACCAAAAGGCAAGCAAGCTTCAAATATTCAAGCTCCCTGATTCTGACGGTGTAAGAGCCGACCTTTCGGGTTAGTTTTCCCCCGGCCTGAAGTTTTTATAATGCCAGGCCGGGGGTTGATTTCTGAAATAAGCTGACTGAAGTAAATGTTACAGAGAATATCAGTCTAATAAGTTCTATTACATTCTTTGTATCATTGCACTCCCAAATTCTGAAGAAGTGGCCTGCCTGGCATTCGGTGTAAGTCTTGCCAGATCATAGGTCATGATTTTGTCTTGTATCGTTTTCTCCATTGAGCTGATAATGATATCGGCTGCTTCGTGCCAGTTAATGTATCTGAGCATCATTTCTGCTGACAGGATGATTGATCCTGGATTGACTTGATCCTTGCCAGCGTACTTTGGTGCTGTGCCGTGTGTCGCCTCAAATATCGCTATGCTGTCGCTCAAATTTGCTCCGGGAGCGATTCCGATACCACCCACCTGTGCAGCCAGAGCGTCAGAAATATAGTCACCATTTAAATTAAGTGTGGCGATAACATCGTATTCATCCGGACGCAGCAAGATTTGCTGGAGGAAGGCATCAGCAATAACATCCTTGATGGTAATTTCATTACCATCATACCGCAGTTTCATCCACGGACCGCCATCCAGTAATTCTGCGCCAAATTCTTTTGCTGCTAGTTCGTAACCCCATTTCTTGAAAGCCCCTTCTGTGAATTTCATAATATTTCCTTTGTGCACCAAGGTGACAGAGCGCCGTTTATGGTCAATCGCATACTGAATGGCTTTCCTGATCAAACGTTCGCTGCCTTCTTTTGAAACCGGTTTTATCCCGATCGCAGAAGATTGAGGAAATCGGATCTTGGTGATTTCCATTTCTGTTGTCAGGAAATTAATTACTTTTCCAACAGCTGCTGTTCCAGCTTCCCATTCGATGCCCGCATAGATATCTTCCGAGTTTTCGCGAAATATGATCATATCTACTTTCTCCGGTTGTTTGACCGGGCTGGGAACCCCTTGGAAATACCGTACCGGGCGCAGACAAACATACAGATCCAGCAGTTGGCGTAATGCTACATTGATTGACCGAATGCCACCGCTTACTGGTGTGGTCAATGGCCCCTTGATGGATACCACAAATTCCTTTGCTGCTTGCAAGGTTTCGTCTGGCAGCCAGACATCCTGTCCATAGACGCGAGTCGATTTCTCACCCGCGTAAATTTCCATCCAGGAAATTTTCCGGGAATCACCATATGCTTTTTTTACTGCGCCATCGATCACTTTGATCATGACGGGTGTGATATCTATACCTGTACCATCTCCCTCAATAAAAGGGATGATCGGGTTATCTGGTACGATCAGGGTAGAGTCATTTTTTACCTGAATTTTGCTGCCGATGGCCGGTACCTTGATATGTTGATACATCGTGTCTCCAAGAAGTTAAAAAATTATATTGACTCATGAATGCTGGACTCGCCGGACTCTTGATCTATTCTCTGATCGTTTAACTTTTCCTCTGCAGATATATTCAGGGAATTAAAATTTTCCAGGGAGGGCAGCTGTTCCAGCGATTGCAAATTCAGATCATCAAGAAAATGCCGGGTGGTTGCATAAAGATAAGGCTTGCCCGGTATCTCGCGTTGCCCAATAGTTTCAATCCAGCCGCGTGATTCCAGGGTTTTAATAACTTGTGTAGAAACCGCTACCCCCCGGATTTCTTCAATATCTCCACGGGTGACGGGTTGTCGGTAGGCGATGATGGCTAATGTTTCCATTACTGCACGCGAATAACGGGGTGGCCTTTGTGGGTTAAGTCGATCCAGGAAAATTTGCATTTCAGGCTTGCTTTGGAAACGCCAGCCTCCAGCAACTAAAACCAATTCTATTCCGCTGTTACACCATTTCTCATCCAGGATTGTCAGGGATTCATGCAGCATTTTTTTATCAATATTACCCTCAAAGAGTTTCTTGAGATCATTAATGGTCAAAGGCTCAGACGTGGTTAACAATGCGGCTTCAACAACCCTGACGACCTGATCATTCAGCGAAAGAACCAGGTTCGCTTCAATTGGCTCGGTCAGAATGGCAGGTGTGGACATAAATTGTTCCAAAGCGATCTGATTGAACAATATCAACCAGCGCTTCCCGGGCCAGCTCCAGCAACGCAAGGAAACTGGCTACAAGTTTATGAATATTGGAGATATTACTGAATAATTCAGTAAAGGAAGCACTGCCTCGAGGCTGCAGATTTTTCAGAATTTCACTCATGCATGCTCGTACAGAGATGGCTTCATATCGGATGGTGTGGTTGCGGTTAAGTTTGAGGCGTTCCGTCAGTGCAAGCCAGGTATCACACAAATCCTGAGGATTGACATCAGGGAACTGTCTTTCGGCAATGAAATCTGTCCAGACAGAGGTCAACATAAAATCTTTACCGACAAGCGGGAGGTTATGTAGGTGGATAGCCGCTTGCTTGATGCGTTCATATTCCAAGAGCCGTTGTACCAGCTCTGCCCGGGGATCGGCTTCCTCTTCCTGAATGATGGCCGGGTGCGGTAGCAGCATGCGAGATTTGATATCGATCAGTAACGCAGTCATGAGCAAATACTCAGCCGCCAGCTCAAGCTGATCCGCACGCATGGTTTCAACATAAGCGATATATTGCCGCGTGAGTTCGGCCATGGGGATATCAAGAATATCCAGGTTATGCTTGCGGATCAGATAAAGCAGCAGATCAAGCGGTCCTTCAAAGGTTTCCAGAAAAACCTGGAGTGCCTCGGGTGGAATGTATAAATCTTGTGGAATCTCCAGTAGCGGTATGCCTTGTACTCTTGCAATCGGGTCGTTCAGCGCAGCGTTATCCAATATATTCCCGGTGTCTGCAAGGGTTTGTCTGGATATGTCATTCATCACGGATACCCGATCCCCAGTGCCGCTCTGACATCCCGCATGGTTTCTTCTGCCAGTTGATTGGCTTTTTCACATCCTTCGGCGACAATTTTTTTTACTTGAGCAGGGTCTTCCTGATACATTTTGGCACGTTCCAGAATAGGCGCCTGTTCTTCCCGTATTGATTGAATGATCGGTTGTTTACATTCCAGGCACCCGATCCCTGCGGTTGTGCAGCCTTGCCATACCCATTTCCGGGCATCTTCTGATGAATAAAGCTGGTGGAATTGCCATACCGGGCATTTCTCCGGGTTACCAGGGTCGTTGCGGCGGACGCGTGCTGGATCAGTCGGCATGGTGCGAATTTTTCGAGCAATACTGTCCACATCTTCGCGCAAACCAATTGTGTTGCCATACGATTTGGACATCTTCTGGCCATCCAGACCAGGCATTTTGGACGCTTTGGTCAATAGCGTTTGTGGCTCAGGCAAAATGACCTTGCTTCTTCCTTCCAGATAGCCGGATAGCCGCTCGCGATCATCCATGCTGAGATTTTGTTGTCCCTTCAGCAGTAATCTGGCTTCGGATAGCGCATTTTCGTCACCTTGTTCCTGATAGCGGTTACGCAGTTCACCATAAAGCTTTCCTTTTTTAGAGCCCATTCTTTTGATGGCTTGCGTTACTTTGTTCTCGAAATCCGGTTCTTTACCAAAGATATGGTTAAACCGGCGGGATACCTCACGCGTAAACTCCAAATGAGGCGCCTGGTCTTCTCCTACAGGAACAAGATTGGCCCGGTAAACCAGTATGTCAGCGCTTTGTAGGAGGGGATACCCGAGAAAACCGTAGGTGCTGAGATCCTTCGCAACAAGTTTTTCCTGCTGATCCTTGTAAGTAGGGACACGTTCCAGCCAGCCAAGCGGGGTAATCATTGATAATAATAAGTATAACTCGGCGTGTGCGGGGACTTTCGACTGAATGAACAAGGTTGCTTGTGCAGGATCTACCCCTGCTGCCAGCCAATCGACCACCATGTTCCAGCTATGCTGCTCAATGATTTCAGGGGAGTCGTAATGAGTCGTCAATGCATGCCAATCAGCTACAAAAAAGAGGCATTCATATTTCTGTTGCAGGGCCAGCCAGTTTTTCAATACACCATGGTAATGTCCCAGATGTAGATTTCCTGTAGGGCGCATGCCTGAGAGAACGCGATCAACAAACATTTTTACAGAGCTCCGGATAGCATGGAATCGAAGAAAAAATATAAGGGTGTCTGGTGAAACGTAGAAAAATACTATTTATACATAAAGACCAAAAAGTATGACGATCATCTGCTTGGTGATTGTAATTAGAGGCCACAGCACCACACCCAGGACACCGCTGACGAGTAGCACCAGCAAAATTACGAAACCATAAGGTTCAATTTGGGCAAATTTCCAGGCAAGCTTGTTGGGCAGCAGACTTACTGCAATACGCCCACCATCAAGCGGTGGCAGAGGTAAGAGGTTCAGTACCATCAAAACCACATTGATTTCGATACCAGCAATACCCATTAGTATCATGGGTTTGACATAAATGCCGTCAGGTGCGTTGATTCCGAATTTGATGATGGCTGCCCAGAAGAAAGCCATCAACAGGTTGGCGCCCGGGCCGGCGGCAGCTACCCACAGCATGTTTTTTTTGGGCTGTCGTAACTGGTTGAAATTAACAGGAACCGGTTTGGCCCAGCCAAAAAGCAGGCCGTTACCCATTACCAGTTTGCTGGCCAGGAACATCATTAAGGGAAGCAGGATAGTGCCAAAGGGATCGATGTGCCTGAGCGGATTCAGGCTGATACGCCCGGCTTTTTCTGCGGTCAGATCACCAAAATGCCGGGCAACGTAGCCGTGGGCGGCCTCATGCAATGTGATGGCAAAAATAACAGGCAGTGCGTAAATAGCGATACCTTGAATGATGTCATCCATTTGTGATTCCGAAGGGTGAGAGATCTCCTTTTCCAAGGCGGGCGATTCTCGGGGTTGCTTCCGTCAGGTCAATTACCGTAGTCATGTTGGTGCCACATGAGCCGGCATCCATGATTAACTCGACCTGATGTTCCAGGCGCTGGCGTATTTCTTCGGCATCATTTAGTGGCAGCTCGTCCTCTGGGAGGATAAGTGTTGAACTCAGCAGAGGTTCATTTAATTCGGCTAATAATGCCTGTGTGACAGGGTGCTCAGGGATGCGTAGCCCGATTGTATGTCGCTTGGGATGTTGAAGCCGGCGCGGGACTTCGCGGCTCGCAGTCAGAATAAAAGTATAACTGCCGGGTGTGGTAGCTTTAAGCAGACGATATTGCGCATTATCTACTTTGGCATACGTTGCTATTTCCGCCAGATCCCGGCACACCAGTGTGAAATTATGATCCTGACCCACTTTTCGGATGGTGCGTATACGATCCATTGCCTCCTTGTTGCCGATCTGGCAACCCAGTGCATAACAGGAATCGGTCGGATAAACAATTATGCCGCCTTCGCGAACGATATCAGCTGCCTGGCGGATAAGTCTTAAGTGAGGTGTTTGTGGGTGTATGGAAAAAAATTGAGCCATGGCTATTTTTTAAGCGGTTATATAAGGAAATTACAGCAGCTTCATGATCGAGTGAAATAGGATAATTTTCCAGAGAATAATAATCTGGTTTATCCGGCTTGCTTATATTTGTGGTTACTGTATTAACTTTCCTGAATGTCTGGAATTTTCCATTCTGACCATATTGGGGTACATTCGGGCGGTAATGCAGGTAACCGGCCCAGATCAAAGTAACTTTCTCCCGGGCCGTGGTAGTCGGATCCGCACGACGCATATAGATTCATGTGAGAAGCCAGTTGTGCAAATTGCCGAGTTTGTTCGGGCGTATGGCTGGAAGAGACAACCTCTATTCCTGTGCCTCCCAGCTCACAAAATTCGCTGAGTAATTGTTCGAGCAAGTTATTACCCAGCTTGTAGCGAGCTGGATGGGCAATAACAGCCTGACCTCCACTGCCACGGATCCAGTCTATGGCTTCGCTCAGGCTGGTCCATACGTGTGAGACATAACCGGGCTTGCCTTTAACCAGGAATTTCTTGAATACGGATTTGACGTCCTTGGCGTATCCCTGGCTAGCCAGGAAGCGGGCGAAGTGTGTGCGACCGATCAATCTGCTTTCACCAGCCTGGGCGCGAGCCCCCTCAAGGCTGCCATGAATACCGTATTTATCCAGTTGTGCAGCAATTGCTTGTGCCCGATCCATACGGCCATCCCGGATTTCTTCTAGTCCATCTGCCAGGGGTGGATGCTCGGGGTTGATTCCAAGTCCTATGATGTGTAAAGTTCGGCTGTGCCACGTGACAGAGATCTCAACGCCGTTGATTAATGTGATATTTTCCTGCAGGGCACAGTGGCGGGCTTCACTCAACCCGGCAATATCGTCATGATCTGTTAATGCCAGTATATTTACACCGCGCGAGGCAGCGTGCGCCAATAATCGGGAGGGTGATAACATCCCATCGGATATGGTTGAGTGGCTGTGCAAGTCAATGTTTAGCATCGAAGAATATGTGATCACAAGGTTCCTCATCATAGCAAAACAGCCATAATAAAAATAGCTTACTTAACGGGCACAGGTGTTGTGGGTAGCAACTATTGTCGTGTTTTTACTGGGAGCTTTTATGTATATACATCTCACAGATGAACTAACGGCTGCGTTGCAACTTGTTTTTACGAGTGCTTTTTGGACAGCATTTGTTGCTGCCAGTAAATAATTGAGCTGTTTCTTGTGATGGCGGGTAAATATGCGCCAGAGTCAGAATATGGCGTATATGTATAGATGGTAAGGCTGATTAATCTTGCATGCCTGCAAGAGAGGCTGTTTGTTCTGATTTTATTTTGCCTGCATAGCCTTCATTGTATTTTGCGACATATCTTTCAAACAAGAAGGCTATGCATGACATGATACAGGCCACGCTGACAGTGCTGGTAAGCTGTTTGTAATTATGAAGTTTTAAGGTTGACTCTTTTCTTCTTTGGCTGAAGATGAGCTGGTAGCCATTCCTTCAGGTTCCTCTATAGCATCGAGATCTGGGGCGGAATCACGCTCCATGAAAGCTGAGGGAGGTGGTTTCTCCATTGAGTGCCCGTCAAGGCTTTTTTTCTCTTCGCAGGCACTTAACGCCAAGATGGCTGCGCATGCGATTGCTAAAAATGAAAATCTAAACATTTAAACCTCCTATGTTCATCGTTTTGTTTACGAGTACTAGCATAATCGAACTTTTCCGTTTATTCAAATTTGATTCAGGAAAGCCGAAGGCTTTAACCGCTCTGATAATGTTTGCAGGGCTGTTGATTTCGTTTTGTGCTTGCGCCCGGGATGTATCGGAGGTGTCCAATGGTATGGTATTTGGGTCTGCAGCAACTGAGTCCATATCACTTAAACCTATCGTGGTGACGGCTGATCCTTTAAGTGGAACTCAGGCAGATATACCCAAGCCTGTATCAATTTTGCAACGAGAACGTATTCAAACACATGATTTACGTAACATTGGTGAGGCAGTTTCTCAGGAGTTGGGTGTGTCCAGCAGTGATTTCGGGCCGGCAGTCGGTCGCCCGATAATCCGCGGCCTGGGTGGCGCGCGGGTGCGGGTGCTGGAGGATGGTGTCGGTACGATGGATGTTTCCACGGTCAGCCCTGATCATGCCGTGGCAGTAGAGGCATTGTTTGCCGATCAGGTTGAAATTTTTCGCGGGCCTTCGGCTTTGCTTTATGGCTCCGGAGCCAGTGGTGGGGTGGTGAATGTCGTGAATCAACGAATACCAGATCATATTCCTGATAAAACGGAGGGAGATCTGTATGGGCATTACAGTTCGGTTGCTGATGATTTTACGGGAGCATTCCGACTTAATACGGGGGGCGGACATTTTGCCTGGCATCTGGATGGAATGAAGCGGCACACCGGGAATTATTCGATACCCGGTTTCGCGCAGATTGAGCCAGAGCCCAGTGCGAGAAAAGGTGTGCTTGAGAACAGTGATGTCCGGACAGAAAATTTTTCCAGTGGTTTGTCTTATATTGATGAACGGGGGTTTTTAGGGATTGCGGTTAGTCGCTTTATTAATCACTATGGTGTGCCCGGACATGATCACGGGCATGACGAAGATTTGCATGATGACGATGTTGCGCCGGGCCATGAAGAAGGGGCGCGAATCAGACAAAAACAGACGCGTTTTGATATGAAGGGAGCATTAAATCGACCTTTGCCCGGGTTGCAGAAAATAAAACTGCGCTGGGGTTATAACGATCATGCGCATCGGGAATCGGGAGATGATGGGAGCGGAACATTGCTGTTAAATCGTGAGTGGGATGGTCGGCTTGAGATGCTGCACCAGCCCTTAAACAATTGGAAGGGCGTGCTGGGATTACAATACCAGAACCGCAATCTTGCTACTGCTGGTGAAGAAGCCTTTGTTCCCGATTCTCGCTTGGATTCACTGGGAATGTTTTTGCTGGAAAAACTGGATGTCGGACGCTGGATTGTTGAAGTGGGTGGGCGCTTTGAACATCAATGGACAGAGCGTAAAAATGACGCTGTCGCAGTCAGTCATAACATATTCAGTATTTCGAGTGGTGCAACGTGGAAATTTCAGGAGGATTATTCGCTGGGCGGGAGTCTTTCCTACGCGCTGCGCGCCCCGGCATTGGAAGAGCTGTATTCCAACGGGCCGCATCTGGCCACAAATACATTTGAAGTGGGCAAAACTACGCTCTCGCCGGAAAAGACCAGTAGTATTGATCTGTCTCTGAGCAAACAGAACGGGAATTTAAACTGGACACTTAACCTGTTTGCTAAACGGATCAATGATTTTATATTTTTACGGGAATCAGATTTGACAGGTGACAGATTGCCGGATCGTGTTGATATCAAGGGTGCGTTGGATAAGGATGGCTTGTTATTACTGAATTACGATCAGAGTAATGCAAATTTCATAGGAGCGGAATTCGAGACGAATATTCATCTGCTAAACGATCGTCACGGCAAACTGGATTTGCGATTGTGGACTGACTACGTGCGTGGGCGGCTGTCCACAGGGGGATATTTGCCACGGATAACGCCACTTCGTTTTGGTGGGGCGCTCGATTATGTCTATGGCCCCTGGCGAGGGAAGGTTGATGTGATGCAAGTATACAAACAGACTGATACCGCTTCACTGGAAACAGCTACTGCCGGCTATACGATGCTGAATATTCAGCTGGATTACGGGTTTGACTGGGGAGAGATGAATTGCAGCCTGTTCGTGCGAGGCTCCAACTTGTTAAATGAAGAGGCGCGGCGACATACCTCCTTTTTAAAGGATCGCGCGCCATTGCCCGGGCGTTCTGGTCTTGCGGGAGTGCGTGTGAATTTTTAGGATGAATACTATGATGAACTCAGGCTTCCGGGGTGGCTGAAATTCATTGATTCATTGCAAGCTTTTTGTTCGCAACGATTATGCTGTTTTCATATTTGATATATTCGAGATAATCAATTGATTTTAATATGTTTTTATAGGAATTAATCCGATGGAATGGTAAGTATGCTAGACTTGACCGGTTGCCTGTAAGCTTGACTGTTTTTAGAAATATTATTATTGATAGATACTGGAAAAATGAAAACTATTTTGCCTGTGATGCTGCTTGGTTTTGTGTTGTTTGCGTTGGGTGGTTGCACTAGAAATAATGACTACATGCCATTATCAGGCGCGACAGGTGAAAAGATTTTTAAGGAAGCCTGTGTGCAGTGTCATACGCCTGTAAGCGGCAACGTAATGATATTGAGGCCCGAGATGGCTAATGCGGATGCTATCATGGAAAGAGTGAAGAATGGCAAAGGAATCGGGATGCCCGCTTTTCCAAATTTGACAGGGGATTCTGCGCAGAGTCTGGCGGAGTATGTGCTGATAAATAGTGTGACTAGATAAATCAGTGCTGGTTTTTATTCCTCTCTAAATTAAGGTGGGAGTCGTTTTGTATAACTGCGCAATGCCTGGTAATTCCACTGTCCTGCAGCAAAAATCCGACTGTATGACTTGCAGTTTTCGAGAGTTGTGTCTGCCGGTGGGGTTGACTGATGAGGAAATAGAGTATCTTGGTAATCTGATTAATTATAAATTCAAGGTGCGGAGAGGCGAGTATTTGTCGCATGCCGGATCTGATTTCAAGTCACTCTACGCAGTAAAAAACGGCTCCTTTAAAACTTGTGTGCTGAAGGTGGATGGGCGCCAGCAGGTGACTGGCTTTTATATGACAGGCGAGCTGCTGGGACTGGATGCGATCAGTCCGGAGAAGCATACTTGTGACACGGTTGCGCTGGTTGATAGTGAAGTCTGTGAAGTGCCTTTCAAAAAACTTGAGGAAATCGGGCAAAATATTCCTTCATTGATGAGTCAGCTTCACAAGATTATGAGCCGTGAAATTGTGCAGGACAGAGGGGTTATGATGCTACTGGGCAGCATGCGGGCAGAAGAACGGCTGGCTGCTTTTTTGCTTAACCTATCTACCCGCCTGGCCAGACGGGGGTATTCGCCAACGGATTTTATTTTGAGAGCAACAAGGGAAGATATTGGCAGTTATCTGGGGCTCAAGCTGGAAACAGTCAGCCGATCATTCTCCAAGCTGCAGGAGGAAGGGCTTATCACGGTTAATATCAAACATATCACATTACATGACGTTGATAAGTTGAACCTCAGAATTGGTAATTCAGCGGACTGATTTCGGTTTCATCCGATTTGAAAAATGAGTTTTCTTGAGCACAGGATCTGCCATGTTATAATGGCGTGCGGTGCCAGAGGTGATTTTCTGCGCCGAGGAAATTTCTTGTTTTATTAACTTTTTATAACATAATTTACAATTCGCACTTATCAAAATAGGGTGCCTTCATTAAGGAAGTACGTCGATAAGTAGCGGTTAACCCTAGGGAGAATGCATGTCAGTTACTATGCGGCAAATGTTGGAAGCGGGTGTTCATTTTGGTCATCAAACCCGTTTCTGGAACCCGAAAATGGCGCCATATATTTTTGGCCAGCGTAATAAAATTCATATCGTTAATCTTGAGCATACGCTTGTCATGTTCAGAGATGCGCTGGATTATGCCCGCAGGTTAGCAGCGAACAAAGAAACAATTCTTTTCGTGGGAACCAAGCGTCAGGCACGTGATATTGTTAAAGAAGAAGCAATCCGGTGTGGCGCTCCTTATGTTAATCAGCGCTGGTTGGGAGGGATGCTGACCAATTTCAAGACGATCAGGCAATCGATCAAGCGTTTGCAAGATATGGAAAAAATGGTGCAAGACGGAACATTAAACAAGCTGGTAAAGAAAGAGGCTCTTGATTTTCAGCGTGAATTAGAAAAATTGAACGCCAGTCTTGGCGGCATCAAGGAGATGAAAGGGCTGCCGGATGCCATGTTTGTGATTGATGTGGGGTATCAGAAAGGCACGATTATCGAGGCGAATAAACTGGGTATTCCGGTCGTGGGTGTAGTAGATACCAATCATAACCCGGCCGGTATTCAATATGTGATACCGGGAAATGATGACTCCAGCCAAGCGATACGACTTTATGCGCGCGCCATGGCGGATGCCATTCTGGAGGGGCGCAACCAAGCCATCCAGGAAATTGTCGAGATGGGTAAAACTGATAGTGAAGTTCTGTCTGGTCAAGATCTGTCTGCAGATGCATAAATGATCTCCGTTACCACCTCTTATTGAAATAGATTATTCAAAGTTTTTGTATTAACCGGATCCGGAGTCAGTATGGCAGAGATTACTGCAAGCATGGTTAAAGAATTGCGCGAGCTTACCGGCTTGGGCATGATGGAATGTAAAAAAGCCTTATCCGAGGCTGGTGGAGATATGAAAGCCGCTGAGGATTTATTGCGGATCAGAAGTGGAGCCAAAGCGAGTAAAGCGGCTGCTCGTATTGCTGCAGAAGGAGTTATTAGCGGATTTATTACCGTTGATGGCAAACAGGGAGCGCTGATAGAGGTTAACTGTGAAACCGACTTTGTTGCCAAGAATGAAGATTTCATCAATTTTGCCGGCGATCTGGCGAAGCTGATGGTGAGTCAAAGTGTTTCAGATACAGCATTATTGGCTGAAATGCCTCTGGCTGGTGGAGAAACGGTTGAATCTGTTCGCAAGGCTTTGATTATGAAGCTGGGCGAAAATATTAGTATTCGTCGTGGGATCAGTTACCATGCCGAAGGTCGTCTCGCGATGTATCTACACGGGAGCAGGATCGGTGTAATGGTTGATTATTCGGGGGGAGACGAAGCCTTGGGTAAAGATATAGCCATGCATATTGCGGCCAGCAAGCCTGTTTGCGTATCAAGTGCACAAGTCCCCGTTGATTTACTTGAGCATGAGCGTCAGATATTTACTGCCCAGGCAGCAGAAAGTGGCAAACCGGCTAATATAATTGAGAAAATGGTGGAAGGGCGAGTTACCAAATATTTGGCAGAAGTTACATTGTTAGGCCAGCCTTTTGTTAAAGATCCCGAGCAGACTGTTGAGAAGCTGTTAAAAACAAAATCTGCTGAAGTCAGCAATTTTACACTGTACGTTGTAGGTGAGGGAATCGAAAGGAAATCTGATGATTTTGCAGCTGAGGTTATGGCGCAGGTAAGTCAGTCAAAATAAGAATGTTTTCCAGCGATTGGTTTGACCGGGCATGTGGCAGAGGTAAATGATAACTTATCACTATAAGCTAGGATCTGTTGAGATTCAGTATCTGGTGTAGGTGGGTTGTGCTACAACCTGAGCCTGTTCATCAGGCGTAAATTCTGTATATTTTCTATAGGTTTCTAATGGATTATTGGGGCTCAATTCACGTATGAACAGAGGCGCAGTGAGTAAAGATGGACCCCTGTTGTTTAGGCCAGGCAGACGATCCGGACGCGGCGATACGAACAATCGTCAGTTGGTAGAGACCGTGTATGGATAATACGCACAGGCAGTTCCTGGCGCGATTTGTCAGTCGAATTTAGCAAATGGAACACGATCTTTCTTTCAGGCGTATTTTGTGCAATAACAAGACCGACCGCAACTTCTTGTCAGCCATTTCCCTATCTACTGTCATCATTTCAGGTGAATCTCAACAGAATCTGGAGTGGCTGTTGATGGTGTATGAATAGCGGCGTGATCAATTTTCAGGAAGACTTTACGATAAATCTCCATTACACGAGCATATATGCCAGCCGTCTATAAACGTATTTTATTGAAGTTGTCGGGCGAGGCTCTTATGGGTGATGCGCAGTATGGCATTGATCGTACAGTGGTTGAGCGTATCGTTGTCGAGATTGCCGGAGTGTTGCAGTTAGGCGTTGAGGTTGCGATTGTGGTAGGTGGGGGTAATATTTTTCGTGGCATGAAATCCGCGGGAGATGGCATGGATCGCGTAACAGCTGACTATATGGGAATGCTTGCTACCACCATGAATGCTTTAGCATTACACGATGCGATGAGGCGGAATGGCGTCGTCTCACGGGTACAATCAGCTTTGCGGATAGATCAGGTCGTGGAACCTTATATTCGTGGCAAGGCTTTACGTTATTTAAATGAACGTAAAGTGGTCATATTTGCTGCGGGGACTGGTAATCCTTTTTTTACTACGGATACAGCAGCTGCCTTGCGTGGTATGGAAATGAATGCCAACATAGTTCTCAAGGCGACCAAAGTTGATGGGATTTATACCAGTGACCCTTTTGAAAATAAAGATGCACAACGTTTTCGTAACCTGACTTTTGATGAGGCAATTAATAAAAACCTTCAGGTAATGGATGCTACTGCACTGACCTTGTGCCGTGATCAGAAACTTCCCATCAATGTATTCAGTATTTTTAAGACCGGAGCACTCAAACGAGTTATCATGGGTGAAGATGAAGGGACTTTGGTAATTATTTGAATTTTTGGACATTATCTAAAATATCGTTATTCCTCGCGGTATATGGCAGAGCACATGTGCATTGTTGTAATCGCTTTTTAATGTCAATATCTACTTAAATATGATTGCTGATATAAAAAAGGCTACTGAGCAGAAAATGCAAAAAAGCCTGGATGCACTTAAAGTTGATTTCAGCAAAGTAAGAAGTGGACGTCCACATACAGGGCTGCTGGATCATATAACAGTTGACTACTATGGAACACCTACACCGATCAGACAGCTTGCGAATGTAACTCTGGCTGATGCGCGGACTATAGGCGTTATTCCATGGGATAAAAAAGCATTTTCAGCCATTGAAAAAGCGATACGAGATTCTGATATGGGCTTGAATCCGATGACTGCGGGTGAAATGGTGAGGGTGCCTATGCCTCCCTTGACAGAAGAAAGACGCAAGGACTTGACCAAGATTGTTAGAACGGAAGCGGAAACAGCTCGTATCGCGATGAGGAATATTCGGCGTGATGCTAATACCCAGTTGAAAGAATTGTTGAAGGACAAGTTGATCGCGGAAGATGAAGATCGCCGTGCGCAGGATGATATCCAGAAACTGACAGACCGATATATTGCCGAGGTAGACAAGCTGCTGCAAGCCAAAGAAGCAGAATTGATGGCTGTCTGATATATGCCTTCAATATTGAGTTCAACTCGTGGAATCCCGGAAACCGGGATGATACCCAAGCATATCGCTATTATCATGGATGGTAATGGCCGGTGGGCAAAGCAGCGTTATCTGCCACGAATAGCAGGACATACTCAGGGTGTTGAGGCGGTACGAGGTACGATTAAAGCCTGCATTGAAAGAGGCGTTCCGTATCTGACAGTTTTTGCGTTCAGTAGTGAAAACTGGCGAAGACCTGCGGAAGAGGTCAAGCTGCTGATGCAACTGTTTCTCGCTGCGCTTGAACGGGAGGTTACCAGCTTGCATGAAAATGGAGTCCGATTCCGGGTGATTGGTGATCTTTCGAAATTTGATCCCAGAGTAATCGAATGTGTTCGGCATGGTGAGATGCTTACTGCCGGAAATACTCGTTTGCATTTTACGGTGGCTGCAAATTACGGAGGACGCTGGGATATCATGCAAGCTGTACGCAAAATGATCGCCCAACGCTCTGATTCAACTATGGATTTTAATGAATCTGATCTTTCTAGATACCTGACTATGGCGGATGCTCCCGAGCCAGATTTATTCATTCGCACCGGAGGAGAATGTCGGATCAGTAATTTTCTGCTCTGGCAACTTGCGTATACCGAACTATATTTTACCGATACCTTGTGGCCAGATTTCAATGTATCAACTCTTGACAAGGCTATCCTTTCCTATCAGAAACGTGAGCGCAGATTTGGTCAAACAAGTGAGCAGCTTGCAAGTCGGCAGGAAATCAAGGATACGATCTTGAACGAAAATAAAGTTTAACCATCATTGTTCAATTAACGGGACTCACCCGTTCATGCTTAGCACCCGACTCTTTACCGCACTCATATTATTGACCGCCTTTCTGGCGGCATTATTTTATCTACCGGATATTTTCTGGGCAGTATTACTCCTGGGATTGACTGTTACAGCAGCCAGAGAGTGGTGCCGTCTGGGGCGTTTCTCAATTGGCCAGACTGTTCTTTATATGATTTTTACCACCTTGCTGGGAGGGGAGCTATTATTCCTGACCAGCATGGCGGTAGCCAGAAATCCGGCAGATTCATCGATGATCTGGTTTTATATTGCATCTGCCATCTTCTGGCTGTTAGCGGTACCTTACCAATTGGTAACAATCCAACCCATCCGCAATGTGTGGGTATTCATGTTAACCGGCTGGCTGGTATTGCTGCCGGCGTGTCTGTCACTATATCAGCTTCGTGCGATGGATCCATTATTGTTACTTGGATTCATGGGAGTAGTGTGGGTATCTGACAGCGTTGCTTATTTTATCGGGCGTACCTATGGCAAGCATAAACTTGCCCCGCAGATCAGTCCTGGAAAGACGTGGGAGGGAGTGGCTGCTGCGCTAGTTGGCGTATTGATCTATGCATTGATCTGGTTTTGCATAGTAGATAGAGAAAACAAGCTGATTAGCTTGCTGGTTCCTTTATTGCTTGTGCTCGCGGTGCTGGGAATAGTGGGTGATCTGTTTGAATCACTGTTGAAACGGCAGGCAGGCGTTAAGGATAGTGGCAATATTCTGCCAGGTCACGGCGGTATACTGGATCGTATTGATGCGTTGATCCCAGTTTTACCTGTTGCTGCGCTATCGGCCATCTTATTTTATTCGACTGAATTATGACTCCAATCCGTCATCTGACCATCTTGGGCTCGACCGGCAGCATTGGGGAAAGCACATTGGACGTGGTAGCCAGACATCCCGACCGGTTTCAGGCGGTTGCCCTGACTGCCGACAAGAATGTTGAAAAAATGTTTGAGCAGTGCAAACGATTTTACCCGTCGTACGCTGTGATGCTCAACGCTCAGAGTGCCGAGCAACTGGAAGCTAAATTGCGTGTGGCAGGCTTGGGTACCATGGTGCTTTCAGGTATCGAATCACTGGAAAAAGTAGCATCTTTACCAGAAATCGATACGGTTATGGCAGCGATTGTTGGCGCGGCAGGTATTCGTCCGACACTCTCGGCTGCGCAGGCGGGCAAACATATTCTTCTGGCTAACAAGGAGACGCTGGTGATGGCTGGACGTATCTTTATGGATACGATCAGACAATATCATGCAACGTTATTACCGATAGACAGCGAACACAATGCGATTTTTCAGTCATTGCCACAACATTACAATGGAGATCTGATTAGTTCTGGGGTGCGCCGGATATTGCTTACTGCCTCGGGAGGACCTTTCCATAAAGCAGATTTGCAGACCCTGTCAACCGTTACGCCGGAGCAAGCTTGTGCTCATCCCAATTGGGTAATGGGCAGAAAAATATCGGTTGATTCAGCTACCATGATGAATAAAGGGCTGGAAGTCATTGAGGCGCACTGGCTGTTTAATGTGGAACCCGAAAAAATCCAGGTGGTTGTTCATCCGCAAAGCGTCATTCATTCTATGGTTGAATATATTGATGGCTCGGTGCTTGCCCAACTCGGTAATCCGGATATGCGCACACCGATAGCGCATGCGTTGGGTTATCCCGAGAGAATAGAAAGTGGTGTGCAATCCATGGATATTTTCAAAATTGCACAATTGAATTTTGAGGCTCCGGATTTCGAGCGATTCCCCTGTCTCAGGCTTGCATATGAAGCCCTTTCAAAGGGAGGTAATATGCCCGCCGTACTGAATGCCGCCAATGAAGTTGCGGTTGAAGTTTTTCTGGCTGGTAAAATACCTTTCACGGTAATCCCTGCGATCATCGAGCATGTAATGGAATCAATAGACAGGCAGGAAATTACAGACCTGGAAGATGTGCTTGCTGCTGATTTACGGGCGCGTGAGACAGCTCGCAAGTGGTTGGATACTCAGGCTTGGCAAAGAGGACAGTCCGGAGCTCCGTTATTTCGTGCCGAGCAGTGGAATGGATAATTTTTGCAGATCTTTAATATGACACTGCTCTCAACTATTTTTGCATTCGTAATTGCACTGGGTCTACTGATCACTTTTCACGAATTTGGCCATTATCTGGTCGCTCGTTGGTGTGGAGTCAAGGTGCTGCGCTTTTCTCTCGGATTTGGCCAGCCCTTGTTTAAAAAACGCCTTGGTAATGATCAGACGGAATGGGTGGTCGCTGCGATCCCTCTGGGGGGATATGTCAAGATGCTGGATGAACGGGAAGGGCGGGTTCCCGCTGACGAACTTCCACGTGCATTTAACCGACAACCTGTTTCCAAGCGTTTCGCTATCGTGGTTGCAGGCCCTGTGGCGAACTTCTTATTGGCTATTCTGCTGTACTGGTTACTTTTTATACTCGGTGTCAGTGGTGTAAAGCCAATCCTGGGGGAAATTGAACCCGCGACACTTGCGGCTTCAGCAGGTTTCAGAAACGGGGATACCATTACCGGGATCGGCGACCAGGCAATTACCACCTGGCAGGAAGCCCGACTGCTACTGCTGGACAATGCAGTAGACAAGAATCCTGATGTCAGGATAACAGTAACAGGCGAAAGTGGAATTTCTCGTCAGCTTAAACTCGATATGAGCAGTCTTGGCGCAGAAGATCTTGAAAGTGATTTTCTGAATCGACTGGGTTTGAGTGTTTATCGGCCAATTGTTGCCCCAGTTATTGATCAGGTGATGGTTGGCGGGGCGGCAGAACGCGCGGGTCTCAAGACTGGCGACAGAGTTGTGGCGATTAATGGAAAGGAAGTCTCCGCCTGGGAAGATGTTGTCGATATGGTGCGTTCAAATCCCGGGCACACACTCTCGGTTGAGGTGATGCGGGATGACCGGGAGCTTGCTATGTCATTACAACCGGAAACCGTATCCGAGGGTCACGCTGAAATTGGCAAGGCTGGAATTACGCCTGAAATCCATCATGAGATACTGGAAAATCTGCTGGTGAAAACCAGCTATCCTCCGATGGCAGCTTTGGTTAAAGCAGCTACCAAGACTTGGGAAATGTCTTATTTTACCGTGCGCATGCTTGGGAAAATGGTCACTGGTGATGTTTCTCTGAAGAATATCAGCGGGCCGATTACCATTGCAAACTATGCCGGCCAGTCGGCACAAATAGGGTTTACTGCCTACCTGGGATTCCTGGCCCTGATCAGTATCAGTCTTGGTGTGTTGAATCTTCTGCCGATTCCGGTTCTGGATGGCGGACACTTGATGTATTACTTGATCGAGGTGGTGCGAGGTATACCATTATCTGAAAGAGTAATGTCTATCGGTAATCAGATTGGTATGGCTTTGCTAATTACACTGATGCTGTTTGCAATATATAACGATCTACTTCGCCTGGCTTCTGAATAGACATGAAATTCAGGTTTTATGCATTATTTTTTTTCCTGTATTCAATAGGCTGTGCGGCAAATGATTCATTCGTGGTCAAGGATATCCGGGTGGAGGGTATTCAGCGTACCGAGGCTGGAACAATATTCAGTTATCTGCCTGTTAAAGTCGGCGATGTACTCGACAGTAAAAAAGCCAGTGCGGCGATCAAAGCATTGTATGCAACCGGTTTTTTCAGTGATGTCAAACTGAAATCCGAAGGAGAGCTGTTGATTGTGCAGGTTCAGGAACGCCCTGCAATCGCGCAGATCACAATCAATGGCGCAAAGGAATTTGACAAGGATAAACTCAAGGAAGGGCTGAAGCAGGCAGGCTTATCAGAATCTCGTATTTTCAGTCGTTCGCTGCTTGAAAAGGCTGAACAGGAATTGAAGCGTCAGTACATCAGCCGGGGTAAGTATGCCGTCAAAATTACGACCACAACCACGCCGCTGGAACGAAACCGTATCGGTATCAATTTTGATATCAAGGAAGGAAAAACAGCTCGGATCAAGCAAATCAACATCGTCGGCAATCATGTTTTTCCTGAAGATGATCTGACCGGTCTGTTCAGTCTCAAAACACCGGGTTTTATGACATGGTTTACGAAGGATGATCAGTATTCAAAGCAAAAATTATCGGCTGATCTTGAAACACTACGTTCCTATTATCTTGATCGGGGGTATCTGGAGTTTAATATCGAATCTACGCAAGTTTCGATTACGCCGGATATGAAAGATATTTACATTACGGTCAATGTAACGGAAGGTCCTCAATATACGGTGTCCGATATAAAGCTGGCCGGCGAGTTGCTTGTGCCGGAAGAAGAGTTACGCAAGTTGATCAAGCTTGAACCGGGTGGAGTATTCGCCCGCGAGAAGCTGACTGAATCTATCAAGCTAATCAGTGACAGGCTGGGGAATGATGGTTACGCCTTTGCCAATGTCAATGCATCACCGGAGCTGGACAAGGAAACTCGCAAGACAGCCTTTACTTTTTTTATCGACCCAGGGCGCCGGGTTTATGTCAGACGCATCAATATCAGCGGTAATGAACGTACCCGGGATGAAGTGATACGGCGTGAATTCCGACAAATGGAAGGGGGCTGGCATTCTACTGAACAGATCAATCGCTCCCGCCAACGGGTGGACAGGCTGGATTTTTTTACTAGCGTTAACGTTGAAACTCCCCCGGTTGCCGATGTACCGGATCAGGTGGATATCAATGTCAATGTAGTTGAGAAGCCAACTGGAGCAATCATGTTTGGCGCCGGCTATTCTGATCGCGAAGGGATTATCCTGAATGGATCAATTGCCCAGAACAATATTCTGGGGACGGGTAATTTTCTTAGTCTGCAGGTGAATACCGGGAGCGTTAACAAGATCATCTCGGCTTCATTCAGTAATCCGTATTATACGATTAATGGAGTCAGTCTCGGTCTGGAAGCGTTCAGACGTGACATCAATACCCGCTCTCTGAGCAGTGTGGGGGTGTTCAATACCGATACGACTGGTGCCAACATTCGCTTTGGTATCCCCGTCGCGGAAAATGACATGGTTTCATTGGGACTGGGTTATGAACACACCAAAATTGATTTGCGCAATGACAGCCCGCAACGTTTCAGGGATTTCGTCGATCAGTTTGGCAAGACTTCCAATAATCTCCCGCTTACCTTGAGTTGGGCACGTGATCGTCGTGACAGTGCGATTTGGACAACCTCCGGATTGATGCAGCGATTATTTGGCGAATTTGGTATGCCGTTCGGAGACCTGAATTACTACAAGGTCAGTTATGAGCAGAGATGGTTTTTTCCCGTTTCCAGGCTATTTACCCTGATGCTGAATGGTGAAGTGGGAGTGGGCGATGGATATTCCGGTAAACCGCTACCTTTCTTCAAGAATTTTTTTGCAGGCGGCTTTAATTCGGTTAGAGGGTACAACATCAATACGTTGGGGCCTCGTGACAATAATAATCTGGCTCTGGGTGGCAGCAAACGTATAGTCGGTAACGTTGAGGTATTATTCCCGGTACCATTTATGAAGGATGACAAATCAGTTCGCCTGAGTGCATTTGCCGATGGCGGTACAATTATTAATTCATTTTCCGGACTGGGGTTTGATGATTTTCGTTATTCTGCCGGGTTAGCTGCAACCTGGATTTCTCCCATGGGGCCGCTGAAGTTCAGTGTCGCCCAGCCACTTAATGATAAACCAGGCGACAAATTGCAACGTTTCCAGTTCCAGTTTGGACAGACTTTCTGAATCTGAAAAATTGTATTGAAAGAAAATGAAAGATTCATTGAATAGATACAGCCAGATAACTGCTGTTCGGTTTGTAAAAATATTCATTTTTTTGGCAGTGCTGATTTTGTCACCTTATCTGTTTGCTGGGGAGATCAAGATCGGCGTTGTCAATACCGAGAGAGTGTTGCGGGAATCAATGCCCGCCGTAGCTGCGCAGAAAAAGATAGAAAATGAATTTCAGGCGCGTGATGCACGTATCAGGGAGCTTTCCGTGCAGATCAGAGCTTTACAGCAGGAGCTGGAAAAAAATATTGACTTTGTCAATGAAGAGGAACGGCGCTTGAAGGAGCGGGAACTGGCTGGACTCAGCCGACGTTACCAACGTACACAGCAGCAGATGCGGGAAGATTTGAGTTTGCGCCAAAATGAAGAGTACAGCCTGATTCTGGAACGTACCAACAAGGTGATCAAAGAGCTCGCGGAGCAACAGGATTATGATCTGATCCTGCAGCTGCAAGATTCAGTCTACCGAAGTGCGCGTATTGATATTACTGACCAGGTGATCAAGGCATTAAACGCACAGGAACCGACTTCCAGGAAACAATAAATATATAAAAATTTGTATAACAGAGAGATAGAATGGCTGTGATGGATATCCATGAAATACTGAAATACTTGCCGCATCGTTATCCACTGATTCTGGTTGATCGGGTGGTTTCACTTGAGTTGGGCAAGCGGATTCACGCATACAAGAATGTTTCTATCAATGAACCTTATTTTTCCGGACATTTTCCGCATCATCCGGTGATGCCGGGAGTATTGATTGTTGAAGCACTGGCGCAGGCAGCTGCCTTGCTGACGATTCGATCAGAAAATATGGAAAAAGATGCCGGACAGGTGTATTACTTCGTGGGTATCGACGGAGTACGATTCAAAAAGCCGGTTATCGCGGGTGATCAGCTGGTATTAAAGGTTGAAATCACCCGTCAGCTGAAAGGAATTTGGAAATATTCAGCCTGTGCAGAAGTGGATGGCCAGCTTGTCACCGAAGCTCAGCTGATGTGTACTGCTCGGGCCATCTGATTCGGTTAGCAGGGAGGTTAGAAATCAAGACTTCTGGTGTCGTCGTTCGAGAATGGATCCATCCGGAAGGAAAAGCTATCTACGGGGTGGATGAAGCTGGTAGGGGGCCGCTAGCTGGTCCGGTCTATGCTGCGTGTGTTGTGCTGGATTCTTGTTACGTTATCAATGGACTGGCGGATTCCAAACGGTTAAGTGAAAAACGGCGGGCCAGTTTGGCCGAACAAATAAAACAGCATGCTCGCGCATGGGCAATTGCTTCAGCCTCAGTGGAGGAGATTGATCGGCTGAATATTTTACAAGCCAGCATGCTCGCAATGCGAAGAGCAGTCATTGAATTAATGCCGGTGTCTAATGCACTAATTCTGGTAGATGGCACCCATGTACCACAACTGGATTATGAAGTGCAGGCAGTTATTAGAGGAGATAGTCTGGTAGCTGAGATTTCGGCAGCCTCAATTCTTGCCAAAACTGCGAGGGATGCAGAAATGTTACGGCTACACGAGATTTACCCGATTTATGGTTTTGATCGACATAAAGGCTATCCCACCAGAGTGCACTTGGACGCAATTCGTTTGCATGGAATAACAGCTACTCATCGCAAAAGTTTCGCGCCGTGTGCCGAGAAATCAACGGTGTGATTTTAAACAAATTTTATCAACTGGTTACCTCGAAAAACCCTGTTTTTGAAAATCCATTGATCGTAAACTCAATGTGTTACATACAAATCTCTTCAGAATTTATAGGTTTTTCGAGGTAACCAACTACAAGGAAGCCTGATTCAGGCAGAGGAAGCATGCGCATAGTAAAAAATACGGTGGTATCACTCCACTATAAAATGACCGATCAGGAAGGAAATCTGATGGAAGAAACTGATGAACCCATCAGCTACTTGCATGGTGGTTATGATGGAATATTTCCAGTAGTGGAAGAAGCGCTGCATGAAAAAGAAACCGGGGTGACCTTATCCCTGCAAATGGAACCGGATGATGCTTTTGGAGAATATGATGAGGAACTGATGCGCGTTGAGCCACGTAGTGCGTTCCCGGAAGAAATCACGGTCGGGATGCAGTTTGAGGGGGGTGAGGAAGATTCTGATGATTTTTATATCTATACAGTGAGAGAGATCACTGATGATGTCGTGGTAGTGGATGGTAATCATCCCTACGCTGGTATGGCATTTCAGTTTGAATGCACAGTTACGGAAGTACGCCCGGCAACGGAAGAAGAATTATCTCACGGGCATGTACACGGGCCGCACGGCCATGAACATTAGACGATCTCACCAGCATTTTTCACCATCCTGTTAATTATTTTATCCGATTGGCCATTGATTTAATGAGGTAAAGCTGTTCCAGTGCCTCCCGGGGAGTCAGCTCATCCGGGTGAAGTTGCTCAAGGTAATCGAGTACCGGATGCACGGAAGCAGGAGCAGCTTCCTCGTTTTCCTCAATTGTTTCAAATAATGTCTGCTGAGGACTCTTGCTGAGTGCTTCCTGCTCCAGTTGTGCCAGAATCTTTCCGGCATTTCGGATAACTTTATCCGGTACACCTGCCAGTGCGGCAACATGCAGCCCATAACTCCGGCTGGCAGATCCTTCCTCTATCCGGTGAAGAAAGACAATACGTCTCTTGTGCTCCACTGCGGTGACATGTACATTAATTGCCTGCGGAAATTCTTCTGCTAGTCGGGTCAGTTCAAAGTAGTGCGTGGCAAACAAGGTATAGCTCTGATTCTGAGTCAGCAAGTGGCGGGCGATGGCAAAAGCCAATGCAAGCCCGTCAAAAGTTGAAGTTCCCCGGCCAATTTCATCCACCAACACCAGGCTTTGTGCGGTTGCATTGCGTAAAATACTGGCGGCTTCCGTCATTTCTACCATGAAGGTGGAACGTCCCCCTGCCAGATCGTCAGCTGCACCAATCCGGGTAAAAATCTGATCAATGGGGCCAATACGGGCGCTCCCGGCTGGAACAAAGCTACCGCAATGCGCCAGCAGAATAATTAGCGCTGTTTGTCGCATGTAGGTAGATTTCCCGCCCATGTTTGGGCCGGTGATGATCAGCATCTGCCGTCCTTCCCGCGTGACAGCACCCAGCTGTATATCATTGGCAATGTATTGTTCTATTTGATTTTCCACTACCGGATGCCGCCCAGCTTCGATATCCAAAGCAGGATCATCAGTAAATACCGGTTTGGTATAACCAAACAAATCTGCACGTTCAGCAAAAGCACACAGAACATCCAGTTCAGCAACAGAGCGGGCAATTTCCTGTAAGGGAATGATGAAATCTGCCAGTTGTTCCAGTAACTGCTCGTACAGTTTCTTTTCCTGTGCCAATGCCTGTTCACGCGCAGTTAGTGTCTTGTTCTCAAATGCCTGCAACTCGGGGATGCTATAGCGTTCCGCATTTTTCAAGGTTTGTCTGCGGCGGTAGTCAGCGGGGATTTTTTCGCCATGGATGCGGGTTACCTCGATATAAAAACCATGTACCCGGTTATATTCCACCTTAAGGGTTGGAATACCGGTACGCTCGCGTTCCCGTGCTTCCAGTTGCAACAGGAATTCACCACAATTCTTCTGTAAAGCGCGTAATTCGTCCAGTTCAGCATCATAGCCGTCAGCGATGACGCCTCCTTCACGAATTACTGCGCCGGGCACGGGTTGCAGCGCGTGAACGAGCAGTTGTGTGAGTGTAGTATCTGGCACCATGGCCGGGACAAAACGATGAACGGCAATAGCTGTTGAGGTTGTAATCAGTTTGATAATTTCAGGAAGTGCCGTCAGGCTGTCGCGTAAACCGGATAAATCACGAGGTCTGGCTGTTCTTAAGGCAATTCGGCTGGTGATACGTTCGATATCAGCGATATGTTTGAGACGCTCCCGGATACCCGCATAGAGGATTCCCGGCTTTGCTCCAATCAAGTCAGAAACGGCATCCAGTCGCTGCTGCAGGGTGATACGATTGCGTAGCGGGTGATGCAGCCAATGCCGCAACAACCGGCTACCCATGCTGGTTGCGCAGATATCCAGCAGGGATGATAGCGTGGGGGCTTCTTCTCCACGTAATGTCAGCGTAATTTCAAGATTACGGCGGGTAGCGGCATCCATACGCAAATAGGTCTCTGGCCGTTCCACCCGTAATATTTGCAAATGACCAAGTACCTGTGTTGCTGATTCATCGGTTGCAGTGTGCTGCGTCAGCCTGACATATTCAAATAACGCACCGGCTGCCATGATTGCGGCACGCAACTCTTCACAACCAAAGGCATTCAGATCACGGGTACCGAATTGCCGGGTAAGCTGCTGCACAGCATGCTCATAATCAAATTGCCAATCCGGCAGGCGTTTGGGGGCGGTAAAACTGTTTAATATCACAGGCAGAGCAAGTGATTCCGGTAGCAAAATTTCTGATGGATGCAAGCGCTCCAGCTCGCTAGCCAGATTATCCGGAGAGGTTTCCAGTACGCGCATATCCCCGGCTGCCAGGTTGAGCCAAGCTAGACCAATCACGCCGTGATGCAGTGCCAGTGTCAACACAATACTGTTGCCACGTTCTTCCAGCAACCCGGCATCAGTCAGGGTGCCAGGGGTGATGATGCGAACAACCTGACGTTCTACCGGCCCCTTGCTGGTAGCGGGATCGCCGATCTGTTCACATATAGCAATGGATTCACCCAGTTTTACCAATTTAGCCAGATATTGATCCGCCGCATGAAATGGCACACCTGCCATTTTGATTGGCTCCCCGGCGGAGGAGCCACGGTGAGTCAATGTAATATCCAGCAACCTGGCTGCTTTTTCGGCATCTTCATAAAACAGCTCATAAAAGTCCCCCATGCGGTAAAACAGCAGCTTGTCGGTATGCTGTGTTTTGATACGCAGGTACTGCTGCATCATGGGGGTGTGAGCGGAATGATCTGGTTTATTTATTGAGTTTCCAGATGTTGTCAATAATTACTCCAGGTGTTTGTCAGATTCGGGGTTTGTATCGAGCTCAAAAATCAAATCTGATTTTGTAGGCGTGGTTTCTTGCAAAAATTACTGAAACAGCAGGTGTAATACACAAGCTGGGATCATTACTCCAATTACATTGACCATTATTTCATGCTGACCATTTTTTTCCAGTGGGATCAGGCAATTTTTGATTAATCGCCATCAAGCGTGCAGCTGGCTGATATCGTACATTTTATTGTAACGTGGTAATCCGTTGAGTCGGTATGTAAAAAAAATTGTCCCAGGTGGAGGAGGGCACAGGCCCTGGATTAACCACAAAATGGATTCATTCAGATAAAAACACCTAACAAGCCAAGCCAGCAGGATTTGTTTTTCTGTCGCTTCGCTCAAAAATGCAAAATAAGTCTCTGCTTGGGATGTTATAAAAGGGGATGTTTTTGCTGGGATAGAAGCGCAAGCAGAAGGCTCGGCCTGCTTCTGTGATTTCTATATCAAGCTTCTAAAGGAGGATAACTAATCCTTGCGCAGCTTCGTAAGCAGTTTAGTTGTCTCGTATCTCGCTGAATCACGTGACTGATCCCAGTGAAATGGCTGGTGCGGTGCTGTATCTAGCCAGCGATGCGTCAAGTTACACCATCGGTGCTACCCCTAACTGTGGATGGGGCGGGATGTTGGCGTAAGCCAGACTGCGCTGCAGATATCAACTCTAGCTGATTATGGCTAGGGCGCACTGATTAAGCTAAATGGCCAATCACGATATCCATTAACTCATTGGTAATTTCATCTTGGCGCACGTTGCTCATTTCTTGCTGCACCTCTTCTAGCTGCTCGTCCACTGACTGTTCGGCTTGTTGCATTAAGGCTAGCCGGGTCGCATTCTCGGTAACCATAGCTTCGGCAGAGGCGCGGAACACACTGGCAAATACATGATTACGTACCAGTGATGACAACAAAGCATCGGCCGCCATACTGTAATCCGGCAGTGAACGCGAATGCCAGCGCCGCTCAGGTTGTAATAGGCTTTTATCCAGTGGCAATAAAGCGCGTGTCACAGATTCTTGATAGCCATGTTTAGCGCGTTGGGTGTAAATCAAAGTTACCACTAGATTGGCTAAAGGTTGACCACGGCCCAAGCGTTCAATATGCGTGACAATATCGCCGGCTAAACGACCTATACCATCTGCTGATGCAGGTGGCATTAACACCACATCTGGGGTGAGTTTTTGCTCTAGCAAGGCATTGCTCATACGTGAGCCAATACAGAGAATATGTTGTTTTACCATCGGCTGATTTTTGCTGTACTCCGTTACCGTATCGGCTAGTAGCTCATTGTAATTACCACACAAGCCATGATCGGAGCCAAACGCTACCAGTAGCCGCTTGTTAGGCTGGGTTGCTTCAGTGAGCAAACTGGCGCCACCAGTACGATAAATAAAAGCAGCAAAACCTTGCAATATCGTTTGATGATAGGCTTCAATCGATTGCGCTGCCTGCTCATAGGGTGCAGCATTAATTGCTGATAGGGTTTTCATCGTATGCACAATACCTCTGATACTGGTTAGGGTATTATTTTTTCGCGATAGATGCTCTAGAGTTTGTGCCATCTCACTACTTTGTATTCGTTGCTGGCAGATCGAATATGCTTAAAGCTTTTTGCGCGCAATTAACAATCAGTGTGTGATCGTCATCCTGTAGGGTTTGGTTATCAATAATACGTTGTTCAATCACAGCCAGCTGTTGTTGGGCGGCATCACGCACTAAACGCATAGCATCATTAATTTTTTGCTCACTAAACTGATCAAATAAGCCTTCCATCGCTGCGATCAACACCGCCAGCTGTTCAAGGGCAGACATCGGGTCACGCTCAGCTTGACGTAAGGCGGTACGCACCGCAGAACCACGTGCCAAACGTGCACGGGTAACATCATCGAGCCGTGTACCAAAACGGGCAAAATCTTCCAACTCTTCAAATTGTGAGAGGGTCACCCGCAGGTTGCCTGACACTCCACGCAAGGTACGGTTCTGCGCTTTACTACCAACCCGTGACACGGACAGGCCTAAATCTACTGCGGGGAATTGGTTTTTACGTACTAACTGTGGCGATAAATAAATCTGCCCATCAGTAATCGAAATGAGGTTAGTAGGAATATAAGCCGAGAGGTTTCCGGCCTGCGTTTCTACCACGGGCAAAGTGGTAATCGATCCGCCACCGATGTCGGCGCCAAATTGTCCAGCGCGCTCTAAAAGGCGCGCATGCACATAGAAAATATCCCCAGGAAAGGCTTCACGTCCTGGTGGTCGACGCAGCAATAACGATAATTCGCGATAAGAGCGCGCATGATGAGTCATATCATCAAAGATCACCAATACATCTTGGCCCTGTGCCGAGAAATATTCCGCCATAGTCATAGCCGCATAGGGCGCAATATAGGACAGCCCTGGAGCTTCTTCATCACCGGCACTCATCACAATGCAGCGCTGCAGTATTTCGCCGTCTTTGAGCGCACGAATCACCCGTGCGACAGCATCACCGCGTTGCCCCACTGCGCAGTAAATACAAAGCACATCCGAACGTGCCTGATTCAGCATAGTGTCGATAGCGATAGAAGTTTTACCAGTCTGGCGATCGCCAATAATCAATTCACGCTGGCCTAAACCCACTGGGATCGCCGCATCAATAGCCTTTAATCCCGTGGCTAAGGGTCTGAAAATCTGGGTGCGATTTAGAATACTCGGCGCTTCCGCTTCAATGGGATGCTCAGCTATCGCATCAATCGGTCCTAAGGTATCACGTGGACGGCCCATAGCATCGATTACGCGCCCAAGTAACGCCGAGCCCACTGGCACACTGACCACTTTACGAGTGCGATACACCATCTCGCCTAAGTGGATCTGTTCAGACGGGCCCAGTAAAATAATCCCTAAGCGACCCGGTTCCAAGTCGAGCACAATACCTTGCACACCGCTGGCAAATACCAGTAACTCATCAGCTAAGGCGCGCGCCAGACCTGAGACGATGGCCACACCATCCGCCACCTCGGTCACTGTGCCGGTTTCGGTGAGTACCGGCGTGGGTGTGGCACCTGTGCTGAGACTGTCTAACCAATCGTTAAAGTTTTGCTCAAACTGCTGCTCAGTGACATCGTCAAGTACACTCACTTCAATTCCTCCTTAGCGGCCATCAGCGGTTAAGTGCACAGCAGCAACACTAGAAGTATGCTGGGTTAACAATTCGGCTAATTCATCCATATAGCTGTCCGTCGTCCACGCTACTTGCGCGCCGCCCACTTGCATGATTACGCCGGGTGACTGCTGTGGATCGGTAGCGAAACTTAAAGTGACGTCAGGCAGCCATTGCTGCACTTCTTTCTGTAATAACGCTTGCGTGGCGGCCGGTAATGCATCACGGGTGATAACCTGCGCTTGCTGACTGCCTGCCGCAGCTTGCACCAATTCAGCAGCAATCGGCTTTAATCGCTGACCAATATGCCGAACAATCGCATCTTCTAAGTGTTCATCGGCCAGATCATGTAGTGCTTTACGGGTCAGTCGCAACAGTGCGTCAGCGCCGGTTTGTTGCAAACGCTGATTAAACGCCTGACGCTCATGCTCAAGATACTTACGCCAATTCTGCTGCTCTTGCTGCAACTGAGTACGTGCATCAGATAATAAGCCATCGCGCTTTTTCTCGGTAGCTTGTAATGCTTTTTCCAGCAAGGCGTCCTGCTCAGATACCAGCTGCGCGCGCTGCTTAATATATTGCCTTTCTGCAGCTTTCGCTTCTTGCTGCGCAAGTTCTGCATCAGCCATACGCTTGGCTATTTCAGCTTCACGGGCGTCGATACCATCTAAAATAGGACGATAGAGAAAACGTTTGAGCAGCCACAACAAGACTAAAAAATTAGCAATTTGTGCCAGTACTGTTATCCAGTCAATGGACATCAGACATTAACCTCCTGCTACCGCCTGCATTGCATCCCAAAACGGATTGGCAAAAATAAGAATCATCGCCACCACAAAACAATAAATTGCGGTTGATTCAATCATCGCCAAGCTAACGAACAGCGTACGTGATAAGGTCGGTGCAGCATCAGGCTGTTGAGCAATTGCAGCAATCGCTGCAGCCGCCGCACGTCCTTCACCTAGCGCGGGCCCTAGCGAGCCAATCGCGATGGTTAGGCCAGCAGTAAAAATAGAAATAGCGGCAATCAGTGCAAGATCAGTCATGATTATTTATCCTTATCAGATGTATCCAGGGGAGGATCTGCCATGGCAGATGAAATATACACAGTGGCTAAAATGGCAAAGATGTAGGCCTGAATAAAGCCGGTTAGCAGGCCCAGCATATCCATTACCACAGGAAAAAAGAATGGTGCAATACTGAGTAAAATAGCTGCAATCACCACACCGCTCATCACGTTTCCATACAGACGGATCGCTAAAGATACGCCTCGAGAAAATTCACCAATGATATTAAATGGCAGCATAATCATCGATGGTTCAATAAATTTGCGCAAGTATTGGTGCACCCCCCCCTTGGCAATTCCAAACAAAGGAATCGCTACTAACACCGACAAGGTTAGCGCAACCGTAGTTGATAACGATGAAGTGGGCGGAACAAAGCCTGGAATAACTGTTAGCACATTGGACGCAGCTATAAAGAGAAATAAAGTACCGGCAAAATACAATACATGCCGTGCACTGCTGCGGGTTACCTCTTCAATTTGTCCTTGAATCATAGTGACAATCAGTTCTAAAGCACTGCGCCAGCGCCCAGGTGCTTTGTCAGCACGTAGATTGCGAGCCACCAGCATCGAAATGCCAGCCAACAGTATCATCACAATCCAAGTATTAACGATAGTGGCGTTAACCTGCCACTGTCCTAAAGTAAACACTACCGTTTGGTCTGGTGTGAGCTGCATTTTTATACCTTCGTATTTTGATCAGGTGACGCTGTGTGTCAACTGCGCTCGTACCACTGCCAGGACGCGCATCAGTACAAAAGCCAACATATAACCAGCTAATGACCACAGTGTTTGGATCAGCACGATTAAGCCCAATCCCACTGCCAGCAACACCACTAAGCGACAAAAAAAACTTAGCATTAACAAACGACCTGGATACGCTGAAGCTAAGGCCAAACGTATTCCCCAATTTAAACCCATAAAAAACAACGCACTTACGGGTAGACCAACCACAAAGCCAAGCAATATTGCGCTGCCATCTATATCAATCACTTTATCTCTCCCTGCTACTTCGCTGACAAACAAATACGCTGTCAGTTATTTATCACGGGTTTTATCAATCCAGTTCCAAGCCACCATTGCCCCGACGACAACACCACCGAGTATTAAGGCAATGGGCCAGGAAAAACTTTGCGGTACGACACGATCTAACCACATTCCCAGAAAAGCGCCACCAACGGTAGGAATGGCGACTGACCAACCAATCACTCCAAATACACCCAGACCGCTTAAGGGGCTATATTTTGGTGCTTTACGTTTCTGCTGCATGCGTTCAGCATGACGACGAATGGCCGCGGAGGCATCATTTTTTTCTGTCATGTTAAAGGTTTCCGTAAATCACTGAAACGCCGCACAATACCGGCCTCAAGGCGCGATAAGGCCGTGCGCGCCACCCGTTCATTTTCATCCACCTCAATAAAGGTGGTTTGAATAATGTTATTTAAATTGACCAAATCCTCGCTTTGCACAGCACGACGTACGGCAATATCAACCTGATGGCCATGTTTCACCAGTACGCCTTGATCAATACCAAAAAACAGCTCCACGCCCTCAGCATCGGTAATCACCAATACCGATGGCAGCAAAGCAGCAACAAAATCAGTGTGATTGGGCAGCATGGCAAAAGCACCGTTTTCAGCTTCAGCAAATACTTGCTTAGCTTCACAGCCAAACAGCAAGCGTGTTGGCAAATGTAGATTAACATGCATCACTTCAGCCTGGCTCATACTGCAGTCTTCTGCTCGGGCAAAGCACCAATCATGTAATAATCTATTTCATCATCGGCAAATTTGGTTTGCTGCAAGATTCTTTCACACCCGGCTAAGGTCTCGGCAACCGAGACCCGTGCGCCTATCTCACCGCTAAAAGACTCAGCAGAAAAGAACGGCTGGGTTAAAAAACGCTCAAGACGGCGTGCTCGAGCCACCACCGTGCGATCTGCTGCGGATAACTCCTCTAAACCTAACATGGCAATAATGTCACGTAGCTCTTCATATTCAGCAAGGGTGCGGCGTACAGCGCGGGCAATATCATAATGGCGCTGACCCACTACCGCTGGGGTTAACATCACTGAGGTGGAGGCTAACGGGTCAACTGCCGGATACAAGCCCTCACTGGCACGCTTACGCGACAACACTACTGAAGCTGACAGATGCGAGAAAATATGCGCCGCGGCGGGGTCAGTAAAGTCATCTGCCGGCACGTACACCGCTTGAATCGAGGTAATCGCACCTTTACGGGTCGAGGTAATACGCTCTTGCAACGAAGCCAACTCAGTGGCCAAGGTTGGCTGATAACCCACCCGTGATGGCATCCGTCCTAATAAACCTGAAACTTCAGAGCCCGCCTGCACAAAGCGAAACACGTTATCGATAAGCAGCAACACATCCTGCCCTAGATCATCGCGAAAATACTCAGCCATGGTCAGTGCTGTTTTACCGACTAAAAAACGTACGCCGGGAGCTTCACTCATCTGCCCAAATAGCATCACGGTTTTATCGCGCACGCCAGCTTCGCCCATTTCTCGGTACAGCTCTTCTGCTTCACGCGAGCGCTCTCCAATCCCACAAAACAGACTGACGCCTTTGTGATGTTGCGCGGTGTTATTAATTAGCTCAGTAATCAAAACCGTTTTGCCCACTCCAGCGCCACCAAATAATCCTGTTTTACCACCACGCTCAATTGGTGAGAGTAAATCAATGGCTTTAATCCCGGTTTCAAGGATGGTGCTGTGCACCACACGCTCTTCTAATACTGGCGGGGCTTGGTGGATGGAACGAGAAATTGTAGCATTGGGTGCGGGTTTTCCATCAATGGGTTCGCCAAAGACATTGAGCATACGTCCCAGTACCGCTTCACCAACTGGCACTTGAATCGGTGCTCCGGTTGCGTGTACCGGCATACCTAAACCAAGACCGCGCACTGGTGTTAACGCTATACAGCGTACGGTACCTTGATCTAACAGAGCAGCAACTTCCATCGCTAAATCGCCGGCATAAACCAAGTCGTGGATACGTGGAATATGCTCTGTAAAAAAGACATCCACTACCCCCCCGCGAATCTTGAGTACACGCCCCTCGCCAACACACTGCGATGCAAGAGCAACAGACTCTTGCTCTTGGGGATCTGTTGAACGGGCTGATTTTGATATTTGCTCTGATTTCTCACCCATACCACTCATCTTACCCTTAATAAATACTATTGCTGTCCGCTTATTATTGTTTAAGTGCTGTATCCCATATGGTCGCACATGTTATCGTTGCTGAATTTCGCATGGGCATTCAGGCTTTTTAGTGATACTTGCTCTGGATCTTGCTCCAGTGTTTTCAGCAGTTCAGTAATGCTTGGTGGGGTGATAGTGATTTCACCATCTGCCAGTGGAATGGGGTCGAGAAATATTGCTGGCATTCACTTCACCTTTGATCTCAGTTCTCATGACCTGCAACCACTCTCTTTTTTAGCGATACTGTTTCAGTATGTCAGGTTATATGTCTGCGCTAAAATCCAGTGGACTCAAGTGGTAAATTTGCGCTTCAAGATCATATTTAATAGTGCCATCTAATGCGATATTTCCATCCAACTGAAATTTATCGGTTGTTATGGGAACATAACCCAAATCAAATTTTTTCCAAAGCTCGTGCTCCGTTCCCGGCAATTTGCATCCCGTGTTTTTCCAGCTGGATAGAGAATCCGGGATTATTCGTGGCGTAAGGCTTCCACGGGTTTGAGTGCGGCGGCTTTCCGGGCGGGATAGAGGCCGAAGAAAACACCGGTGATAGAGGCAAATGAGAAGGCCAGAGCAATTGTCCCGGATGTAATGACAATGTCAATCCCGGCAAGCTGGCTGGCGAGCCACGCGCCACCAATTCCCAGGGCGATTCCAGTCAGCCCACCCAGCGTACAGATCATCAGTGATTCCAGCAGGAATTGGGTAAGAATCATGCGCTGATTGGCTCCTATTGCCATGCGTATTCCGATTTCACGAGTACGTTCTGTAACGGAGACCAGCATGATATTCATGATGCCGATCCCACCGACCAGTAGTGAGACGGATGCAATTGCACCCAGCATCCAACCCATGATCTTGGCGGTGTTGCTTGCTACAGAGGCCAGTGCGGTCAGGTTGCGAACAGTAAAATCATTTTCCATGTGGTTGCTGATGCGGTGGCGCTGACGGAGCAGATGCGTGATCTCTGCTTCGGCAGCTTCCATGTCGTTCTCCGATTTTGCACGAACCATCATAAAATTGATGGAGCCGGGAAACTGGTTGCCAATGATCTGTCGCTGCGCGGTAGTGAGTGGAATGAATACGTTGTCATCCTGATCGCGTCCTGACAAACTTTGGCCTTTGGCAGCCAGTACACCGACAACCGTGAATGGCCGATTGGTAATCCGGATGACTTTTCCCACCGGATCTTCATCACCAAACAGGCTGGTTGCGGTGATCTGCCCCAGAACAGCCATACGTGCGCCGGAGCGTAAATCTCCTTCGGAAAAGATGGTGCCGCTGGCAATTTCCCAGTTGTTAATGGAAAAATAATCCGGCGTAACACCTGTCAAGATGGTGCTCCAGTTATTTGCATTGTAGTTAAGTTGTGCTGCACCCGAAATAATCGGGGCAGTTGCATCAATCATGGGTAATTCTGCAATGGCTTGCGCATCCTGCACTGTCAGCGTTTTAACGCTGCCGATGCCCCAGCGCACGCCGCCAGAAGAAGTCGCGCCCGGCATGATGATCAGCAAATGGCTGCCCATTGAAGCGATGGCACTGTTGATGCTGGTTTGTGCGCCTTGTCCTACGGCAAGCATGAGTACCACTGCAGCTACGCCGATGATCATGCCAAGCATAGTGAGGGCGGTGCGCAGGCGGTTGGTCTGCAGTGCCCGCATGGCTTCACCGATGATGGTCAGTAAATTCATGATGAGGCAGCGGGGGAGGCAGCAAATTTTTCCATTGGACGATCTTCAATGATACGTCCATCCTTGAGCCGGATCAGGCGCTGTGTCCAGGCAGCGATATCCTCTTCATGGGTAACGATAATGATGGTCATGCCTTCTTCACGGTTGAGGCGATCAAGTAATTGCATGATTTCATAGCTGGTTTGTGTGTCCAGATTACCAGTAGGTTCGTCGGCAAGAATAAGCTGTGGCTGGTTAACTAGCGCACGGCTGATGGCAACACGTTGTTGTTGTCCCCCGGAAAGCTGGTTGGGCTGGTGTGTAACAAAATTGCCAAGCCCGGTTTGCTGCAGTAATGACATTGCTCGCTCACGACTTTCAGCACGGCTGCGTCCGGCGTACAGTAACGGGATGGCCACGTTGTCCAGCGCGGTCATGCGCCTGAGCAAATTGAATCCCTGGAAAACGAAGCCGATCAGTTGGTTGCGGACGCTGGCCAGCTGATTACCGGAAAGTGCTGATACATCACGTCCCGCCAGTCGGTAGTGGCCGCTGGTGGGAGTATCCAGGCAACCGAGTATGTTCATCAAGGTGGATTTTCCGGAGCCGGAATGCCCCATGATCGCCACAAATTCCCCGCGTTGTATTGTTAAGCTGACATCAAACAACACTTGCAGACTTAGGGATGAATCAGCGGGATTGCCCAGATAGTAAATCTTGGAGAGTTTTTCCACCTCTATCAGCGGTTCACCCGTCCGGCCGTGGGAATGATCTGCAAACATCATCGCTGGCTCATCAGAACATTCTGAACTTGAAGTTGCTACTGCCCGATTTATCCTGTTTGCTGTCGTCAATTTCCTCGGTGATTAGTTCGTCATTCGCGTGGAGCTCATCTGAAAGAATTTCAGTGAAGCTGCCATCTGTAATGCCTGTTGCCACTTTGACCGGTACTGGCCGGTTGTTTTCCAGCCGGTAGAGCAACCGCTGGCCAGGCTGTGTGTCAGTGGGTTTGGCAAATTCCTTTCGACTGGGTTTATAACGCAGAGCGGCATTGGGTACACGCAGTACACCGGATTTTTCATTGACGATAAAACGTACATTGGCGGTCATGCCAGGCAGCAGGCTGCCATCTTCATTGATGACTGTCGCAATAACGCTGTAAGTCACCACATTTTCCTGGATGGTGGGATTGAGCCGTATTTGTTTGACCACAGCAGAGAATTCACGATCCTGGAAGGCATCCACCGTGAATACCATGGTCTGGCCATCGTGAATCTGGCCAATGTCCGCTTCCACTACGCTGATTTCAATTTGCATCTGTTTCAGGTCACGGGCAATCTGGAACAGAATAGGTGTCTGGAAGTTAGCGGCAACGGTTTGTCCAATATTGACGTTACGGGCAATGACAACACCGGAAACGGGAGAGCGGATGATGCTGTAATCCAGATTGGTACGGTCACGGGCAATCTGCGCCTGATTGACGACCACCTGTGCCCGCGCCGAATCGAGCAGTTCTTTTGATTCATCCATCGCTTCTCTGGAGATGAAACCTCTTTCAACCAGATTACGGCTGCGCCTATCTTTATTGATGGCCACGGATAATGCGGTCTGTGCACTTTTTAGGTTGGCTTCGGATTGTTGTAGTTGTGCATCAAGCAATGCGGGATCCAGTTTTGCCAGGATTTGGCCGGTTTTCACCTCATCATTGAAATCTGCAAACAGCTGGATCACTCTGCCGGAAATCTGTGTGCCAACCTCGACTAGTTCCAGTGGGGTGAGCGTGCCGTTGGCAGAAATCGTGCGCGCAATATCTCCATGATCAACAACATGTGTTTTGTAACGTACATTGCCAGATTCATCCCGGAGCGAAAAATATCCATAGAGTGTAGCGGCGAGCAGGATGATCAGGAAAAGGATAATTCTTCCGCGTGAACTGAACATAGGGGGCAATATTTTTTATCGTATGAGAAATATCAGATGACTGGGTTTTAACAGAAGATGCAAATCATTGAAAGGTGCTTATTTGTTTTTCTCTTCGGCGGCCACGAACTCCTTGATTTGACGCAAGCGGGCCTCCACGCTGGATAATTGGTAAAAATTGTCGTGCTTATAGCGTAGCGCAACCTGGAGTTGTTCGATTGCTGCCCGGAGATTTCCCTCGCGGATCAGCGCTTCAGCTTCAGCCTGATGTTGCAACAGGGCGTTTCCCAGCGCAGCATGACATTGTGCCGTCAGCCGGTAAAGCCGGATATCATCATGAATGAAACGGGATTGCTCATTGATGAAATTCAGCGCGGTCTGCGCATCTTTGTGTTCCAGTAGTGCATCAACATAATCATAAACAAGCGCACGATAATGTGGGAAAGATTGTAGTGCAGCCTGGTACAGTTTGAACGCATCGTCGATTTGTCCGTCAGCAAACTTAACGCGTGCAGCAAGCGTTTCAATCATAGCAGCCGATTGCAGATAATCACCTTCCACCTGGATGGGTTTTCCCAAGCGGTGATTTCTTAGGGGCTGCGCAGAAGAATCGGATTGGATAGTCCGGTAAAGTGTATTTAACTCCTCATCTGCCTGTTTGAATTGCTTGGCACGTAATAACGCCTGAATCAGGCCATATCGCTCGGCAATTTCGTTAATATAGCGTTTATCCTGCAGACGTGCCTTGAATTCACTGACAATTGAAGCCGGGTTACCCCGGGAGGCGCGGATTTTGGCGCGTACCAGATGAAATTCCAGGCTGTCCGGAACCTGCCGGTAGCCCAATTCCCGGGTGCGATTCTGAATATCAGCGATACGCTCATGGGTAACCGGGTGAGTCATGAGGTATGAAGGAATCCCGTTTTCATAGTAACGACTGGCGTGTTGCATGCGTTCAAAGAAAGTTGACATGCCATGTGGATCGAATCCTGCTTTGACGAGCATGCCAAACCCGACACGATCTGCTTCCTTTTCATGCTTACGGGTGAAATTCAGTTGAGACTGGATCGCGCTGGCCTGGGCGGTGGCCAGCACTGCCTGGCCAGCTTGGGGATTGGAGCGTGAAGCAAGAATCGCAATAGCCAGCGCTGCGATCGAGCCGATGATACCCAGATATGAGCTCCCGGAGAGCATTCTGGCCAGGTGTTTTTGGGTGACGTGTGCAATTTCATGTGCCATAACGCCTGCCAGCTCGGATTCATTTTGTGCGGCGGTGATCAGGCCGCTATGAAATCCCACAAATCCGCCGGGAAGCGCAAAAGCATTGATTGAGGAATCATCAATGGCAAAAAACTCAAATGGATTGTCTGAATTTGTCTGGCTGGCAGCAGAAATCAGCCGGTGGCCCAATCTGGCAAGATAGTCAGTGATTTCAGGATCATCCAGATAACTGGCATCGGCGCGGATTTCACGCATGATCTGTATCCCGATTTGCCGCTCCTGGTGAGGTGTTACCGTAGCTTGCGAGACATCCCCCAGATCAGGCAGCTCCTGTCCAAAAATATGGGCTGGAAACAGCAAGGGCACAATGATAATAAGGTAGTGGAGTTTCATGCTGTGTTTGACGAACGCTGACAGACCGAGTTCCTGTTCCCGTGTTACAGCAGATTGTGATTTCAGCCGCAAGTACGATAACGCCTGTTGTATACGAAATCGCGTAACAACTGTTGAATTGAGGAATGCCAAAATATTATTGGGGCTGATCATTGCCGGAAACCAGACGTGATCGGGAATCGCCATGATGGGCCGAAATCACGTCGGGTAATGCGGATGCCGGGAGCTGCCTGTCTGCGTTTGTACTCGCAGGAATGGATCATGTGCAGTACCTGCCGGACGGTTTCCTCCGGATAATTCATGGCAATAATTTCTGCAGGTGACAGGTTGTTTTCCACGTAGGCTGCAATGATTGCATCCAGTACAGTATACGGTGGGAGATTATCCTGATCGGTCTGTTCGGGACGTAATTCAGCCGAAGGCGGGCGCTGCAGGATGCGCTCCGGGATGATGGGTGAAATTCTGTTGCGGTAGTGGCAAAGCTGATAAACCAGCGTTTTGCTGACATCCTTGAGTATCGAAAACCCACCAGCCATATCGCCGTATAGTGTGCTGTAGCCCACGGCAGTTTCGGATTTGTTACTCGTTGTCAGTACCAGTCTTCCGGATTGATTGGCTAATGCCATCAGCAAGGTTCCACGGATACGGGCCTGCAGGTTCTCCATGGTGGTTTGGGGGCCGGTAGTCGGCCAGGTTTGCAGTTCGGGGTGTAATGTTTGTTTGAATTGCTCGAATAGCTCGGTAATGGGTATTTCAGTGTAGTGCACACCCAGATTGCCTGCCATGATTTGCGCATCTTCCAGGCTGATGTCGGCTGTATAAGGGGAGGGCATCATCACGTTGCTGACCCGATCTGCTCCAAGCGCATCCACCGCAATCGCCAATACCAGCGCTGAATCAACCCCGCCTGACAAACCAATCAATACTCCGGAGATTCTGTTTTTATCAATAAAATCGCGCAAGCCCAGACGTAGTGCCGAGTACACACTTTCGATCCGATCTGGCAGAGGAGAATATTGTCCGGGGATCAGTTGATTATTATGAAGCTCAATCAAGCCAAGTGTTTCCTGGAAAGCCGCTAGCTGACAAACGAGTTTACCGCTGTGATCCATCGCAAATGAAGCGCCATCGAAAACCAGTTCGTCCTGTCCGCCGACTAGGTTGGTGTAAACAGTTGGCAGACCGGTTTGCGTAATTCCCGCCCGTACAATTCGGAGTCGGTCAGCCTGACCATCAATAGCGTAGGGTGATGCGCCCACCGTCAGTAAAACCTGCGCGCCAGCGGAACGCAAAGCCTGCAAGTGTGCCGGATGCTGATAATCAGAGAAAGTGGTCAATCCGAAAAGTGTACCGTCACACTCAAACGTACAAGGCTGGTTGCCGGGAGTGAAATAACGGCGTTCATCCAGCAACGGATCGGTGAGCAAATGATTTTTACCATAGGTGATAAGCAGGCGACCATCTCGAATAATGGAAACAGCATTGAGCAGATTACCGTTCGTGCGGTGCGGATGCCCGATTACCAATGTTACGTCATGTATCTGCGTGGCTAGATCCATCAAAGCCTGATGACAGACTTGTACAAACTCTGCGCGCAGCAACCAGTCTTCCGGAAGGGAGCCACACAGCGCCATTTCCGGAGTGATAACCAGCCTGGTCCCGGCTTCCCTGGCTTGCTGGCAGGCGTGCAGTATTTTAAGTGAGTTACCGTTCAAATCGCCTGCCGTGCAGTTGATCTGGGCAAGCGCGATCTTCATTGTGGAAGGGTATTCGGGTCCGTAACTGGAACCCGGTTAGAAAGGCAGATTTGCATCCGGCCTGGCTTGCAGAATGATTTGGCGAAAATCTTGCTGGATACGTTTCAGCGCATCCTGATTGTCAGCCTCGAAACGTAGTACTGCGACCGGAGTGGTATTGGATGCCCGGATCAGGCCGAATCCATCCTTGTATTCCACCCGCAGCCCGTCAATCGTAATCACCTGATTCGCCTCAGGGAAGTTTGCCTCCTGCTGAAGTTGCGCAATCAAGGCGTGATTTTCTCCTTCCTTGAGTCTGATCTGCAATTCAGGTGTGTTGATCGTATCGGGCAGGGCATGCAGCACCGCTTCCGGATCGGTTTGTTTACTCAATAATTCCAGCAGACGTGCACCTGCGTATAGGCCATCGTCGAATCCGTACCAACGTTCCTGGAAAAAGATATGGCCGCTCATCTCGCCTGCCAGGAGTGCGCCTGTTTCCTTTAACCTGGCCTTAATGAAGGAGTGCCCCGTTTTCCACATGATGGGTTTGCCGCCATGTTGTGTGATCCACGGTGCCAGTGTGCGTGTACATTTGACATCGTAGATGATCTGGCCGCCAGGGTTTCTGGACAACACATCGGCAGCAAACAGCATAAGCTGGCGATCCGGGAAAATGATGCTTCCATCCTTGGTGACGACGCCCAGCCGGTCACCATCGCCATCAAAGGCAAAACCAATTTCAGCATCGGTAGTAGCAAGTGTACGGATGACATCCTGCAAATTCTCCGGGACTGAAGGATCGGGATGATGATTCGGGAAAGTACCATCCACTTCACAAAACAGCTCGATCACTTCGCAGCCCAGGCGGCGATACAGTTCTGGCGCCAGAATGCCAGTTACGCCATTGCCGCAGTCCACCACGATTTTGATTGGCCGAGCCAGCTTGACATCCTCCACGATGCGTTGCAAATAGGCGGGGATGATGTCGTGTTGGCGATAACCGCCTTGTCCATGCGTCAGGTTATTTTGCTCAATACGCGACCGTAATGATTGAATGGTCTCGGCTGCCAGCGTTTCGCCTCCCAGCACGATCTTGAGACCGTTGTATTCTGGCGGGTTGTGGCTGCCGGTTACCATTACCCCAGAATAATGACAGAGTTCGTGAGCAGCGTAATACAGCACCGGGGTGGCGACCATGCCAATATCGATGACATCAATTCCACTTTTACGGATACCGTTCGTCAAGGCTTGCACCAGTTGAGGACCGGATAAACGGCCATCGCGACCCACTGCAATGGCTGTCAGCTGACGTGCGCGTGCTTCGGAACCAATGGCATGGCCGATTTGTTCCACTACTTCCGGAGTCAGTGCGGTTTCTACGATGCCACGTATGTCGTAAGCCTTGAAGATTTCGCGGCGTGGAAGTGTATTCATGCAGTGATGATTCCTTGATCCGGGTAAATAATGAATGATACGAAAGCCGGTCTTTTGCCCGTGTTACCCGTGATGATCCGGATTCGGTGTGCCGATCAGGGTGTAGCGTGTGCCGCAGTAAGGACACATGGCTTTGCCGGTCGCTTCTATTTCGAGGAAAACACGTGGATGCCAGCTTATTGTATCCATAGCCGGATTTGGGCAGTATAGTGGTAAATCATCCGGATGGATTTCAATTGCTTGCGGATAGGTGACTGTAGAAGGAGTGCTCATAGGAAATTTCGTCTGGTTTAACAATTAAACGTAATGCAGCCAATCAGCATGTTTATCTGATTTGCCGTTGACACAATCAAAAAATGAGGTTTGCAACTGCTCGGTAATCGGGCCGCGTTTGCCATTGCCAATCGTGCGGCAATCCAGTTCGCGAATCGGTGTGATTTCTGCCGCCGTGCCGGTAAAGAATGCTTCGTCCGCGCAATAGACTTCATCGCGCGTAATCCGCTTCTGAACCACTTCCATGCCGGCTTCTTCTGCCAACTGAATGACCGTCGCGCGTGTGATGCCTTCCAGACAGGATGTCAGATCAGGTGTGTAAATCCTGTCTTTCTTGATGATGAAAATATTTTCACCGGAGCCTTCTGCCACATAACCATCTACATCCAGCAACAAGGCTTCCTGGTAGCCATCCTGTGCAACTTCCTGATGCGCGAGGATGGAATTGGTATAGGTGGATACCGATTTGGCGCGACACATATTAATATTGACGTGATGCCGGGTGAACGAGGAGGTCTTCACGCGAATGCCGTTTTCCAGTGCATCGGCACCCAGATAGGTTCCCCATGACCAGGCAGCGATTGCAATATGGACAGACAGATTTTTGGCGGATAGTCCCATGGCTTCCGAGCCATAAAAGACAATCGGGCGGATGTAGCCGGAGGCTAATCCATTTTGCCGAACGACATCCAGTTGCGCCTGTGTCAGCGTGGCCTGATCAAAAGGGATTTTCATTCTGAAAACATGTGCCGAATTGAACAGGCGTTCTGTATGCTCAGGCAAGCGGAAAATAGCTGTTCCCCGGGGTGTCTGGTAGGCGCGCAATCCTTCGAATACTCCCATTCCATAATGCAGGGTATGGGTAAGCACATGTGTTGTGGCATTGCGCCACGGAACCAGTTTTCCGTCATACCAGATAACCCCGTCACGGTCCGCCATCGACATGCTGAAACTCTCCTGTATTAGATCTGTAAATTGGACGACGGGAAGTGCCGACGTCAGGCTATTGTTTTTCTTGAATCCGTCGGGATTTTGACCGGTTAAGCCTCCCCTGAAACCTTTGTCTGTATTCTAGCGTATTTTTGCTGACGGGAACGCCAGCACAGTTTGATGGATTCGAAATCCTGGCAAAAAGTGTGGTAATTTCAGGAAGTATTTTCACTTTCAATTATTTTTGAGTAATTATTGCTATCTATGCAACCACCTCGTTTCGATGCACTGATTATCGGCAGCGGTCTCGCCGGGCTGACACTCGCCCTGAAGCTGGCTGAAACTCAAAAAGTCGTGCTGATTACCAAGCGGACACTCTACGATAGTTCTAGTGCCTGGGCGCAAGGAGGGATTGCAGCTGTACTTTCGATGGAAGACTCGCTGGAAGCACATATCAGCGATACGCTGATTGCTGGTGCGGGGCTGTGTAACGAAGCCATGACACGTCATATTGTAGAGAACGGCCCGCGAGCGGTCAGGTGGCTGATTGAACGAGGGGTTAATTTTACACGCGATGATCACAATAAAACCGGTTATCACCTGACGCGCGAAGGCGGCCATAGTGTTCGCCGTATCATCCATTCTGATGATGCGACCGGTAAGGTAGTGCAACTCACGCTCACCAGGCAGGCGGCTCAGCACCCGAACATTACCGTGCTGGAACATCATATTGCAGTGGATCTGATCACCAGTGAGAAACTATCTCATGCCCGGGGCAGTAATCGCTGTTACGGTGCTTATGTGCTTGATATTCATGCCGGAAAAGTACGTACGATAGCGGCGCAAAATACAATTCTGGCTACTGGCGGGGCAGGCAAGGTCTACCTGTACACCACCAATCCGGATGTAGCAACCGGAGACGGTATTGCCATGGGATGGCGTGCGGGTTGCCGGGTTGCCAACATGGAATTTATCCAGTTTCACCCCACCTGCCTGTATCACCCGCATGCAAAATCCTTTTTGATCACTGAAGCAGTGAGAGGAGAGGGCGGGGTGCTGAAATTGCCCGATGGCGAGCGTTTTATGCTTAAACACGATGAGCGAGCTGAACTTGCTCCGCGCGATGTCGTGGCGCGTGCAATCGATTTTGAAATGAAAAAACGTGGACTGGATTGCGTGTTTCTGGATATATCGCACCAGTCAGCCGATTTTCTGGTGCAGCATTTTCCGACAATCTATCAGCGCTGTCTGGAGCTGGGCATCGATATCACACGCGAACCCATTCCGGTAGTTCCCGCAGCGCACTATACCTGCGGCGGCATTGTGATCGATCAGCGTGGAAGAACGGATCTCGATAATCTGTACGCGATTGGTGAAACCGCGCACACTGGACTGCATGGCGCCAACAGGCTGGCCAGTAACTCTTTACTGGAATGTCTGGTAACCGGTCTTTCAGCGGTTGAAGATATCCTTACCCGCTCGCCTGCGCCGGATTTTCCATTGCCTGACTGGGATGAAAGCCGGGTGACGGATGCGGATGAAGAAGTCGTTATCTCCCATAACTGGGATGAGCTGCGTCGTTTCATGTGGAATTATGTCGGTATCGTGCGCACCAACAAGCGATTGCAGCGGGCACAACACCGCATCAGACTGCTGAGCGGGGAAATTGATGAGTACTATTCCAATTTCCGGGTAACCAGCGATTTGCTTGAGCTGCGTAATCTCGTATGTACTTCAGATCTGATTGTTCGCAGCGCCATGCTGCGGCATGAAAGTCGTGGATTGCACTCCAGCCGGGATTACCCGGAAGCCTTGCCACGAGCCACTGATACGATCTTGTCACGATAGCGGCAAAAATAAGGCGTGGCTGATCAAGCGTTCTCGCTTGATTTATCTGCCTCACAGGTTTGATAGTCCGTCTGCCCATATTCATTTCATCGTAATAATGGTGCTGTACATGTACATCGTGTTCAGCATCCTGATTTTCTGCGGATTCTTTGCCTTCGTTTGTCCCTGAGCAACCAATTTTTAGAGTGCCCCTCAGCATTTCTCGGCCAAATCCGGGATTCAACTGTGTTATCCAGATTTTTCTGTAATTTCACCAGCAGCCTGGCAATCAGGCAAAATTACTATGTCTCTGTTTGGAGACAATAGATTTTATCTTTATAAAATCATTTTTACTTTTTTTAAATAAACCTTTTGTTGCTTTAGCTATGATCTGAAAAATCAATACTGAAGTTTGCCGGTAACTGTATGCTCATCAATGATTGACTGTTTTATATATGATATAGGCATTTATAATACCGGTTTTCCTGTTGTTCATTTCATGACGATAAGATAGTATCGCCCGTCATGTTCTCAAATGACGACAAACTGATTCAAGTTTCAATAAGGGGATGGTGATCGCAATAAATCCGAAGAACTTCCCTGAGTTAACGTGAAGCGGGTTGCGTGGATATTGATCTGGAGATATGACCTCAAAAGCGGTTGCAATTATTGGTATCGGCTTCCGATTTCCTGGTGATCTTGGTGACGAAACAGATTTCTGGAATGCACTGAAGCAAAAACGTGATCTTGTAACCAGTATCCCGCCCGATCGTTGGGCGATCAGTGAGCTTCAGCATGACAAACGTTCCGAGCCTGGTCGCAGCATTACTTATTCAGCAGGCGTTCTGTCGCGTATCGATGAATTTGACGCGGGCTTCTTTGGTATTTCTCCGCGCGAAGCAGCCTGGATGGACCCTCAACAGCGGCTTCTGCTCGAATTATCCTGGGAGGCCATGGAAAATGCAGGTATTCCGCCTTCATCCATGTCCGGTTCCAATTGTGCAGTCTATGTGGGTATTTCCGGCCTGGATTACGGCACGCGCGGACTGGATGATCTGGCGTCGCTCTCGCCCCACATGATGACCGGCAACACGCTCAGCATTGCCGCCAATCGTCTTTCCTATGTTTTCAATCTGCATGGCCCTTCGCTGGCGGTTGACACGGCCTGTTCATCGTCGCTGGTTGCATTGCATCATGCTTGTCAGGCCCTGCAAACTGGTGAGGTGGGCACTGCGCTGGTGGGGGGGTTAATTTATTGTTGCATCCCTATCCCTTCGTTGGTTTTACCAAAGCATCCATGCTGTCTGCTGATGGCCGCTGTAAGGCTTTCGATGCTTCCGGTAGCGGTTATGTACGTGCCGAAGGCGGGGCAGTCTTGCTGCTCAAGCCGTTTGAACAGGCGATTGCAGAGGGCGACGATATTCAGGCGGTGATCCTGGCCACTGGTATCAATACGGATGGCGCACGCAAGGCTGGCATTACCATTCCCAGCCGTGATGGACAATCCGAGCTCATGATGAGCGTCCTCGCCAAAACCAGTCTGTCAGCACGAGACATCGATTTTATCGAAGCGCATGGCACAGGTACGGCGGTGGGAGATCCTGTTGAAACAGCAGCAATTGGTGAAGTCTATGGCAAAAAGCGCGAAAAACCTTTGCCAATCGGATCGGTCAAGGCCAATCTTGGACACATGGAACCGGCTTCCGGCATGGCAGGAATCATCAAGGCAATTCTGGCGCTCAAGCATCATGCTCTGCCACCACAGATTCATCTGGAAACGCCCAATCCAAATATTGATTTTCTCGGCTTGAATCTGAAGCCGGTGACCGAGTATCTGGAACTGGCGAAAAAGAATAATCGAGCTCTGATTGATTGCCGGTGTGAATTCCTTCGGCTTTGGTGGTGCCAATGCGCATGTGCTGCTGCAGGAATATCGTTGCCGTGATCTGGCAACGACGGAACCGCTACCGGCATCCTTGCCACCTCTTTTTTTGTCAGCCCGTTCCGAAACAGCACTAAAAGAGCTGGTGGGTCGTTATGCAGATCTGTTACACGATAAATCCGGGCAGGATTTCTATGACGTGGCACATGCTGCTGTCAATCAGCGTGATCGTATGGAAAAACGGCTCGCGCTCCATTCCGGCTCTGTTGAATCGACAATTCATTTGCTGCAGCAATATGCGTTGGATAATGTTTCAGCGGATATCTTCATTGAGGATAGCCTGCCACAAAGTGGTGATGTGGCGTTTATCTATTCAGGTAACGGCGCGCAGTGGGCCGGTATGGGGCGTGCGCTGCTGACTGAATCCTCCCGGTTTGAAGAAATTCTTACGGAAATCGATATCGCCATGCGCCCCTTGACAGATTTTTCTCTGCTTGAGGCGCTGCAATCCGAAAGTGAGCTTGCCAGGCTTAGTAACACAGCTGTCGCGCAGCCTCTGCTGTTCGCTATTCAGGTTGCAGTCACACTTCTACTGAGAGAGCAGGGGGTGACACCATCCGCTGTCGCCGGCCATAGCGTGGGTGAAATCGCCGCTGCCTGGGCGGCCGGTGCGCTGGATCTTGAACCGCCCCGGGTTTTGAGGAGGCTCCACTATCTGAGAAGATGGAGCCATGAACAAATCAAATAAATATTCCCCCGAAGTAAGAGCGCGCGCAGTCCGTCTGGTGCAGGAACACCGCAGTGAGTATCCCTCGCTGTGGTCGACGATTGAATCCATTGCGCCGAAGATCGGCTGTTCAGCCCACACATTGCTTGAATGGGTGCGCAAACACGAGACTGATACCGGCTTGCGAGACGGTGTGACCAGTGAAGAGCGCGACCGCATCAAAGCCCTGGAACGCGAAGTAAAGGAATTGCGCAAGGCGAATGAGATTCTGAAGCTGGCCAGTGCTTTTTTCGCTCAGGCGGAGCTCGACCGCAAACTCAAATCCTGAGATCGTTCATCGACCAGTACCGCGACGCCCATGGGGTCGAGCCGATCTGCAAGGTTTTGCAGGTCGCCCCATCAGGGTATCGGCGATATTCCGCGCAACAGCGTAATCCGGCTTTGC
>NZ_QRCA01000022.1:0-21211 GCF_009833115.1 Nitrosomonas sp. GH22
CTAAACACTTAGAACCTGTTCAATATCTCACTGAAGGGCGCATTGCGGTGTTGAAATTGAACTCAAAATGCTCACATACTTCAAGTATGCTCCGCTTTCTCATTCAATTTTGCCTTGTGCTAGTTTCTTCGCTAACATTTTTTAGAGATTCCTTGACGCATGTTGTGAAATTATAAAATCTGCAACTTAGCCAAACAATTGTGAATTACCGGGCAGCGTGCTTTCTCGTGGGAGAGCATGCTGTCTATCCTAACCACTACCCGCCATCCCATTGCGTGGATTGCCGGCTGCATTGAGCAGCATGGGATTAAAAAAGGAGTATCCATTTGCTCATTCGCAACCTCTTCTTGCTGTTAAGCAATATTTCCCTGATTCTGCTGACGGCATGCAGCACGATTCCAACCGTTCCGCTAACGCCCCCCCCGTCTGTATCACAAACTACCGCAGCCGCAATAATCTACGACTGGGATATGGATATATTCCATCCTGTCGTGGCGCGGCATGGCATGGTGGCCACCGAGCAAAAACTGGCTTCCAGAATCGGGGTGGACATTCTCAAAGCGGGTGGCAATGCGATTGATGCCGCCGTGGCGATTGGCTTTGGTCTGGCGGTAACGTTACCCAATGCGGGCAATATTGGCGGCGGGGGATTCATGCTGGTTCATGACGCCCAAACCGGGCGATCAACCGCGCTGGATTTTCGTGAAACTGCTCCGGCAGCTGCCAGCCGTGATATGTATCTGGATACAGCCGGGAATGTCATAAATAAAAAATCACTTTTCAGTCACGCAGCGGTGGGGGTTCCAGGTACGGTTGCCGGAATGATCCACGCATTGCAACGCTGGGGCTCCATGCCGCTGGCAAAAGTGATGCAACCGGCGATCACACTGGCGGAAGAAGGTTATCCAGTCAGCAAAACGCTCGCTAAAGGGTTGCAGTATTCAGCGGGCAACATGGGGAAGTGGCCAGCCACCCGGGCAATCTTCTGGAAAAATGATATGCCGTTGAAAACGGGTGACAAGCTGGTACAGCAAGATCTGGCCAATTCGCTGCGTTTAATTGCACGCGATGGCGCCAGGGCGTTTTATGCAGGAGAGATTGCGCACAGGATTGCTGCGGATATGGCCAGAAACGGCAGCCCGATGACAATGGAAGATCTGAAAAATTACCGGATAACTGAGCGCGAGCCGGTACGTGGCACCTATCGCGGTTATGAGATCGTTACCATGCCGCCGCCTTCTTCAGGCGGTGTGCATCTGGTACAGATGCTTAATATGCTGGAATATTGGCCGCTCAGGGAGTGGGGGCACAACAGTGCACGAACGATTCATCATATGACGGAAGCCATGAAGCTGGCTTATGCTGATCGATCTGAATATCTGGGAGATCCGGATTTTGTCAACGTCCCGCTCACTGGCCTGATCAGCAAAGCTTATGCTGAGGCGCTGGTATCACACATTGATCCGGATCACGCTCGTGTCGCAGAGGCCATCAAACCCGGCCAGCCGCAATTCCATGAAAGCAATCAGACTACGCACTTTTCGGTGATGGATTCAGCCGGCAATATGGTTGCCGTCACTTATACGCTCAACACCAATTTTGGCAGCGGTATTGTCGCACCCGGCACGGGCATCGTGCTCAATAATGAAATGGATGATTTTTCAATCAAACCAGGGATGCCCAACGTGTACGGCGTCATCGGCGGCGAGGCCAATGCGGTTGCCGCAGGCAAACGCCCGCTTTCATCCATGACGCCTGCGTTTGTTTTCAAGGCGGGCAAACCCTGGTTGGTGACTGGCAGCCCCGGCGGGCCACGCATTATTACCACGGTGTTGCAGCAAATCGTAAACGGTATCGACTTTGCCATGAATCCTGCTGAAGCAGCCTCAGCTGCACGCTTCCACCATCAGTGGACACCGGACGAACTGCGACTGGAAAAAGGGATTTCGCCTGATACCTTGCGTCTTTTACAGGAAAAAGGGCATCGCATTGTTATCAAGCCCACCATGGGCCGTACCCAGACTATCCAGCTGCACGGTGATGAACTTTGGGGCTATTCCGACCCGCGCAATCCAGATGGAGCAACCGTGGGGTTTTGAGGGGCCGTCGAAATTTTTCTAAAGCCAAAAAAACGATCGCCGTTATACTCCCCAGCGGTATTCATCAGCGCACCAAGCTGTAACCAGCGAATTCTATTTTATTTGTTAACAAATGGAGAACCCAACCATGCAACACAATCAACAAGGTTTTACTTTGATCGAATTGATGATCGTCGTCGCGATCATCGGCATCTTGGCGGCCGTGGCGATCCCGGCTTACTCGGATTATCAAGCTAAAGCCAAGGTAACGGCCGGTCTTGCTGAAATTTCATCTTTGAAATCAGGTATTGAAGATATAGTAAATGGTGGGGGAGATATTGGAACTACTATTGTTGCCTTCAATAAAACAACCGGTAACTGTGTGATAAAAACTGATATTACCGCTGGCGTTGGTGATGTTGAATGTAAATTAGAAAATGCACCTGCTAAAGTGAATGGCAAAACAATTACTTTAAGTCGTACAGATGCTGGTGTGTGGTCATGCAAGTCTGATATTGGAACAGATGAAGATAAATACCTACCTAAGACTTGCAAGTAAAGTACTGGCTCCTAATCAAATCTTCTAATTTGATTCTATGAAAACCCTGCTTTGGCAGGGTTTTCTGTTTCTGGTGGTATGCAGATGATGATCTTTTTTTGACGGGCGGGCTAAAAGCACTACTTTCCCCTTATTTTCCTAACAAGGTATTTATTATCATGGACAAAGCTATGGCTGAGGGTCAATCCGATCTCTTGCTCCATTCATTGCTGTGCGCAACCACACCAGGCCAGAAAAATCGTATTGTCTGGTCACATCGGGTCGCGAATCTGCTGATGATCGCTGCGTTGGTACTGGTATCAACTCTGCCATTGGTAGTCTGGTTGGAGAATACGCACTGGCATGATCAGCAGCGTATTGGGCAAATATTAACATTGGCAATGGCTGTGATTGCTGCGTTACTGATTTTTGGCCTTGGTAGATTGCGCACACCACTGCTATTGAGTCACATGAATCATCGTCTGTTTGTGTTGGTGATAGTCGCTGCCGGTGTTTTTGCATACCTGGCGCACCAACCACTCTGGGCGTTTACCGAGCTGGCGCTGGGTGTGGCTTGCCTGGGTTTGAGCTGGTTGGTGGCCTCCGTGCGGCGCTTATATGGCATACAAAATGCTGGGGGCCACACGGTAGATCGCGTACTGCTGGCAACGTTGTTCTTTATCTGCGCCAGGCTGGTGGCACGCTTTGACGTATCCTATCTGGCCGCTATCACGAATGGAGAAGGCATACTGGATGCATGGCTGCTGGTGGATGGTTTCTCCAATCCCCGTTTCTTTGGCCAGTTTTTGACGCTGGCATTGCCGTTGCTGGCAGCTCCATTGCTGGTTGAGGGAAATCTGCGCCGCTATGCGCTGGTGGCGGGCGTATTGATCGTGCTGATATGGACAACAGCAATTGTATCGGGGGCGCGCGGCACCTGGCTTGGTTTGGCGTGTGCAACGGTAGTATTTGCTTGTATCGGGCCGATTGGACGCCGTTGGGCACCTCGAAAAACCTATAAATTCTGAAAAGATCTATATATAAAAAATTGATTTTACAGTCAATTTTTTAGAAACGGAATTTTCGAGGTGGCCCTTTGATAATCCGTGCCATCAGGATGCATTTTACCTAACGTCCCAGCGTATCAGAGCGCTGCACCAGCTGATGCAGTAACAAACCCCGTTCTTACCTTCTTCCTGCTGCTTTTCTTCTATTCCTTGCTGTTTTCAGTCTTTGGTACATTCTGAAAGCATGTTGTGTACCTCCTGTAAATTCTGAATTTCATCAAATATCACTTGTGGTATTTGCCTGGCCCGCTTCATTTCGCTCACTCTGTTACACTTCACCAATATATTATTCTGATTACAGGTATAAGCTTATGTTTTTAATGTTAAAAGATTAACAGTAGCTACATCTGTATGTCATTATGGCATTATCTGGTTGGTTGCCAGTTAGTTGGGTGTATGGGGAGTTGAATAAGGTTGATGGTGCGGACACTTGCAATTCTGATGGTTGAGCCTACGGCAGCGGAGGGTGAGCAGGTACGTGGTTTGCTGGAGCAGGGCGGCCTGTCAGCCCAGGTGCATTGTGTGACGACAGATGCGCTGCCGGAGGTATTGCAGCAACAGGAGTGGGATCTGGTGCTGGCGGGTGATCATCCGGATTTGGGCGTGGTGCCGGTACTGGATTCATTGACGGAACTGGGGCTGGATATTCCGGTAATTGTGCTGGTTTCCCGGCAGGATGAGCAGGCCACAGCATGTTTATTTGCTGCGGGAGTACAGGATGTATTGCTGAAATCGGACTCGATACGGCTGATGGCAGCCATCCGGGGTTGCCAGCGGCATATTGAACATTTGCAAGATTTGTGCGAGGCGCAATCCGCACTGGAAAGAAGCGAAGCCCGTTTTCGTGCGATTGCTTCCAATCTGCCGGGGCTGGTGTTCCAGTTTGTACTGGAATCGGATGGCGGCGTTTTCTTTCCGTACGTCAGCGAGAGTTCCAGAACATTGCTCGGGCTTTCTCCCGATTACCTGCAGAAAAATCCGTATGCATTTGCTGGCTTGATTCTGACGGAGGATACGGCGGACTACGATCAATCGTTACAGAACTCGTGCAAACAGCTTTCGGCGTGGAATTGGGAGGGACGTATTCAGGCGCGGGGAGATGCTGATGTGAAATGGATCAGCCTGCGAGCTACACCGCGCCGGACGCCGCGTGGTGCCGTGTTGTGGGATGGAATTATGCTGAATATTACGCGTAATAAACAGATCGAACTGGAAATTGCCCGATCGCGTGCGCAATTGGAAGAGCTTTCGGCATATTCGCAAAAAGCAAAAGAGCAGGAGCGCACACGGATTGCCCGCGAGATTCATGATGATATTGGTGGGACTCTGACGGCGATCAAATGTGAATTGGTGCCTTGCCTGGATAACTCCAGCCGTGCGCCGGAGTTTTATCGCAACAAGGCCGCAGCGGTGGAATCGCTGGTGGATATGGTGATTGACAGCACGCGCCGGATCGCGCTCGATTTGCGACCAGGTGTGCTTGATTGCGGAATTGTAGCAGCGGTGCAATGGCAGGCCCGTGAATTTAATCAGCGTACCGGGATTGCTTGTGCTGTGGTGTGTGATGATGAGGAAATTTCACTGGATGGAGATCTGGCCGTGGCGATTTTTCGGGTTTTTCAGGAAGCGCTGACCAACATCGCCAAGCATGCGGATGCATCGGAAGTGCGGGTGAAATTGTCCGAAGCGAGTGGCGAAGTGTATCTGGAAGTGGCAGACAATGGCTGCGGCATTACGTACCCGGATATGGAGAAGGTAAATTCGTTCGGCATACGTAGTATGCGCGAGCGCTGCCAACAGCTTGGCGGGCGGTTTCATATTCAGGGTGAACCCCAGACGGGTACGGGGGTGATGATCTGGATTCCGGTGAATGGGCAGTCTTCATCGTCTTATCAGGATGAGTGGCCGGATTGAGGGATGAAACATGAGACAAGGAATGTCAGCTGATAGGGTGAGGATGTAATCATGATCAAGGTGATGATCACTGATGATCATGCAATTGTGCGCTAGGGGCTCAAGCAGATTCTGAGCGAGACCGGTGACATCAGCGTAACCGGGGAAGCGGAAAGCGGTTTCCAGGCGATGAAGGTTGTGCGTCAACAGGATTTTGATGTGATGTTGCTGGATATTTCATTGCCAGATCGGAACGGGCTGGATGTGCTCAAGCAAATCAAGAAGGAACGGTCGAATCTGGCAGTGCTGATGCTGAGCATGCACAATGAAAGCGAGTTTGCGATCCGTGCCCTCAAGGCGGGGGCGGCTGGTTATCTGAACAAGCAGAGTGCGCCGGCGCAACTGGTTACCGCGATTCGTCAGGTTGCATCCGGCCAGAAATTCATTACCCCCGCGCTGGCAATGGAGCTGGCAAACGCAATTACCTCGAATACAGATCGGCCGCTGCACGCTTCATTATCCGACCGGGAATTTCAGACGTTGTGCCTGATTGCTTCCGGCAAAGGGCTTTCCGAAATTTCAGAAGAAATATGTCTGAGCCCGAAAACTGTCAGTGTTTATCGTGCCAGGTTATTGGAAAAACTGAAGCTTACCAACAACAGCGAATTAATCCGCTACGCCATCATGCATCACCTGGTCGATTGACCCCTTTCCTGCGCTCTTTGAGCCTGGTGATTGCAATCACCTTATACAGCTTGCAGTAAAACAAGATTACATGATTGAGCTGTATTCCAAATAAATCCGCTATTAATCGGCTGTCACTTCAAGCACAAAACTTCCAGCAGCAGTGATGTCGGAATGGACACACCACGTTCTTGGGCGGGACACCGCGCAGGGGACAGATGGGCCGAACATATCAACGGCTTGTTGTTGCTCATGGCTCCATTTCTTCATCGTTGCGGTCTTCATTGTTGGCATCCTGGCGCACGGCGGGCAGTTGCTTGAGCAACTCCGGCAGTGCTGTCTGCACGGTGTTCCACACCACATCAAGGTTGATGTCGAAGTAGCCGTGGGCGATGCGGTTGCGCATGCCACGCATATTGCGCCACGGCACTTGTCCGTGTGCCTGAGCGAACTCAGCATAGTTATCTATCACTTTCGTGACAGCCTCGCCGATGATGATGAGACTCATGATGACGGCTTGTTGGGTTCGCTTGTCCTCAAGGAAATCCTCTTTGGTCAAACCTTCTACGAAACTGCAGGCATCGGTAGCGGCCTGCTGCATGTGGTCCAGGTAGTCGGGCAGGCGGTTATCGCTCATACCGGTTGCGCCTCTGCGAGCACCTTGGCTCGGAACTTCGGCGGCAGGTCTCCGGGTGTCCGCAGATCGACATGGAGGCCGAGCAGCGATTCCAGCTCGATCTGTAGGCCGCCCAGGTCGAACAGCGTCGCACCAGGTAGCGTATCCACCAGCAGATCGATGTCGCTGCCATCCCGGTCGGTACCATGCAACACTGAGCCAAAAACGCGTGGGTTCGCCGTGCGAAAGCGGCTCACCACTTCGCGCACCGCACTTCGCTTCATGTCAAGCACAACAGACGGGCGCATGGGTATCCTTCCTTATTGAAACTCGTTGAGATGATATGCAATCAAGAATGGAATTTTAAGAACTATTTTCAAGAATCGCAATGCCTTGCGCTTCATTCTGTGTGGCTGGGTTTTTTAGAAGTTGCCCTAAAGTTTCCATAGGTAATAGCCGTTGATCCGCAATGTAACCGGAAGAAATACAGCGATCGGGTTCATTTTTTCACTGGGGCACTAATCCGGTCAGGATCACAAAACAGTTTTATCTATGGAAACAATGAAATGACTGTATCTATCAGCAAGGGTTTTACCATGGTTGAGCTGATGATCACTATCAGTATTGCCTCCATCCTGCTTGCCGTGGCTGTTCCAGGCTACCAATCCCTGATGCGGGAATCGCGCTTGACCGCACAAGCCAATGAACTGATGACTGCGCTGCACTATGCCCGTTCTGAAGCAGTGAAGCGGGGAGGGAGAATCACCATCTGCAAAAGCCCGGATGGTGCAACTTGTAATGACGGTAGCTGGCAGGATGGCTGGCTGGTTTTTAGCGATGCGGGTATGGCTGGTGCTGTCGATAGTGACGATGAAATATTGAGAGTCTTCCCAAAATTGAATGGAAGCTCATTGAAAGGTGGGGGTAATTTTAGTAGCAGAATTTCATATTTGCGTAATGGGCGTAGTCAAGGTAATAACAATCTGCCAAATGGAACATTTACCTTATGTAATCAGAATGATGCACGCAAAATTGTGATTAATGTTTCTGGTCGGGCAAGAGTAGAAAAAGCGGGATGTCCGTCAAACAAGGAGTTTCTCGATGAGAGTAAAAATGATGGCTAAGCAGAATTCTTCTTCTGTGCATGCTCAAGCTGGTGCCGGCATGATCGAAGTGCTGGTGGCCATCATTGTTCTTTCGATTGGACTGCTTGGGCTGGCAGGGCTGCAAACCGCCGGATTGAAGAATAACCAGAGTGCTGGTTTCCGTTCAACTGCCACCATGATGGCATACGGCATTCTGGACAGTATGCGGGCAAACCGGGTTGCAGCGGGAGAAGGTAGCTACAACCATGCGATCTCGGAAGATACTGCTTCAGAGGATGAAACGGAGGAGGAGACGGAGGAGGAAACGCAGACAGAAGCCGGGATTCCCGGGGATGTTAAACCCTGGTTGGAAGAGCTTGCTCTGCGTCTGCCGGATGGTACCGGCGCTGTTAATGTGGATGCTGACAATAAAGTGACCATCACCATTCAGTGGGATGACAGCCGTGGTGCATTGGCCGCGCAGCAATTTGTCATGACTACCCGGCTGTAACAGGTGACATGAAAAGTATGCGGGCAAATCAGGCATTCAGTCGAAGTCAGCATGGCCTGACACTGGTAGAAATGATGGTGGCCATGACCATCGGGTTGGTGCTGCTCGGTGGTGTGATCACCGTGCTGACTGCCAGCCAGCAGACTTACCGTGTTAACGAAGCAATGGCGCGTATGCAGGAAAACGCGCGCTATGCCTTCCAGCTTTTGTCTCGCGATATTCGTATGGCGGGATATCGCGGCTGTGTGGGTGATGTTGTTGCTATAACCAATGTACTTAATAATAAAAATGATTTTTTGTGGAGATTTGATCGGCCTCTGGAGGGATTCGAAGCAACCAACGCAAGCGGCTGGACACCTGCTTTACCGTCTGAAGTAACTTCTCCATTGAAGGGAGGAGATGTAGGGCGAGATGTCATTGTGGTAAGAGGAGTAGAGGGTAGTTACGCCAGAGTAATTTCCCATGCATCTGAGTCGGCCGATCCAGGAGTTGAATTAGGTAGTGATTTTGGAAAAGAACTACAAAATTATTTTGATAAATCGAATCCTAAATCGCCTTTTATAGTACTGGTAAGTAATTGTCGAAACACTGCCATTTTTCAGGTGACCGGTATTAATAATATATCTGATAAAAAGTTTTTGGAGCATGCTACAGGTGGTAGCAGTGTAGAGCCAGGAAATGAAAAAGAGATGGGTGAAATATTTCTCAACGGAGAAATAGTACGAATTAGCACCAGGGCTTATTACATTCGGAATAATCCAGGAAAAATCCCTGCTCTGTATTGGAAAAAAGGGAAGGATGATGCCGATGAACTGGTTGAGGGCATTGAAAATATGCAAATTCAATACGGTGAAGATACCAACGGGGACAGGGCTGTGGACATTTATCGCACAGCGGATCTGGTGGCAGATTGGGAGAATGTTGTCAGTGTACGCATCGATCTGCTGGTGCGATCCGTGGAAAATAATATTGCCACCCAGCCACAGACTTATACCTTTAACGGTGAGACCGTAACACCGACTGACCGGCGGTTGCGACAGGTATTTTCCACTGTAATCTCGTTGCGCAACCGCGCTCCCTGATGATTCTTCCTGGAGAGTAGAAAACATGGATGCGGATTTCTCGGCAGATTCCGGCAACAATAAAGATCAGTTTTTTAAACCCCGGCAAGTTGCTTCACCGGTGGTTCGTCACGTTTCGTTCACGGTTAGAATCCGGTTTCTTCACAATCATTCAGGTGGATCATCGCAAGCAGTGCCAGAACCTTCTGTGATCACACCACGCGCCAGAATCTGCCGGCATCACGAGTTACGCAACAGCGGAATGCTCCAGCACCTTGGCGCCTGGTTATCTGGATTACTTCCTGCGCCATCGCTTGGTGGTCGCAATGACAGAATAAATGTTGCTTCCACGCAGCGGGGCGCTGTATTGATAACCGGATTGATTTTTCTGGTGGTTCTGACATTACTCGGCACAACTGCTCTGCAGAGTACGATTCTGGAAGAAAAAATGGCAGGCAATCTGCGTGATGAAACACTGGCTTTCCAGGCGGCAGAAGCGGCGCTGCGATCGGGAGAACGGTTTCTTGAACAGATCACTATTCCGGAATTTAATGGCTCAAACGGGTTGTATCACCACGCCTGCTCTTCAGCGCCAAATCCTGATACAGAGGGCGAAGAGGTAGATGAACCCCATTCATGCTCACCAACACCAGATCCTGTCACTGGAATGGCTTGGGATGCTGATGACAGTAGAGAGATTGATGTCACCATGGATGGTGTGGCCAACCAGTCGCGCTATTTTATCGAGCAGCTTCCCAGTGTTCCACAGATGGGGGACGGAGGGAGTGCGCAGCAATCCGGTGCATCGCTTAATGCAAATATGTTTCGCATCGTGGCGCGTGGAACAGGGGGTACAGAGACAGCTATCGTTTTGTTACAAAGCACTTATCGGCGGTAGAAAAGGAATTGATGATGAAAACTGTTCATAGCATGATAAGAGCCTGGATGTTCATGGCGTGCTTCCTTTGCATGCTGATTCGGGCCGAGAGTGCGGGAGCAACATTGCCACTATCTGATGTACCGTTATTTTTGACCACTGCAGTGGATCCCAATGTTATTTTTACACTGGATGATTCCGGTTCCATGCAGTTTGAAATCATGCCGGATAGCCTGATTAAATCAAGCGTGCGCTTTGTTTACCCCAGAGTAAGCAGTACTTATGGGGGTGACAGTTACAGTAATTACGTAGTCGGCTTTGATCTGAATAATAAATATACAGCTTCCCTGCGTTCCAGCCATGTCAATAAAATCTACTACGACCCGACCGTGCGCTATCTGCCTTGGAGCAAGGCTGATGGGTCGTTGATGGATAACGCAAGCATCACTTGTGCCCCGCATAACCCGTTCAATACTGCTGCGGGTTGCCGTAACCTAACCGTGGACAATACACAGAGTGCGGCCTGGCTCAAAGATAATGGTTCTTTGACAGATACAGAATCTCAAACTTTTTATCCGGCTGTCTATTTTCGCTACAAAGGAAGTGGGAATTACAACTCAGCCAGTAGCTACGCTCTGGTTGAAATCAAGCCGGAAAATGCCCCTTTTAATGGAGGGGAAAATCGGACTGATTGTGCTGATTCATCGGCGTGTATCTATGCTGAAGAAATCCAGAATTTTGCTAACTGGTACACCTATTACCGTTCCCGGATTTTACTGGCGCGTGCCGGTGTCGGCCGAGCTTTCGCGGCACAGGGCAACAGCATGCGTGTGGCTTTCGGTGCGATCAATAAAGGTAGCAGCAGTAGTAATAAGATTGATGGAATATCGACGAGCACACTGATCACCGGAGTCAGGCAGTTTGCTGGACAGGAGCGTGAGGATTTCTTCAACAGTCTGTATAACCATATTATTCCAGCTGCTAATACACCATTGCGTAGAGCAATGCAGAGTGTCGGTGAATATCTGAAGCGCGCCGACGATAAAGGGCCATGGAGCACTACGCCGGGGCAGAGCGGTGGTAGTCAGCCGGTTTGCCGACAGAATTATCATGTCCTGATGACAGATGGTTTCTGGAACGGACCCAATCCTTCCGAAATAGGCAATGCGGATAATACGGACGGCAGCAAACTCACTAATCATTTTCCCAATACATCACCAGCCACTTATCAGTACAAACCGGCACTGCCGTACAAGGATGGCTTTAGTAATACCTTGGCCGATGTGGCGATGCATTACTGGAAAACCGATTTGCGTACTGATCTGGATAACAAGGTACCGACTAATGCCAATGATCCAGCATTCTGGCAGCATATGGTCAATTTCACTGTCGGACTGGGAGTTGAGGGTACGTTAGGTGATTTGTTACCAGGTAGCTCCGGTGGGCCAGCAGCCTGGCCGGATCCAACGGATGCTGATGCTTATAAGATCGACGATCTCCGGCATGCAGCGGTCAATAGCCGTGGGGAATTTTTCAGCGCGCAGGATCCAGCCGCTTTTGCCGCTGGATTGACGAATGCGCTGACCAATATTACCGCTCGGGTCAGTTCAGCCGCTGCAGTAACGACCAATACCAGCCGGCTTAATACTGGCGCACAGATTTATCAGGCAAAGTTCAACAGTGCTGACTGGAGCGGGCAACTGCTGGCGTTTAATCTGGAAGCTGATGCCTCACTGGGACTGCTGCAATGGGAGGCTTCTGAACAATTGCCGGAACATGCCAGTCGCAAGATTTTTACCCATAACGGTACTGCCGGTCTGGCGTTTACTGCTGCTAATTCTTCTTCATTTTCAGCAGCACAGCAAGCTGCATTGGATACAAATACAAATGGAGTCAATGATGGTCAGGGATTGCAACGATTAGCCTGGTTGCGTGGGGATCAAACAACAGAAGTTGGGCAGGGCGGCACATTTCGCAAACGTAACAACGGCGTACTGGGCGATATCGTCAATTCCGATCTATTGTTCGTCAAGACTCTGGATTTTGGTTACGACGCATTCCTGGACGGAACGCCAGGGAAGGCGTCCTATTATGCCTATGTGCAGTCGAACAACAGTCGTATTCCAATGGTTTATACCGGGGCGAATGATGGCATGCTGCATGCTTTCAGTGCTGAAACCGGCAAAGAGCTGTTCGCTTACATTCCCGCTGCTGTTTATCCTCAATTAAGTAAATTGACTGATTCCGGTTATGTGCATCGCTATTTTGTTGATGGCAACACCTATGTCGGAGATGCCTACATTGGTGCAACACCCGCCTGGAAAACAGTATTGCTGGGAACGCTGGGAGGGGGCGGTAAAAGTATATTTGCGTTGAATATTACCGATCCAGCCAATTTCTCTGCATCAGATGTGATGTGGGAATTTACCGATGTGGATCTGGGTTTCGTTCACGGTCAGGCAAAAATTGCACGATTGAATGATGGTTCCTGGGCGGCAATCATCAGTAACGGTTACAACAGTACCAGTGATAAGGCGTACTTGCTGATTGTTGATCTACAAACAGGGGCACTGATCAAAAAAATTCCAACCAATAACAGTACAAATAATGGCCTTTCCAGCCCGGCACTGGTGGATACCAATAACGACAAGATCATTGATGTTGTTTACGCAGGGGATCTGCAGGGCAATGTCTGGAAATTTGATTTGTCAAAAAATAGCTCGGCACAGTGGGATGTGGCGTATAAATCTGGCAGCGTTGGTGTACCCTTGTTTACGGCCAGGAATACCAGCAATCAGGTACAACCAATTACTTCTCCTTTGGAAGTGGGCTACCACAAACAGGGAGGGTATATGATTTTCTTTGGCACCGGCCAGTTCATCGCCTCCGGTGACGCCACCGATAAAAAAGTGCAAAGTCTCTACGGTATCTGGGATAACAGTAGCTGGATTTCAGAAACAGATCGCAGTGTATTACAGCCGCAAACCATCCTGACGGAAACCGTTGTTCCTCCTTTTGAACGTACCATATCCGATAATGGAATAGACTGGTCAGCCAAGCGTGGCTGGTATATCGATCTGCTGCAACCTCCGGAAGGAACGCAACAGGGCGAGCGTTCGGTCGTTATGCCGATGCTGAATTTCAGGCGGATTATTTTTACCACGCTGATTCCTTCCATCGATCCATGCGAAGCGGGCGGGCGTAACTGGTTGGTATTACTCAATGCTGAAAATGGGGGAATGATGTCTCCGCCGCAGTTTGATACTAATGGGGATGGCAAGCTGGACGGTAGCGATCGAATCATTGCTGCTGTAGGCTCAGATGGAATTCGTAGTGAATCGGTTGCTATCAGTGCCGGTAGCTTGACGCATCTGATCGCGGCAACTACCACGGGGGCAGTGGAGAAAGTGACGATCAGCAACGGCGCTCCGCCGCCGCGCCGATCCTGGAAACAGATACAGTAAACAGGAGGATCAGTTAAATGAGCCTGGCTCGGATGTATACGAAAAATCACGGCTTTACGTTGATCGAGACGATGATCGTGGTGGCTATTATCGGCATTCTGGCAGCGATTGCCTATCCTTCCTACCAGGAGCATGTACGGCGGGGTAATCGGGTGGAGGCCAGCGGTATTCTGTTGGAAATGGCACAATTGCTGGAACGCAATTACACTGAAGCTAATCGTTATGATCAGACTGGCGCGGGAGGCGATTTTGCATTGCCGGTGACGCAATCACCCCGAACGGGTACGGCAAAATATATCATCCGGTTTGCAGAAGGTACTCCAACACAAAATAGTTATACGCTGGAGGCGGTGCCGACAGGTTCTATGGCAAGTGATACCTGCGGTACCTTGTCGTTGACTCATACAGGTGTGCGAGGAGCAGGCGGAGTGACAGGAGCAGAAGCTATTGCCAAATGCTGGCAGTAAATAAGCTATCAGGCTGCACCCGATCGGGTGCGATGATGTTCAGTCAGGTTTTCAATACGCAGGTCAACATCAACTTTTGCCCAGGTCTTGATTTCATTATTCAGTAGCGTATCGGTCAGCGGATAGCGTTCCAGCCAGGTTTGCGGAATGCGTAATGTGCAACGTCTTCCACTCATGGATAGCATCAAGGCTGGCAAATCAACCTGGGTGCGGCTGCGGTAAAAAATTGTAGCGATACGCAAGGCGACCGAACGCGCAAGGTTGATAGGGTGGCTAAGAAAATCCCCGGTTTTGGCAAGCGAGCCATGGTGCGATAGCACCAGCTGACCTAACTGGGATTGCTCCATTCTGGAAAAGCCAGGCATATCGGCGTTATCGAGAATATAAGCAGAATGTTTGTGGTAGCCGGTATGGGCCACCGAAATGCCGATTTCATGTAAACGCGCTGCCCAGGAAAGCAATTTCAGTGCATTCTCAGCTTTTTCCTGATCGGGGTAATCCGCCAGGAGTTGTTTGCCAAGCAAAATCGCAAGTGATTCAATCCGGGTTGCCTGCTGCAAATCCACCCGGTAGCGCTGCATGAATTCCTGTACGGAGACTTCACGCATATCTTCTTTGTGAAAGCGCCCCAGCATGTCGTAGAGTACGCCCTGGCGCAGTGCGCCGCTGGCAATTTCCATACGCTTGATCTTCAGCTCTGTAAAAATAGCGCTCATGATGGCAAATCCACCTGCAATAATTATTCTGCGGCTGGGGTTTAAGCCTGGAATTGCCAGCTTTCTGAGATCACCTGTTTTAAGCAGGAATTCACGCAGTTTTTCCAACCCTGCGAGTGTGATGATTTCTGCATCATCGCTGTCGTTATAGCCGTTTATTGCGAGGATGTGTGCCAGTGCGCGCGCGGTGCCGGAAGAGCCATAGGCTTTTTGCCAGTATGATGAGGAGAATTCAGCGGTGGCGGCCTGTATTTCGGAACGTGCGGCCAGCTCGGCATATTTCAGCGAGGCTTTGGTGAGCTTCCCATCAGGAAAAAAATACTGGCTGTAGCTGATACAACCAATGGGAAGACTTTCCAGTTTGCTGGATTTCAGTTGGCTGCCGATGATCAGTTCGGTGGAGCCACCACCAATATCGACGACGAGAAGAGCGTCATCCGAAGGAGGCAGGCTGTGCGCCACGCCAAGAAAAATCAACCGGGCTTCTTCGTAGCCTGCAATGATTTCGATAGGAAAGCCCAGTGCATTTTCAGCTTTTTGCAAAAAACCTGCTGCATTTTTGGCAACACGTAGCGAGTTTGTGCCCACCACTCTGACGGCATGATACGGCAGTCCCCGTAAACGCTCGCCAAACCGCTCCAGGCAGGCGAGTGCGCGGTTTTGTGATGCCTCGTCCAGCGTCTGATCTTCGGATAATCCCGCTGCAAGCTGTACCATTTCTTTCAGATTATCCAGCAGGTAGAGTTGCTTTTCTTCTACCCTGGCGATCTGCAGATGAAAACTGTTGGAACCCAGATCAACGGCAGCGAGCGTTGAGTATGCGTGCATGATGCGGGGGCTGGTTCTGAACGGTTTATTTACTGACTTCGCGTTCAATTTCATCCGCCGATACATGGCGGACATCCTTCCCCTTAACCAGGTAGACAATATATTCCGACATGTTTTTGGCATGATCACCGATCCGTTCGACTGCCTTAGCGGCAAATAATATTTCGATCGCGGTAGAGATTTTGCGAGGATCTTCCATCATGAACGTAATCAAATGGCGGATGATCGAGCGAAATTCCTCATCCACCTGTTCATCCTGGCGCACGATTTCTGCGGAGGCGTTTGGATCCAGCCGGGCAAAAGCATCAAGCGCCTTGCGCAACATGTCGATGGCAATGGCGGCAATATGTCGTATCTCAACAAAGCGCGGCATGTGCATGCGATCTGCAGCGTAGATCAGCTTTGCCATACGGGCGATCTTGGTCGCTTCATCACCAATTCTTTCCAGATCAGTAATGGTATTGATCACGGTCATGATCATGCGCAAATCAATAGCGGTGGGCTGCCTGCGCACGATAACCTGGGAACAGAGCTCATCGATCTTTATTTCCATGGCATTGACGCGATGATCATTGTCAATGATCTGTTCAATCATGTGCTCGTTACCGTCAGTCAATGCCTCCACTGCGTTCTTGATCTGTTCCTCGACAAATCCGCCCATCTGTAATACCCGTGTGCGGATTTCTTCGAGATCAGCATCAAATTTTTTTGAGACATGTTCTTTATTAATCACGTTATTTACCATCTTTTTTCTCCTGCGCGTTCAAGAAACCCATCTTAAGTTCGACAGTTCCCTGGAATCTGTTCAAAGTCTCGATCAAGGGATGCAGTGCCAGGCAAAATTGAACGAGAAAGCGGAGCATACTTGAAGTATGTGAGCATTTTGAGTTCAATTTCAACGCCGTAATGCGCCTTTCAGCGAGATATTGAACAAGTTCCTAGATCGTAATGGTTTCCACGCCCTGATCAGTACCCATCAACAGTACATCAGCGCCTCGTCTGGCAAACAGGCCGTTGGTCACCACCCCTGTGATCTGGTTGAGCGTGCTTTCCAGTTCAACCGGATTCATGATATTTAGATTATGTATGTCGAGAATTACATTGCCATTGTCAGTGATGAAATCCTGACGCCAGGCTGGTTGTCCGCCCAGTAATGCAATTTCCCGGGCGACATAACTGCGTGCCATCGGAATCACCTCCACCGGGAGCGGAAATTTTCCCAATACCTTAACCAGCTTGCTTTGATCAGCAATACAGATAAACTTCCGAGCGACGGCTGCAATGATTTTTTCACGTGTCAGTGCGCCGCCACCACCTTTGATCATGTGCATGTTCCGGGTAATTTCATCTGCGCCATCAATATATACCGGGAGGTCAGCAACAGAATTGAGGCTCAAAACCTCAATGCCATGTTGCTTCAGACGGGCTGCGGTTGCTTCGGAGCTTGCCACGGCCCCTTCAATCTTGTGTTTGATTTTAGCCAGTTCATCAATAAAAAGATTGGTGGTCGATCCTGTTCCGATACCGATGATTTCACCTACCTGCACATACTGCAGAGCTGCTTGTGCCACTGCCTGTTTTTGTTCGTCTTGTGTCATGATGATTTTAATAATTGGTTCTTGAAATAGTGCTCTCATTGAGAAGGATTCAGAGCGCTTGCGCATCCTTCCCCTGTTTGACAGCAAGCGTATCATAACTTGGTGACAGTATAATTACCGATTCAGTGAGTTTTTCCGCATATTTATTCTATTCCAGCCCCGGTTTTCAATGCGCGCGATCAAATTACTTCCCGATGGATTAATCAGTCAGATAGCAGCTGGAGAAGTCATCGAACGCCCGGCTTCAGTGCTGAAAGAATTACTGGAAAATTCCATCGATGCCGGTGCGACTGAAATTACGGTCAATATCGCACAGGGTGGATTGAAACTGATCCGTGTGACCGATAACGGCAGCGGCATTCCCGCAGAAGAACTGCCGCTTGCACTCACACGTCACGCAACCAGCAAAATTGCCAGCCAGGAGGATTTGCACAGCATCACCAGCCTGGGATTCCGGGGGGAAGGGCTGGCCAGTATCGCGTCAGTTTCGTATTTGTCGCTCATCAGTCATCAACCCGCTGGCAAACATGCCTGGGAAATCCGCAGTGAGGGGACACGGTTAATGTCGCCGGAGCCTTCATCCCACATGGCGGGCACTACGGTTGAAGTCCGGGATCTGTTTTTCAACCTGCCTGCCCGCCGCAAATTTCTTAAAACAGAAGCTACAGAGTTTGCCCACTGCGAAGAAGTTTTTCGGCGGATGGCACTTTCCCACGCTGATATTACCTTTACGCTGCGGCACAATGGAAACCTGCGCAGCCACTGGCAGGCGGCAGAGGCTGCAGAGCGCATCGGAGCCGTGCTTGGCGAGGAATTTTCCGGAGCGGCTACCTGGATGGACGAACAATCCGCCGGCATCGGCCTGCAGGGGATGCTGGCATTGCCCGCGTATTCACGTGCCACCCGCGACATGCAGTATTTTTTTGTTAACGGACGCTTCATCCGCGACAAGCTGGTTACCCATGCCCTGCGCGAAGCCTATCGTGATGTGCTGCACCTTGATCGTCATGCCGCTTTCGTGCTGTATCTGGCGATTGATCCTGAACAGGTGGATGTCAACGTACATCCGACGAAAACCGAAGTCCGCTTTCGCGAAGCGCGGGCCATCCACCAATTTATTTACCATGGCGTCAGCAAGGCGCTGGCTCTACCCCGCTCGGGTGTAGCATCCTCCTCTCCTGTTGGGGCCGTGTGGCCAGGTACGCAGGATGCATCTGTTGATCCAACGCGCACCGGTTTTACACCGGCTGTGCCGACGTTGAACTACCCCAGGCAAGCACGGCTGTCATCAGAAAGGGTGGCGCAGCCTTTTAACTTTTATCAGGTTCTATCCGGCGGAGAATCCGGCGCCACTGCCATGCAGAATCAACTCCGACAAACCGGGGAAGGGGAAAGCGATGAAAATTCGGCTATGCCCCCGCTGGGCTTTGCGTTGGGGCAGCTTCGCGGCATCTATATCCTGGCGCAAAACCAAAAAGGATTGGTGATTGTAGACATGCACGCCGCGCACGAACGCATTGTCTACGAGCAGTTGAAGACACAACTGGATCAACAAGTATTATCCGCACAACAATTGCTGATCCCGGTTACATTTCACGCAGATAGCCTCGACATCGCGACAGTGGAGGAAAATCAGGCGCTTTTGCAGCAACTGTGTTTTGAAGTGAGCACGCTGTCCACTACCACGCTTGTGATACGCACAGTCCCCGCCACGTTGCAGCATGCTGATGCGGAAAAACTGGTACGTGCTCTGCTGGATGAAATCAGGAATGGCGATCCCGCTCAACTGCTTGCCGCCCGTCGTAATGAATTATTGGCCACCATGGCCTGTCACGGTGCCGTTCGCGCCAACCGGCAATTAACGCTGATTGAAATGAATGAACTGCTGCGCAAAATGGAAGTAACCGAGCGCTCGGATCAATGCAATCACGGCCGACCTACCTGGTTTGAAATCAGCCTGGCTGAACTGGATAAAATGTTCATGCGCGGCAAATAGCCATGGGCCTATCACTTCCAAAAGCTTGCTTATCTTGCTGCTTGAGAGCGCGATAAAAATTATCGTGCGGATGGACCAAAGGACAGCAGTTTCAGGCAATCCTCATCGAGAATACGATAAGCCAGCATGCATAACTGATTCGATAATCGGACTTGTCGACTCGAATGCCTTGCGGATCTTTCAGGATGGCGAGTAATGGCACGCGCTGCCTCGTCCAACTTGGATTGCTGTGGGGAGTGTGGTTTTTTTAAAGCGCGCTCGAAGGTGGGGGTAACAAGCCCACTTGTGGTTGACGTTGCCAGACAGCCATTTGCAATGCATCACAACAAGCCAGTCTTGCTTTCATTCTTGTGCTCATCCAGCCAACCACCGTCAGATCACACACCGTCTGGATAGTAATCGACAGCCAGAAATCCCCGAACAGCCGGCATACACGCCAACCACTTCAATATGAATGAGTCATCCAGGATCAGGATTCTGGTTATTGATCTATCAGCCACCATCGTCCCCACCGTAATAAACAGATAATTCCTCCTTTACTTGTTGATTAAGATCAACTTCAAACGCAGCAGAATACCTGACCTCATTTTTGAAATTTCAAAGGAGTTGATTGACTCCTGATCAGGGTAGCAAGCCACCGCGAAGCTGACCGAATGAGCAAGGCGTAACCAGAACAAAAGATGGCGATATTTCATTCATGAAGTTTTTTTAATTCAAAATCTTACTGAATAATGCGTTTTGTTATACACCCACTTACAAAGAAGTATGCACCGCTTACGGTGCATACTAAATGTTAGACCACTTAGGAGAGACTCGTGAGAACCCATAAAATTGCATTTCTTGGCGCGCTGGCCGCACTGCTCCTCACAGGGTGTGCCGGAACAATACCTGTCAACTCATACACGCCTCAGAATTTTGTCCGCTTCGGCGGGGAAGCGACTGTAGGATCATTCTCTTACCAGCCAGCCCTTGACGGGAAAGTGGCTGACAATCAAGTTCAGAATACCGCTATCGGAAAAATCTTTCTCCCTTCAAAGATTGGCGACATAGTGCAACGCGCAACTGCCTTGGAGCTTGAAAAAACCGGAATAATTCTTGGCAGCGGGAATGTTGAGGTGTCTGGCAGCGTAGTTGAGTTCAAAGCAGATGATCTTGGGTATAGCGTAGATTGGACATACTCCGTTCGATACGTAATAACTGAAAAGACATCTGGAAATAAGCTCGTTGATAAAACTTTCACAGCCGACCCAATCAAGACCGGAAAATTTGGCGCTGCTGCAGACTTTTCTTCGTCAATCAATGACGCAATTCTTTCTGGGTACAACAAATTCATCAGCGACCCCGATGTTAAATCTGCTCTATCCAATAATTAAAACAGAAGTGGTCTAACAATTCATTCAAGCCGACGCCGCTTCGCGGCGCGGCTTAATTCAGGTGTTAGATGTTTAGTCCCACGGTGTGCTGGTGTAACATATAACCAGCTACGGAGGGATGATTTATGGGACAGATATTACACGGAAGCGCCCGCACGACAGCGGCGGTGCGTCGAGCGATACAAAATAGTCAAGAGAGTCTGAATGTTCTGGCCAAGCGGCATGGGATTAATCCAAAAACGGTAGCGAAGTGGCGGAAGCGGGAATTCACCCACGATGCACCGATGGGCCCCAAAGAGTCGCACTCGACTGTTTTAAGTCTGGAAGAAGAAGCCGCTGTTGTGGCGTTTCGCAAACAT
>NZ_QRCA01000023.1:0-25622 GCF_009833115.1 Nitrosomonas sp. GH22
AGGAAGCGTAAATGGTGTATCAGAGACTCAGTTTATACAGCGCTTGATCATAATGTCTTTGCGTCTTCCGGTTCTTCTTTGGAGGAATAACAACCTCCATTCCCCGTTTTTCCGCCTGTTCAATAATGGCATTACTGTCATGCCACGATCTGCCAGCAGATGATCTGCATCCATCCCTTCGATCAGGCGGCCAACTTGCGTGCAATCAGCAGTGGTACCTTGTGTAACAAGGATTCTGACCAGCATACCATGCGCATCCACGGCCAGATGTATCTTGGTGTTGAGCTCCCTTTCTCGCCCGATTCATCTCCTGATTATCCCCCCATGCCTCTTCTCTACCTGGTAAATGCTCCTCAAGTAGTGACCATACCTTATCTGAAATATCATGCCTGCAATGGGATGGCGTCATATGAAATCCTTTTAAAAGATAAAAGGATTTCATATCTTTAGCCCCATGACTACACTATTTAAGTTGTCATGCTATCAGCGAATTCTGGCAGTCGTCTGCACAGAAAGATGTGGTGACGAAAATATCGAGAAATACCAAAGATTTGCTATCAGAACATATGCACTAAGGGTCTTATACCTCGAATTTTCGTGCCTCTTTATAACAAATATTTATCCAGATACGACAACTGGATATCGCTCAAATTTAAGAATGTTTTGAACGTACCGAGTGTTTCCTGCGCACAATCAATCTCCAGATGGTCGCTGGAAGCAGGAGAGCGACCAGTAACCAGATTTCTTCAGCATCAAAATGAGCGAGCAGATAGACAAAACCTTGGCCGAGTCCATAGCCAATACTGGCAATCGTAATCGCCCAGATAATTGCTCCCGCCAGGTTCAGAACCAGAAACCGAGACCAGTAAATACCACTCATACCCATCGCCATAGGTCCGGCAACACGTAGCCCGTACATAAAACGAACAGCAAGGATAAACAACACGTTATGACGCTCCAGTAGTGCGCTTACACGTGCAGCTCGTCGCCGCAAGGAAGGGAATTTTGCCAGTAATCTGTTGCCGTATCTGCGTCCTACACAAAAAGAGATTTGATCACCCAGAAAACCCGATACGGCTGCTATCAAAATGACTGCAGGCATCCAGAGATAGCCATGAAAGGCTGCTGCACCGGCGGTTAACAACACACTTTCACCTTCAAGAAAAGTTCCCACGGCAACAGCCAGGTAACCATACGATTGAATCAAGCCAGGAACATCCATGCTCAAACGTTTCCTTATGCAGGGAATAATCCATTTTCTGAATTATTTGAATAAACTCTGTATCAAAGTAGTTAACGTACAAGGTTGTAACGGGCAGGCTTTCCAGGTGAATCGTGATGCTCACTACCTTGCTTATCCGGTTGATATATCTTGTTGCCACGTTCTGTGTACCTTATTCTTCACGTATAGTTATTATAAAAGATCGATGAAAAACTATAAACCAGTATCCGGATTCCATGTGAAATACGGATAGTCCGATACAGTTTCGTTCTTAACGTAAAATCATTTGACAAAATAACTTTATCAATCGAATCCAGCCAATCAACTTTGATCTTCATCTGAGAGGAGAGCCAACAATGAACATTGTAGAAAATCAACTAACCACTATTTTTTCCCGGAGTTGGTGGATATTATTACTGCGCGGCATCATCGCTATCTTGTTTGGCATCTTGCTTTGGTTTCAACCCGAGATTTCACTGGTAGCGATGTTGTTGCTTTTCGGAACCTTTGCTCTGATGGACGGTATCCTTGGTATCTGGACCGCAGTCATAGGGCGCAAGATACACGAGCATTGGTGGGTATTGCTCCTTTGGGGATTTATTGGCGTTGGTGTGGGGGTCCTGACATTTGTGGTTCCTGGTGTCACCGCATTAGCGCTACTGTTTTATATTGCAATCTGGGCAGTCGCCACTGGTACTCTTCAGATTGTAGCTGCGATTCGCCTGCGCAAAGAAATGACGGGCGAATGGTTGCTCATTTTGGGTGGCTTTGCATCACTTGTCTTTGGCATTCTCCTCATGGCGCAGCCAGCGGTCGGTGCTCTTGCCTTGCTTTGGCTGATTGGTGCTTATGCCATCATCTTTGGTATCCTGCTTGTGAGTCTGGCGTTCAAGACACGTACCTTTAGTAAACAGTCCACGCACAACACATAAACAATATCTGCAACGCGGCAACAGTGGCTTATGCCGAAAATGTGCGCAACCAGGAATAGGGATGCTCAGGATGATATTTACAAAATTCAACCCGATTTACCCATTTATTATGCAATAAATCAATAATAGCATTCGTACTTGACTGATCAGAATTCTGATCAGTCAAGTACATTTATAGTCAATTTTCCGAATGCATCTGTACTGGCCGCCAGCTGTGGCCAGCTGTAAGCAACTGGTTCTGTGATGGCGGTCCTTCCGAGCCGGAAGCATATTCTTCAGGACTGCCTGTGCGCCACGCATGCAACACCGGATCAAGCAAGCGCCATGACCATTCAACCTCATCAAAACGCAGGAAGTGCGAACAATTACCATTGATTGCGTCCATCAGCAACTGTTCATACGCTGAAAATTCTCTGACACCTTCTTGTGCATAAGGTGCAGTAAGTACCACGGTGTGCGTGGCAAATTCCATACCGGGCTTTTTGGCTGTCGCTACCAGATTGAGACTTTCCTGTGGTTGCAGGCGGAATATCATCCAGTTATTCGGCGCAGCGCTGCCATCAGGCAGCGCGTCTGGCACTTGCCTGAACTGTATCGCGATCTCTGAGTAATCACTAGCCATGCGCTTGCCGCTGCGCAGGTAGAAGGGAACACCTTGCCAGCGCCAGTTGTTGATTTCGAAACGCAGTGCCGCGAAAGTTTCAGTATTTGAGTTAACAGGGATACCAGATTCCTGACGATAAGCAGGTACATTTTTACTGTCAATGCTGCCAGCAGTATATTGGCCGCGCGCAACTCGGTTACACACTGTGTGTTCATTGAATGGCACTACCGCGCGCAATACTTCGACTTTGTGATCACGCAACACTTCAGCATCCCAGCTTGACGGCGGCTCCATAGCGGTGAGACAAAATAATTGCATCAGGTGATTTTGCAACATGTCGCGTAATGCCCCTGCGTGATCGTAATAGGCGGCACGATGCTCTACTCCCAACGTTTCCGGGCAGCTGATCTGCACTTGCGCAATATGCGCGCTGTTCCAGAGTGGTTCGAGGAAACGGTTGGCAAAGCGGAACACCATCAGATTCTGCGTAGTTTCCTTGCCCAGGAAATGGTCGATACGCAACACATTTTCCTCGGCCCATTGACTGTGAATCTGTTTACGCAACATTTCAGCACTGGCGAGATCAGTACCAAAAGGTTTTTCGATTACCAGACGTCGCCAGCCTTCAGTAGTTTGCGCAAGTCCTGCTTCACCTAGCGCTACAGCTGCAGCACCGAACAAGGGTGGAGGTAACGCCAGGTAAAAAAGTATCGACCCTTTCACGCGACGCCCGATTTCTTTCATCTGCCCGGCTTCAAGACTACCGGTAATGTAATCTAGGCCCGCACAAAATTCTGTCTGGTGTTTATCCTCAATCTTGTCATCCGATACAAATGTACGTAATGCCTCTTGAATATGATCGCGAAAATGCTCCTTGCTCCAGTCCTCAATGGCATACCCCGTAATCTTAAGATCCCGCGTATATCCCGACTGGTGCAGGCGATACAATGCCGGCATGAGCAAACGTTGCGTCAAGTCTCCGGTTGCACCAAGAATCACAAGGTTTGTATCAGACACACCTCCTCCTTTTTCTTTTATTTGTCATCCGGAGCGGTTTTTTCATCATGCCCCCCAAATCCGTGGCGCATCGCAGACATTACCTTATCGGCAAACTCATCATGCCCGCGTGATGTGAAGCGGCCAAAAAGTGCTGCGGCAAGTACCGGAACCGGGACGCCTTCTTCAATTGCCGCGAGTGCCGCCCAGCGGCCTTCACCAGAATCAGATACACGTCCGGTATAACGTGAAAGCGTCATATCCTCATTCATCTCAATGGCTGTCAAATCCAGCAACCAGGAACCAATCACGCTGCCACGGCGCCACAACTCCACCACGTCATTGAGCGGAAAATCGTACTGATAGCGTGCGGGATGTTCGAGTGGCGCAGTTTCGGCATTTATTTCCTGCCGGACATTTCCAGCGTTCGCCTGATGCAGTATATTCAACCCCTCAGCATAGGCTGCCATTAATCCATACTCTATGCCGTTGTGCACCATCTTGACGAAATGTCCGGCGCCATTCGGCCCGCAATGCAAATAGCCATGTTCGGCAGGTGTCGGCTCGCCGCTGCGGCCCGGCGAGCGTGTCGCGGCTTCCACACCAGGTGCCAATGTGCGAAATACAGGCTCAAGCCGCTGATAGGCCGCATCAGGACCGCCGATCATCTGGCAATAACCGCGTTCTCGCCCCCACACACCGCCGCTGACACCCACATCCAGGTAATAAATTTGTCTGGTTGCGAGTGATGCAGCACGGCGTAGATCTGCCACATAGTGCGAATTTCCCCCATCAATCACGACATCGCCGGCACTGAGAAGGGGTGTCAACACTGTGAGCACTTTATCCACTACTGCGGTGGGCAGCATGAGCCATACTGCACGAGGTAAGGCAAGCTTATTAACCAGATCATTAAGCGAGATCGCTGTCTCTGCTCCCGATTTTGTAGCGGCAATACATGCTTCAGAATTGGTATCAAATACCACGCAACCTATACCGGCTTTCTGCAATCGCTCCACCATATTAAGGCCCATACGCCCCAAGCCGATAAAACCGAGTTGTATCGTATGATCAGCATTTGTTGAATCATTCATACTCATCCTCCCACAGGCGAAAACCACCAGTGAATGCATTGGCGTTTTTTCCACGGCGAACACCGGTCGGTAGTTTTTTCAAAAGTCGTGCGTTACCACCACCCAGTACGATGTAATCAGGTTCAAGTGCAATGCGCAGCATTTCAACTTCTGCGAACACTTCAGCTCGCCATTTACGCTTTCCCAAGCGTTGGAGCGCATGTTTACCAACGTAATATTCATAGGTATGCTGTTTGTATGGAAGGTGCGCCAGTTCCATTGGCTCAATCCGTCCATCCACAATGACAGCGGAACCAAGACCGGTGCCAAGGCCAAGGAATAGCATGTACCCGCCTTCGTAACTGCCAAGTGCCTGCATGGCAGCGTCATTCATAATCCTGACCGGGCAGCTAAATGCCTTGGCAAAGTCGAACCCTACCCAACCAGTGCCAAGATTAGCTGGTTCGTTTGCAATACGCCCATGTACAACCAATGCTGGAAAACCAACGCTTACTGCATCGTAATGCCATCCGTGTAAACATTTATCCAGCTGCGTGAGCATAAGTTCTGGTGTCATGTCTGAACCAGATGGGATTTTAATTTTTAATTTCTCGCCGCTTATTCTTGCCTTGACGTTACTGCCGCCTACATCCAGCGCCAGTACACAGCGTTTTTCTTGTTTTTCTTGGCTGTTATTCTGTCCGCGCATGTAACAGTACCAGCGAATTGAGGCATTAGTTGAAGCATCGTGTGCCAGCGTCACATCCGGTGTTTCTATTTCCTCTGCTATGCGCGATGCAAGCCGTTTGCCCAATTCCACCCCCCATTGATCAAAGGGGTTGATATCCCATATTGTGGCTTGTGTAAATACACTGTGCTCATACAGTGCTACTAGTGCTCCCAATGATGTTGGTGTAAGTCGTTTAGCAAACAATAGACTCGACGGTTGGTTGCCTTTCATAACCTTATGAGGTGCCAATTCGGCCGATACCCCTTCCTTTTGCACTTCTGTAAGTGTTTTGCCCATGGCAAGCGCCTCGGCCTGCGCGATTACGTTGGCGAACAACAGATCCTGATGTCGTCCAACCGGATTGAGCGATTCAGCAAAAGCAATGAAGTCACAAGGAATCAAATGTGTGCCCTGATGAATCAACTGATAAAACGAATGCTGTCCATTGGTACCTGGTTCGCCCCAGAACACGGAGCCGGTATGGTAATCCACACTTTTTCCGTCAAGTGTCACATGCTTGCCGTTGGATTCCATGGTGAGCTGCTGTAGATAGGCAGGAAACCGCTTGAGAGAATGTGCATAAGGTAATACTGCGACGGTACCCGCATCAAAGAAGTCCGCATACCATACGTTCAGAAGCCCCATGATGACAGGCAGATTCTGTTCAAGTGGTGCACTGCGAAAATGTTCGTCCATGGCGTGAAAACCAGCAAGCATTTCGCAGAAAGCTTCCGGCCCGATGGCAATCATAATGGATAAGCCAATAGCAGAATCCATGGAATAACGCCCACCTACCCATTCCTGGAAACCAAACATCTGTTTGGAGGGGATACCAAAATCATTGACAGCTTTCTCATTGGTCGAGAGCGCTACAAAGTGGGGTGTGATGGCTTTCCTGTCACGTCCTGCAGCGGTTTGCAGCCAATGACGCGCAGTGTGCGCATTAGTCATGGTTTCGAGTGTGGTAAACGTTTTGGAAGCTATAATGAATAAGGTTTCATCCGGCCTCAATCCGTGTACTGCCTCTACAAAATCCGTTCCATCCACATTGGAAACGAAGCGTAATCTCAACTTGCGTTCGCCATAATGGCACAGCGCCCCGCAGGCCATTACCGAGCCCAGATCCGACCCGCCAATACCAATATTAACGATGTTACGGATCGGTCGGCCACTGTAGCCTTTCCATTCTCCCGCGCGGATCAACTCGGCGCATTCAGCCATACGTTTGAGTATTGCCTGTACTTCAGGTACTACATTCACGCCTGCCACATTTATTACTGAATCAGCAGGGGCACGTAGCGCGATGTGCAGGGCGGCGCGCTGCTCAGTGGTGTTGACTTCCTTGCCCGAGAACATGGCATCACGCCGCGATTCCAGGCTACATTCACGTGCCAGCTCAAATAACAATTTCAGGGTTTTGTCATTGATACGATGCTTGGAGTAATCCAGGCGCCAGCCTGCTGCTTCTACGGTGTAACGCTCGGCACGTTTCTTATCTCGCGCAAACAGCCCGCGCAACTGTATCCTTTGAAAAGATAGATAGTGTGAATGTAGCGCCTTCCATACTCCGGTTTCACGTAATGTACTCACATGGCTTACTCCATGAAGTGATGATTTTTTCTCATTACAACATACATTCTGTTAAGAATGGTTTGATTTTTTGACGCAAATCAATCAGGAGGTAAGCAAGCTGGCATCTAGGTTGCCACTAGCAGGGTGATGAAAACATGGGCAAAAGGCCCATCAGAGCGAGGCAAAAACAGGCAAAAAGCGTAGTGGTTTGTGTGCGACAAATGAGTACTTTGAGCTTGTTTTTAACGTGATTATAACAACTTGGATAATCCTCACCACTCTGTTAGAAAAGTTACGCGATAAGATTACAGAATGTAAACCAATCCCAGCAGAGCGATTGTCGCAAGGTTCTTCAGAATTTCGCAAGAATTCCGTCCAATTGCTCAAGACTGGCGTAATGAATGATGACATTACCAGCACCTTTTTTCCCTTGTTTGATTACAACATTGGCGCCCAGCCGTGCAGACATATCTTCCTGCAGGCGTAGCAGGTCTCTATCCGGAAATGACGGTTTCCTTACTGAAGATGCTTGACTCATTCGCTTGAGCAGATTTTCGGTTTCACGCACGGATAGTTGCCTTTGCATAATCAGATGCGCAATTTCCAGTTGTTTCCCGGCCTCCAGCGCGAGCAGGGCGCGCCCGTGTCCCATATCGATTTTCCCCTGCATAATCAGATCCTGCACTGGGGCAGCCAGATTAAGCAGACGCAGCAAATTTGAGATCGCACTGCGCGAATAACCCAATGCCTGACCAGCTGTTTGATGCGTCATACCAAATTCTTCGATCAGACGCTGAATTCCCGCTGCTGCCTCTAGAGGGTTAAGATCCTCGCGCTGAATATTTTCAATCAGAGAAAGCGCAAGTGCGGATTCATCCGGCACTTCGCGCACAATGGCTGGAATCTGCTCCAGTCCAGCAATCCGAGCAGCACGCCAGCGGCGTTCCCCAGCAATAATTTCATAGCCACCCGCCACAAGCGGTCGTACCAGTATTGGCTGCATAACCCCTTGCGCCTTGACCGATTCTGCCAAATCATGCAGGGATGTTTCATCCATCCTCGTCCGGGGCTGGTATTTCCCGGCCTGCAATAAATCCACAGCAAGATTTTGTAGCGAATCTGTTTCCTGGGAATTGTCTGCCAGTAGCGCGTCCAAACCTCGCCCCAATCCTTTAGGTTTTGCCATAGTTACGGTACCCAATCAAAAATATTATGAATTTCTGGCCAGATCATCAGCTAGCTAGCTGTTGCCAGAATTTCGTTGGCCAATTCAAGATAAGCCCGGGCACCCCGGGATTGTCGATCGTGATAAAGCACCGGTAATCCAAACCCAGGTGCTTCTGCCAACCGGATATTACGAGGAATGATGGTCTGATAAACTTTGTTGCCAAAGTGTTGTTTCAATTGATCAGACACCTGCTGCGCCAGCAGATTGCGCGGATCAAACATGGTTCTCAATAGGCCTTCTATCCTGATGGATGGATTAAAACCCATCCGTACCCTTTTAATCGTGTTGACCAGATCACTCAGGCCTTCCAGCGCATAATACTCACATTGCATGGGAATGATAACAGCGTGTGCTGCACATAATCCGTTTAATGTCAGCAGGTTAAGGGCTGGAGGACAATCGATCAGAATAAAATCATAATCTGCCTGTATTGCCTGCAAAGCCTCCTTCAGGCGGGATTCACGCTGTTCCAGCGACACCATTTCCACTTCTGCGCCTGCCAGTTCCTGATTGGCCGGGAGCAGGTCGTATTTCCCTGGTTTTGTCGATAAACGAACCTTGGCGATGGTCTGTTCGCCCAGCAGTATTTGGTAAACAGTATGATCCAACAGGCGCTTGTCTACGCCACTTCCCATCGTGGTATTACCTTGCGGATCCAGATCAACGAGCAATACTCGTTTGCCGATACTTGCCAAACTGGCGGCCAGATTAATACTGGTCGTTGTTTTACCCACCCCTCCCTTCTGGTTGGCAATGGCAAGTATCCTGACCATTAAATTACGTCTCTGTTCTGGCAAGAAGATTATGGAATACGCTTATATTCCACTCAATAAATCTCATTCGGAGTGACACCGCATCACGACCAGATGACGCTTGGCTCTCAGGCCAGGAACCGCAACGGGAATAATCTGCTCAACGGAAAATTCCGGAGGGAGTTGCATCAACTCCATATCCGGGAACGCTCCTTTCATGGCAATGAAACGACAATGATCAACGTTGTTTTCACACAGATGTTTCGACAAGCGCATGAAACGTTCGAGACTGGAAAACGCGCGTGAGATAACAGTATCTACCTTGTCTCCCGGCTTTATTTTTTCCACACGCTCTTGCCTGATTGAAACATTCTGCAAACGCAGTTCAACCACAACCTGTTGCATAAAAACAGCTTTCTTCTGATTACTTTCTACCATGACCACCTGCCATTCGGGACGCGCCAGCGCAATGGGAATGCCCGGCAAGCCGGCGCCACTACCGACATCAACAATATTTGGTCCACTGATATGTGGTAATACGACCAGGCTGTCCAGCATATGACGAGTAATCATCGATTCGGGATTTCTTACCGAAGTCAGATTATGAGTACTGTTCCACTTCGTGATGAGTTCAATGTAGCGTAATAACTGACTGCTTAAATGTGCCACATCAGCGGACAACCCTGAAATTGCTTCCAGACCTTCATGCAACTGTTTTTCCAGATTCATGCGTTTCTTCCTGTTTGGCTGCCTGGCGTGCCATACCACGCTTTAGATGTACCAGTAATAAGGATATGGCTGCCGGTGTAATACCAGAAATCCGTGCTGCCTGGCCAATTGTTTCCGGTTGATGCTGATTCAATTTCTGCGTGACTTCGTTAGAAAGGCCTCGCACGGTACTGTAATCCAGGTTTTTTGGTAAAACCATGGTTTCATGCTGTGTATGACGAACAACTTCCTGTCTTTGTCGTTCTACGTAACCTTCATATTTGACATCAATTTCCAACTGCTGGGCGATCTGGCCGTCAATCATCGACGGTTCAACTTCAGACAATGACACCAGCTCTGTATAACTGATTCCGGGGCGTCGTAACAGCTCGTATAATGAATAGGAGCGATCGTCAGATTGGCCGGATGTTTGCAGTGTTTGTAATTTATGCAAGACACCAGCGGGCACCCAGGTACGCCGTAATCTTGCTTTTTCGGTTTCGATTGCTTCCCGCTTGGCAGCAAAAATCTGCCAGCGCTTCTCATCAACAAGACCAAATTGATGCCCGGCTTCCGTCAATCGCATGTCAGCATTGTCTTCCCTTAATTGCAAGCGGAATTCAGCACGGCTGGTAAACATACGGTAAGGCTCTGTTACACCACGGGTAACCAGATCATCCACTAGCACTCCAAGGTAAGCCTCATCACGGCTCGGACACCAGGATTCTTGTTCCTTTATCTTGAGACTGGCGTTTAAACCGGCGAGCAAACCTTGAGCAGCTGCTTCTTCATAGCCGGTAGTGCCATTGATCTGCCCGGCAAAAAACAATCCGTCGATCGCTTTTGTCTCCAAAGATCTTTTGAGTGCCCGTGGATCGAAATAATCATATTCAATTGCATAACCCGGCCGGGTTATGTGTGCATTTTCCAGGCCGGCAATTGAACGCACCAGTTCGACCTGTACTTCAAAAGAAAGGCTCGTTGAAATTCCATTCGGATAAATTTCGCTGGTTTCCAAACCCTCCGGCTCCAAAAAGACAGTATGCGAGTCTCTGTCAGAAAAACGCACCACCTTGTCTTCGATCGATGGACAGTAGCGTGGCCCGATACCTTCTATTTTCCCGGTATACAAGGGAGAATGATCCAACCCGGCGCGAATGATTTCATGCGTTTTCTCATTGGTGCGTGTCATCCAGCATGACACCTGTCGAGGGTGTTGTGCAGTATTTCCCAGGAATGAAAATGTTGGTATTGGCTCATCTCCTGGCTGCTCGCGCAAAAACTGAAAATCAATAGTGCGTGCATCAATACGGGGCGGCGTGCCGGTTTTAAGTCTTCCCACCGATAGATTCATTTCACGCAAGCGATGCGCAAGCCTGATTGATGCCGGATCACCCGCTCTACCCGCCTGAAAATTCTGGTCACCGACATGCGCCAGCCCCCCCAAAAAGGTACCAACCGTCAACACCACGGCGCGCGCCGAGAAGGTAATTCCAAGATGCGTGGCAACGCCTGTAATCTTGTCGTCCAGCAGTAGCAGATCATCAACAGTAGATTGTAATATCAGCAGATTGGGTTGTGCTTCCAGCCGTTTGCGTATGGCCTGGCGATACAGTACACGATCGGCCTGGGCGCGTGTTGCTCGAACCGCCGGGCCTTTGCTTGAATTGAGCGTGCGAAATTGAATGCCTGCTTCATCAATTGCTGCAGCCATAGCCCCACCCAGTGCATCAATTTCCTTAACCAGGTGGCCTTTGCCGATTCCTCCAATGGATGGATTGCATGACATTTGCCCCAATGTGTCCAGATTTTGCGTCAGAAGTAATGTTTTTTGACCCATGCGTGCAGCTGCCAGAGCCGCTTCCGTTCCGGCATGTCCGCCACCAACAACGATAATGTCAAAATCTCTTGAAAAATGCATAAATACAGATGCCAGTTCGCAGTGCGCCTAAACAGACTTGGACAGTCATATGATGAAGATTGCTTAAGGAGTTGGAGGTATTTTATATGAAATTGATCAAGCTGGCACCGATACGCGGCCAATTAGGATTTTAGTGTGCCTTAATCTTGCCCGGCAACGACTGCGAGACAGTGTCTGGTTGGTAGGCGCGGAACAAGGACAAGTGGTAATTACAAAGATGTTTCACGTGAAACATCTTTGTAATAAGCGTGCCATGAACGCCTCTAAAATCTTGTGCACGGGATGCAACAGCCCGGCATGTCAAATGGATAGTCGCGACAGCGAATATCACGCGGCCACGGCTCGTCTAAAAACCAATTTTGGTGGTGCCTTCAGGAGATGTCAAGCCATCTGGCCTTTGGGATCATAAAGTGTGATGCGCCCTGTCGCACCATGCAGTGCATAGAGCGTCTGTCGTGTATATTGCAACCAGGTGGAAACGATATTTGCATTCGTTTGATTACGCTGCCGAGCAAGACGGGTAAGGTTAAGCAGCTCCTCCCAGTCGCGGGCAACAGCTGATTTTGAATGATTGGCAGCCAGCCAGGCGCTTATTCCTTGCGCATCACCAGGCAAGCCAGCTGCAGCGAGAAGCTGGTTAAGTTGTGCATCCAATCGTGAAAGTTGACTCACGACCCGATCCTTGTCTGCAACCAGCGGGGGCAAATCATCAATACTTCCTGAAGCCAGCAGGTTTCGTTCGCGCTCAAGAAGCTCAAGAAACAAGTAAGTGCTTTCCAGCTGAAGTCGCAAAGTCGAGGCTAGCGTATCGCCTTTCTGCAGAATTGCCTGAGGATTACCGTCCATTTTAGGTTGAACGTTTGCTTTGAATCAGTTCTTTCACGGTTTCCAGCAGACGATCCGCAACCACATCAGGATTCACCTTGAAACGACCTTCGCTAATGGCTTGCTTGATTTCGGCAACTTTCGCAGCATTAACAGTTTCGCTGCCAGCATTCGATGCCTGAGCTCCTGATAAAAGTGTGCTGATATGTATACTGTTATTTTTACCTGCAGTACTCACTTTGGCATTATCCGTTCTGTCCACTTTTTTTTGAGCTACCCCGGCAGCAAGCTCTGTATGCCCCGGAGATATCTGGTTTATTTTCACGACGGAATTCCTTCTAAAATAAATATTTGCATATGTTACGCTCGTCTAACGACCATCCATTCAGGAACTTTAGCAAAACCGGAATATTTTTTTGTCATTTTCGATGATGGCATGGTTGCGTTGTGTCATTACAAATAAAAACAGCCAGCAGAATAAACATTCTGGTCAACCAGGCTATATTTATCATTACGATATCCACTTTTTTCTTCGATGCAATTGCCTGTTGTCACTACGCTACAATACCGCATTATTACAACTTGAACTTTGATCTTCGTCATAATGCCTTTCCATCCCGTTATACTCTGGACAGACGCTCTGATTTATCTGCTGCTGGCAACAGGTATTATTCTTGGTATTTATGCCAGGCGGCATGAACATATGCTGGCTTCCTGGCGCAAGGTTATACACAGCGCCAGCGGAATGTCTGCACTGACCATCCTGTTATGCTTCATCCTGATCGGTTTGCTCGACACGATTCACTTTCGCCCGGCACTGGAACAAACTCGCGCCACCGGGGAAAATATCTATAGCGCTGAAGTACTCAGCGTGTTCGATCTGTTGGCTACTCCGCTACGCTCACAGATGGAAAAAACCTACTCCGCCCCCCTATCTGCCCATCTATATGCAAAGCAGATGATTATCACCACTGAAGGAGAGCAGGTATGGGATTTTGCCCGATTAACCTTCGGCGGCGCGCATTTGGATGATCCAAGAACGGAGCTGACCAGTGATATTTGGTGGCGATCCGTTTCGGGAGCGGGAGCAGGATTGCTAATCTGGGCCGGGTTGGTTCTCGGCCTGGGCAGTATGCAGGCCAAGCAGTATCGCACTTCATTTTTTCGTATACAAACAGCTATATGGCACGGTACAACTGAAGTTCCCTGGTGCGCCATATTGATCACGCTGGCTGTTATTCTGGCCATGGGGGGCGCCGTCGCAGCACTGACCACACACTACCATGTCCTGGGAACAGACAAGGTAGGCCAGGATGTTTTGTACCTGTCACTCAAAAGTATTCGCACCGGGCTTGTTATCGGAACATTGACAACCTTGATCATGCTGCCATTCGCCCTGCTGCTGGGGATTGCAGCAGGTTACTTTCGCGGCTGGGTTGATGATGTTATCCAGTACGTGTACACCACGCTCAGCTCTATCCCCAGTGTATTGCTGATTGCAGCAGCCGTGCTGATGATGCAGGTTTATATTGAAACGCATGCCGATCTGCTTGATACAACCGCCGCACGTGCTGATCTGCGTTTGCTGTTTCTTTGTATTATTCTGGGCATCACCAGCTGGACGGGGCTGTGCAGAGTATTGCGCGGAGAGACACTGAAACTGCGTGAAATGGAATACATCCAGGCAGCACATGCGTTTGGCGTTTCTCATTGGCGCATCATCACTCGCCATATTTTGCCGAATGTCATCCATATCGTACTGATTACCACCGTAATGGATTTCAGCAGCCTGGTACTGGCCGAAGCTGTTCTTTCCTATGTCGGAGTGGGTGTGGATCCCTCTACCATCAGCTTTGGAACGATGATCAATGCCTCCAGGCTGGAAATGGCGCGTGAACCGATGGTCTGGTGGACATTATTTGCAGCATTCACCTTCATGTTCGCGCTGGTATTAAGCGCCAATCTTTTTTCAGATGCGGTACAAAATGCATTCAATCCGCACAGCCGAACCCTCAGCAATGATTCAGCCAGATATCTCAAGAATCAGAATGAAACAGAAGAAATGGCCTCCCCAGACAAAAACATACCCCGCACATGACCGCATTACTTGAAATAAATGAGCTCAAAGTGCAGCTGCATACCGGCCGGCAGCCGGTACGTGCCGTGGATGGATTATCACTTGCCATTCGGCCAGGCGAAACATTTGCATTACTGGGAGAATCCGGTTGTGGGAAATCCATGACTGCTTTATCTATCATGCGCCTGTTGCCGGAAGCTGGAGAAATCACGCATGGCAGCATCTGCCTGAATGGTGATGAACTACTGGCCTTGCCGGAATCCGCCATGCGTGAGGTGCGCGGCAATCGTATCGGCATGATTTTCCAGGAACCGATGTTGAGCCTGAACCCGGTCATGACCACCGGTGCACAAATTGAAGAAGTATTGCTGCAACATTCTAATCTGCGTGGTGCAGCGGCACAAACACGCATTCTGGAGCTCCTGCGTCAGGTTGGTATTCCTGATCCGGCGCGTCGTATCAAGGAATATCCGTTCCAGTTTTCGGGTGGCATGAAGCAGCGCGTCATGATTGCCATGGCACTGGCAAGCAAACCAGAGCTGCTGATTGCGGATGAACCCACAACTGCATTGGATGTCACGATTCAGGCGCAGGTGCTGGATCTCATGCGCAATTTGCAGCGACAGGAAAACATGGCTATTCTTCTGATCACCCATGATCTGGGAGTGGTTGCAGAAATAGCGCAGCGCATTGCCGTGATGTATGCCGGAGAAATCATTGAAACCGCGGATCAGGAAAGTTTTTTTCAATCACCGGCCCATCCTTATTCCCATAAATTGTTCGCTGCTTTACCAACGAGAAAAAAACGCAATCAGAAACTGATCGTCATTCAGGGAAATGTGCCAGCCCTTTCACATGTTTTTACCGGCTGCCGTTTTGCTGATCGTTGTGATCATGCCTGGGAAAAATGTCACAAGATTATTCCACCCTGGGTGGAAATTTCACCTCAACACCGTGTCCGATGTCACCTTTATCCGGAGCATTCCGTGGAAGCATTGTCCGACATTGCTCATGCAACAACCGATAATCTTCCAGCCAGTGTTGACGCTCCTGGTTTGGATTCAGATAATCTTCTGTTAAACGTGAATGATCTGAAAGTGCATTTCCCGGTGCATAAAGGGTTATTCAAGCGAGCAGCAGGCTATGTCAAAGCGGTTGATGGTGTGTCGCTGCAAATTAACCACGGCAGAACACTGGCGCTGGTGGGAGAATCCGGTTGCGGCAAAACCACGGTGGGTAAAGGTATCATGCAACTCATCACGGTTACATCAGGCAGTATCCGTGTGCAGGATGAAGAGTTATCTAAACTGAATCGGAAGCAATTACTGAAAAAACGCACTGAATTCCAGATCATCTTCCAGGATCCTTATTCATCACTTAATCCACGCATGCGCATTATTGAGATTATCAAAGAAGGCATGCAGGCACTTGGCCGGTACTCGGATAAATTATCTACGCAGAAAAAGAATGAACACAACATTGATACTCTGCTGATGCAGGTGGGTTTGCCTGTAGAAGCCAAATGGCGTTATCCACATGAATTTTCCGGTGGCCAACGTCAGCGGATTGCCATTGCACGTGCGCTGGCAGTTAATCCACAGCTGCTGATCTGTGATGAACCAACCAGCGCACTGGATGTTTCGGTACAGGCACAAATCCTCAATCTGTTGAAAACGCTACAACAGGAGCGAAAACTTGCTTATCTGCTGATCACCCATAATATAGCTGTCGTGGACTATCTTGCGGATGAAGTAGCTGTTATGTATCTGGGCAGAATTGTGGAAAATGGGCGCACTGAAGAAGTGCTGGATGCCCCGAAACATCCCTACACCCAGGCGCTGTTGTCTGCGGTACCAATATATGAACCCGGCACCCAACGTGAAGTCATACGCTTGCAAGGTGAGCCGCCTTCACCGGCTGATGTACCGCAAGGCTGTTATTTTCATCCGCGCTGTCCCCATGTCATGCCGATCTGCCGGGAAATTTATCCGGCGACCAGCCGGTTCAGCGCTACCCACACCACTTATTGCCATCTTTATCATTCAGTTTCTCAAGAACCACAGGATTTTCAATGACGATCGATCATGAGGTTAAACGTCGTCGGACGTTTGCCATTATTTCCCATCCGGACGCCGGTAAAACCACGTTGACGGAAAAATTACTGCTGTTTGCTGGCGCCATTCACATCGCCGGCAGTGTCAAGGCGCGTAAAGCCAGTCGCCACGCCACTTCCGATTGGATGGAAATCGAAAAACAGCGCGGTATCTCTGTTGCCAGCTCTGTCATGCAGATGGAGTACCGGGGCTGTGTCATCAACTTGCTGGACACGCCCGGTCACCAGGATTTTTCCGAAGATACCTACCGCGTGCTGACCGCTGTCGATGCAGCACTCATGGTCATCGATGCCGCCAACGGCGTGGAATCACAAACCTTGCGCCTGCTGCAGGTCTGCCGCGCCCGCAACACCCCGATCATTACTTTCGTCAACAAACTGGATCGGGAAGTACGCGAACCACTCGATCTGATTGATGAAATCGAGCGCACACTGGGAATGGACGTGGTTCCATTCACCTGGCCGGTCGGCTCGGGCAAGCGCTTTCATGGCGTGTACGATTTGCGGCACGAACTGATGCGCGTCTTTCGGCCTGGTATGGATCATGCCGAGCAGAAAGATACAACCATCATTACCGATCTGGGCGATCCGGCAGTTACAAAACGCTTCGGAGCAAACCTGGAACAGGCTCGGCAGGAAATTGATCTGATCAAGGGTGCTGCACCGGAATTTGATCAGGCAGCGTTTCTTGCCGGGCAGCAAACACCCGTATTTTTTGGCTCGGCAATCAACAATTTCGGCGTACAGGAAGTGCTGGATACACTGGTTGATCTGGCGCCACCACCCGGTACACGCAAAGCCATTCAGCGAGAAATCCTGCCGACTGAAAATAAATTTTCCGGGGTGGTTTTCAAGATTCAGGCAAACATGAACCCTGCTCATCGGGATCGCATTGCCTTTGTGCGCATCTGCTCGGGTGAATTCAGGCGTGGAATGAGTCTCAAGGTAGTCCGCAGCGGCAAGGATGTGCGCACCAGCACGGTAGTTTCCTTTCTTTCACAACGGCGTGAATTGCTGGAAACAGCTTATGCAGGTGACATTATCGGCATTCCCAATCATGGGACGCTACAACTGGCCGATACTCTGACCGAGGGAGACAACCTGCAATTTACCGGTTTGCCATTTTTTGCGCCGGAAATTTTCCAGACAGTCGAAATTGCCGATCCATTACGCAGCAAGCAACTCAAGTTGGGATTGACTCAGCTGGGTGAAGAAGGCGCCATCCAGGTGTTCCGTCCGCATCTCGGCAGTATCCTGCTGCTGGGTGCGGTGGGCCAGCTACAGTTTGAAGTCGTCACCCATCGTCTCAAGCATGAATACGGTGTCGAGGCACGTGTCGCTCCTGCCAAATACCAACTGGCAAGGTGGGTAACTGCCGAAATGCCCCGGGAATTGCAGCGTTTTATTGATGCCAATACGCATCGTATCGCCTACGATGCAGTGGATGCCCCCACTTTTCTGGCTTCTTTCTCTGCCGAAATCAGCGTGGCTGAAGAAAACTGGCCCGGCATCCGCTTCCACAAAATGCGGGAACATGCTGGCCTGTTGTTTCAGACAGCAAGCTGATTTCCCAGCAGAATCAACCCAATCCCTACTAAAAAGCCATTTAGGCAGCAGATGATTTAATTCACTCGCTGCCTTTCCCCGGTTTGTTTTTCCTGTTACCTAAACAGCTTCAACGGTAAATAGGCTCTCAACATTCTCTCACCCGGCTTTCTCTCCAGGATTATCTGATTAGCCGCCTAAATCGTTGCTTGTTTACGACATCGATTTCAGCGTGAACACGGATAATCCTGGTTCATCGAGAGGAATCCGCTATGGCAGACGATAACGATCTTGAACGTACTGAACCTGCTTCCCCCAGGCGCCTGGAAAAATCCCGGGAGGAGGGGCAGGTAGCGCGCTCGCAGGAATTAACCACGTTCACTATGCTGATGGCAGCTTCCGGCAGCTTGTGGGTGATCGGTTCGCTCATTATTCAGAAACTGTCCGCCCTGCTGGAAAGCGGCCTGCAAATAGAACGGGAAGTTGCATTCAATCCGGCGCTGTTGTTGCCCAGGTTATTTCAACTGGCGCTTGATGGGCTATTGGCTATCGCACCCTTACTGGGATGGCTAGTGATTGTGGCGCTGGTATCGCCCATGCTGTTGAGTGGATGGCTGTTCAGCTCCAAGGCGTTGTTTCCTGACTTCAAACGTCTCAATCCGGTTAATGGATTTAAAAGGATATTTTCGTCACACGGCCTGATTGAACTGGTCAAGGCAATCGCCAAGGCTGCAGTCATTGGTGGCGTTGCGGCCGGGATTATCTGGAGTCACAAACAAGACGTGCTTGATCTGATTGGTATGCCGCTGGACACAGGACTAACCAGCATGGGCAGACTGATCGGCCTGACCTTTATGCTGATTGTTGGTGCCATGCTGCTGCTCGTCGTAATCGATGTACCTTTCCAGCTCTGGAATCACGCACGCCAGTTACGGATGTCCAAAGAAGATCTGCGCAAGGAAGCCAAGGAGGATGAAGGTGATCCCCAGGTCAAGGCGCGCATCCGCAGTATGCAGCGTGAAATGGCACGCCGACGCATGATGGCAGAAGTACCCAGGGCAGATGTCGTGGTGACCAACCCGACGCACTACGCCGTCGCATTGAAGTATCAGGATCACTCAATGCGTGCACCGAAAGTAGTGGCAAAAGGGTCGCAACTGATCGCCGCCCGCATTCGTGAATTGGCAGATGAACACCATATTCCGGTGCTGGAAGTGCCGCCGCTGGCACGGGCACTGTATCACCACGTGGAACTGGATACCGAGATTCCCGAGACGCTCTATACCGCGGTAGCGCATGTGTTGGCCTACGTTTTCCAGCTGAGAAGATATCAGACGGCGGGTGGTACCGCGCCACAACTATCACCGGAGATAGCGGTGCCAGTGGAACTGGATCATGCCTGAAACAGATTTACAGGTGAATAAATACCTATTATTGGAATGAATGCTGAATGAATAATATTCTATCTTTAGCAGCTTTGGTACGAGACGGCCAAATGCGCAGCCTGGCTGGGCCAATGCTGATCATCATGATCCTCTCGATGATGGTGCTGCCACTGCCGCCATTCGTCCTGGATGTGCTGTTTACGTTCAACATCGCACTGGCAGTGATTGTGCTGCTGGTGAGCCTTTATTCGCGTGATGCACTCGAATTTGCAGTTTTCCCTACTGTTTTGCTGATCACGACACTGTTACGACTTTCACTCAATGTCGCCTCAACCAGGGTAGTGCTGATGCACGGCCATAACGGCCCGGATGCCGCCGGCAAGGTTATCGAGGCATTCGGCCATTTTCTGGTGGGTGGAAACTATGCAGTGGGTTTGGTGGTGTTCATTATTCTGATTGTGATCAATTTTGTTGTTATTACCAAGGGGGCCGGGCGTATTGCAGAAGTCAGCGCCCGCTTCACCCTGGATGCCATCCCCGGAAAACAAATGGCAATTGATGCCGATCTTAATGCCGGGCTGATCCGGGAAGATGAAGCGCGCAAACGGCGCGAACGGGTTGCACAGGAAGCCAATTTCTACGGCTCAATGGATGGCGCCAGCAAATTCGTGCGGGGCGATGCGATTGCCGGCATTCTGATCATGCTGATCACCATTATTGGTGGCTTGATCGTGGGCGTGCTGCAACATGATATGAACATGGGTGATGCTGCCAAAAACTACACGCTGCTGACTATCGGCGACGGTCTGGTCGCACAGATTCCCGCACTCATCATTTCCACTGCCGCTGGTCTGGTGGTCAGCCGGGTCAGCACCGATGAAGACCTCGGTCAACAATTTGTGAGCCAGCTACTTAACAAGCCACAGGCACTATGGCTGACAGCGGGTATCCTCGGCGCGCTGGGCCTGGTGCCAGGTATGCCGCACTTCGTTTTCCTGCTACTGGCCGGAATGATCGGTACGCTTGCCTATTATGTATCCAACCGTGCCACTGCACCGGATGCCACACTGGAAGTGCCGGAAGTCGCTACCACTGAAACTCAGGATGCCAGTTGGGAAGATGTAGTCCAAGTCGATACGCTCGGACTGGAAGTCGGCTATCGTCTCATCCCGCTGGTGGATAAGCACCGTCAGGGGGATCTGCTAAAACGCATCAACAGCATCCGCAAGAAATTTGCCCAGGAAATCGGCTTTCTCCCGCCAGTGGTACATATTCGGGATAACCTGGAATTGCGCCCCAATGGCTACCGCATCACCATGAAAGGTTCGGTAATCGGCCAGGGAGAATCCTACAACGGCATGCATCTGGCGATTAATCCCGGCGAGGTCACCATGGCGCTGCCGGGTAATCGTACCGAAGATCCGGCATTCGGGCTGCCCGCCGTCTGGATCGAGACAGAACAGCGTGAACTGGCGCAAACCAGCGGCTATACCGTGGTTGATGCCAGCACGGTCGTTACAACACACCTGAATCATCTGATCCGTATGCATGCCTCCGAACTGCTCGGACGGGAAGAATTGCAGAAGTTGCTTGATCATCTGGAGCAAAGAATTCCCAAGCTGACGGATGATTTGATTCCCAAGCTGCTGTCACTGGCAACGGTACAAAAAATATTGCAACACCTGCTGGAAGAGGGCGTGAATATCCGCGATATGCGCACCATTATTGACACGTTGACCGAACATGCAGGGCGTACCCAGGATGTCAATGAACTGCTGGCGCTGGTGAGAGTAGCGCTGGGCCGGATGATCGTGGAGCAATGTTTCCCGTCTGACGCCGAAATGCAGGTCATGAGTTTGCACCCCGAACTGGAAAACATCCTGATACAGGTGGTGCAATCCGATCCAGTGGCAGACGGCGGCATCGAACCCGGCCTGGCCAACACCCTGACACGTGAAGCCAGCAGCTCGGTCAAGCGGCTGGAACAACTCGGATTACCGGTTGTGCTGGTAGTGCCGGACGCAATCCGCCTGCTGCTGTCCCGTTTCCTGCGTCGATCGCTGCCTCAATTACGGGTGCTGGCTCATTCCGAAATTCCGGATACCAGAAAAATAAAATTCATATCGATCATTGGAGGTAACAAAAAATGAAAGTAAGAAAATTTTTAGCCGCCACCTCCCATGAGGTGTTACGCAAAGTCAAGGAAGAACTGGGCGCGGATGCCGTGATTTTGTCAAACAAACAAGTACCGGGCGGGATTGAAATCATGGCGTTGGCAGGCAAGGATATTTCCATACTCACCAGCGATACGCCGCACGAAGCGACTGCACCTTCTTCAGCAGTTAAGCCAACTGCTTCCGGAACAGAGCAGACAGCGACTATCCGCAAACAGCCGGAAACACAGCCACCTGCGATGGATAGCCCGGGCGCGCACATCATCCAGGAAATCCAGGCCATGCGGCAAATGCTGGAAGAGCAACTGACCACCATGGGCTGGAGCAATTTTTCACAACGGGATCCGGGCGGCATGAAAGTACTGCGCACACTACTGAGTGCAGGCTTCAGCCCGTTACTGTCACGTCATTTGCTGGAAAAACTGCCGGCCGACCGTGATTTCGAGCAAAGCCTGAAAAAAACCATCTCACTGCTCACGCTTAATTTACGCACTGCAACCGCTGACGAAATCATTGAACAAGGTGGTATTTATGCACTGATCGGACCAACCGGTGTAGGTAAAACTACCACCACGGCAAAACTGGCCGCACGCGCTGTTATCCGGCATGGTGCTGACAAAGTGGCGCTGCTGACCACCGACAGCTACCGTATTGGTGGACATGAGCAACTGCGCATTTACGGCAAGTTGCTGGGGGTATCGGTACGCAGCATCAAGGATATTGAGGATCTGCAGTTAATGTTGCACGAACTGCGCGGCAAACACATGGTGCTGATTGATACTGTCGGTATGAGCCAGCGCGATCAGATGCTGGCTGAACAGATCGCCATGTTGAGCCAATGTGGTACAAAAATAAAGCACCTACTGTTACTCAGTGCAACCAGCAGCGGCGATACGCTGGACGAAGTGATTTCCGCCTACCAGAAACATAACATTCATGGCTGCATCATTACCAAGGTGGATGAGTCAGCCAGTCTGGGTATTGCGCTAGATGCAATCATCCGGCGTAAACTGGTGCTGCATTACGTCACCAATGGCCAGAAGGTTCCGGAAGATCTGCATGAAGCTAGTTCCCGCTACCTGCTGCACCGTATTTTCAAGCCTTCTCCGGAAAATTCTCCCTTTTCGCTGCAAGACCCGGAATTTGCATTGATCATGGCAAGTAGTGCTGGCGATCAACCAGCTATCAGACAACCAGAACGTGCCGAGGCAGATCATGGCTGAGGTGAGGAAAGACCAGGCATCCGGCCTGCGCGAGCTGTCTGCGCTGGCTTCCAATACCGGGGTACGCGTGTTTGCTGTCGCCGGTGGACGAACTGGTGTTGGAAAAACCTGTTCAGTCATCAACCTGGCTGCAGCATTGGCAAAAACAGGCAAACGTGTACTGATTCTGGATGAAAACCCGCGCCACAAGGACGTCAATGCTAATCTTGGCCTGAGTGCGCGTTACGACTTGTTGCACGTCATTAATCGGGATAAAACGCTTGAACAGGTGATGACACAAGGGCCGGAAGGTGTAATGGTTTTAACAGCGATGCGCGGCATCCACTCGCTGGCAAAACTTTCGCTCATTGATCAGGAAAGGTTGATTCAATGCTTCTATGAATTGTCCCAGTCAGTGGATGTGGTATTGATCGATACTGCTACCGGGAAAACCAGCCGGGTCGTGCCACTGAGCCTGGCTTCCCAACAGGTGATGATCGTACTTTCCGGTTCCGGTACCGCCATTACCGATGCATATGCGCTAATCAAGCTCATCAGCCAGGAATACGCCCGGCGCAATTTCCTGGTGCTGGTCAACAAAGTGGCATCGGAAAACATCGGGCGCGATATTTTCGACAACATTGCCAGCGTTGCCCAAAAAAACCTGGCTGTCAGACTGGAGTGGATGGGATGCATTCTGCTGGATGAAAAACTGCACCGCTCCACCCAGCTTTGCCAGCCGGTAGTGGAAATTTTCTCGGCATCCAAATCAGCTGCAGGTTACCGGCAACTGGCTGAGAAACTGATGCAATGCACGGGCGTTTGGACAGATAACGACGGTGTGGAAAATTTCATGCGCAGACTGATACGAACCAGCCATCTTGATACGGCAGATTTTACGGTGTGAGTGAACCTATGTATACCGAAGCAGGAACCATTGATAAAGACCAGTTTGTTATTGAATTTACACCCCTGGTCAAACGGATTGCCTACCATATGATGGCCAGACTGCCAGCCAGCGTTCAGGTGGATGATCTGATTCAGGCAGGAATGATCGGACTATTGGATGCCATCAATCGTTACGAAGGTTCCTACGGACGTCAGTTTGAAAGCTACGCTGCCCAGCGTATCCGTGGTTCGATGCTGGATGAACTGCGCGAAGCGGACTGGCTGCCTCGCAGCTTGCGTAGAAAAATGCGTCAGATCGAAACCGCTATGCGCACACTGGAACAACGCCTTGGCTGCCCGCCCAGCGAACAGGAAATCGCGGATGAACTTAATCTGCCACTAGCCGAGTATCAGGAAATGCTGCAAGAAGCGGGGGGCGGGCAACTGATCTATTACGAGGATTTTCAGGTAGATGAAGAAGATCATTTTCTTGATCATCTGTGTAATGACCAGGGTAATGAGCCACTAGACCAATTGCTGGAAAAAAATCTGAGAGAACTGCTGGTCGCCGCCATTGAAAAATTGCCTGCCAAGGAAAAACTGGTCATGGGTATGTACTACGAACAGGAAATGAACCTGCGCGAAATTGGTGATGTGCTGGGCGTCAGCGAATCACGCATCTGCCAGCTCCACACCCAGGCCATCTCGCGTTTAAGAACCCGCCTGCGGGATAAATAACCTCTCCCTGAAAGCCGATCAGGCTGAAAATACAATAGATTACCTACAGTTTTCATGCAATTGGTATGATGTTGCCGCACGAATACGTGGAATGCCCAGCGTTGTCTGGGTAATCTGCTCCACCTGTCTGCCCTGTGAAGAAAAACAAGCGTAATCATTGGCAACTCACGCTCGCTGCAACGGCAGAGAGCTGAGGAACGTATCGATGCAGAAGAAGCAACAACAAGACCAAAGCCAGATCAAGTGGATATCGGACCTCACTGGAACATCGCTGACGACCGCCTGCGCGACATGTATGTGCGCGGCAAGTACCGTGATGTGATCCTGTCCTTCACCGTGCTGCGGCGGCTCGATGCCGTGCTGGAGTCGACCAAGCAGGCGGTGCTGGAGCGCAAAAAGTTGCTCGATACCCACAAAGTGGCTGAGCAGGATGGCGCGCTACGCATGGCACGAATGCTCTTGCCTTGTCGGCGTAACACATGAATTTCCATGAATGGCTCCTGGGTTAGCATTAAATGTACACCGCCTTGTTCTATTAATCATCGGCAGCAATTTTGCCTCAGATGGGTCAGTTTTATATTGTCGTTAGTAGATCAATTTACCATTGCCAGTAACCGCCTCAGAAATAGCAAGTAAATAACAACTAGAGCATTTTTGATTTAAATATATGCATGTAATAGACTATTCTCTATCACAACTGATGGGGAAGGTTATGCATGCCTATTCACAAGATCTTCGGGATCGTATTCTGGGTGCGTTGGATCGTGGCGAAGGTCCAACGGCAATTGCCCGGCGCTTTGAGGTGAGTCGCATGTGGGTGTATCAGGTACGCAAGCGATGGAAAGAAGAAGGCCAGCGCCATAGTTTGCCGATGGGAGGTTATCGGCGATCCCGCATTGCGCACAAGGAAGCGCAGATTCGGCAATGGATAGAAGCC
>NZ_QRCA01000024.1:0-24061 GCF_009833115.1 Nitrosomonas sp. GH22
AAAAACAACCTGACCACCTATGAGTACGATGGCCATGATCGTCGTATAAAACTGCGCTATCCACACCCCACAACGGCTGGCACTTCATCGACCACCGATTACGAGCAGATGACACTGGATGCCAACGGCAATATCACCAGTTTGCGCAAGCGTAATGGCCAAAGCATCACGATGGCCTATGACAACCTCAACCGACTGCTCAGCCGGACTTACCCGATCAGCGCGGACAAAATCACCTACACCTACGACCTGCTGGGCCGCACCACGGCCACCAACAAAACCGGCTATGCGGTCAGCTACGTCTATGACAATGTCGGTCGGCTGACCAGTACCACTGCTGGCGACAAGACGCTGACCTATCAGTATGACCCGGCAGGCAACTGCACCCGGATCACCTGGCCGGAGACCGCGTTCTACGTCACGACCACTTATGACGCGCTCAACTGTCCGACCGCGATCAAGGAAACCGGCACGGTCAACCTGGCGACTTACGCCTACGACGACCTCTCCCGGCGCACCACAGTAACGTTGGGTAACAGCACCACCACCAGCTATGGCTACAGCACCCAGAGTGCGCCTGTCTACTACTGGTGATCAGAATCAATACACTGTTTTGATATAATTCGATGCCATAATTGGCATTGGGGCAGCAGTGCAACTCTTAGCGAGAAATATCATATCCATGGTCAGACCAGGCTTGTTCAGAACACGGTAGTACTGCAATAGTATGCGACCCGATCAGGCCTTATCAGATCCCCCCGAACCTCTTTCCGGTACAACTCCCGCACTGATCGAAATACTTCAGCAAAGCGGACTCATTACAGATGAGGGAATCGAACGCGTACAGGCGGCAGCACTGGCACATGGCATTGCGTTTTCTACTGCAGCAACACGACTGGGCGTCGTATCCGAACGCGATATGGCGCGGACCTTTGCAGGGATACTCGGTGTTGCTGTATTGGCCCGTGCTGAGTATCCACAACCTCCCCAGATTCCAGGTGATCTCAATCAGGCTTTCCTGCGAAAACACCGGGTGTGTCCAGTCATGATATCCGAGACTTACGTCAGGCTGGCCATGGCTAATCCGCAGGATAGCGTAGCGATTGCGGGTATACGCTTTGCCTTGGGCAAGGATGTGCAACCAGTAGCGGCATTGGAGTCAGATATTGACGAGTATCTCCAGGCAGGAACGGTTGATATTTCTGCAGGTACCGACAGCGCTACGCCAGGCACTTCCAGTACCGGGGATGATATCGACAAGCTTTCAGATCATGACTCGGAGGCGCCAGCCATACGTATGGCGCATCAGCTACTTACCCAGGCTATGGATGCCGGTGCATCGGATGTCCATCTCGAACCGATGACTGATTCGCTGGTCGTGCGTTACCGGATCGATGGTGTTCTACAGGAAGTCGATGTGTTGTCGAATCGCTGGTCGCGATCAGTAGTCTCAAGACTGAAACTGATGGCGCGACTCGACATTGCAGAAAGACGTTTACCACAGGATGGACGTATCCGCTTTACAACCCGAGGAGTCAGTCTTGATTTACGCGTGGCTACCTTTCCAACCCTCCATGGTGAATCCATGGTACTGCGCCTGCTCGGTCAGCATTCGGTCTCGCCTGAATTGGAGAGCCTGGGCCTTGATCCATCCGGCCTGCAGGCACTGCGCACAGCCCTTGATCGTCCTCACGGTATCGTTTTGATCACCGGTCCGACAGGTAGTGGTAAAACAACAACTCTTTATGCCGCCTTGAACGCGATCCGGAGTCCGGAACGCAAGATCGTGACGGTTGAAGATCCGGTTGAGTATACGCTTCCCGGGGTATCTCAGTTGCAGGTCAAACCGGAGATCGGGCTGACCTACGGGACCGCCCTGCGATCAGTACTTCGCAATGATCCGGATGTGATCATGATTGGTGAAATCCGCGACCAGGAAACGGCGGATATTGCTATCCGTTCAGCCTTGACGGGGCATCTGGTGCTCGCCACCTTACACACTAATACAGCAGCCGGAGCCGTAACCCGGCTGCTTGATCTTGGGGTCGAGGATTATCTTTTGGCATCAACACTGGTTTTTGCAGGTGCACAACGGCTGGTTCGCCGGGTTTGTCCAGAATGTCACACGACACGCGAACCAACAGCAGATGAACGTCATGCATTGACATCGGTGCCTGATCATAAGGCTGAGACATGTCAATTACCTGTAGCTACAGGATGTTCAATGTGTCGTGGACGCGGATACACAGGCAGGTTACCGATCTTTGAAGCACTTCCAATCGGCCTGGGGGAGCAGGCAGCAATTCGGCAAGCACACGCAGAAGAGGTGCTACTGGGGATTACCCGGCGGAAGAATATTCCAACTTTATGGTCTCATGGCCTGGCCAGGGTAATACAAGGAGAGACGACATTGGAGGAAGTGTTAAGTGTCGTTGAAGAGGCTGGACAGTGACACGTTTCACGGTGAGAGTGCTCACCACAGAGGGAGCGTCCCGTATTTTTACTCGGGAAGCAGACAACGAACGCCAACTTGCTCTCCAATTGATCAGTGAAAACCTGACACCCATCCGAATCATTGAGCAGGATGGCAGCTTAAATGATCTATTGAGCCGACCTGTAACTTTGAATCGGCGGATACCTATACGTGATGTGGCGCTCTTTTGTGAGCAGATCGGCACAATGGTGGGGTCAGGCCTCAATATCGAGCAGGCATTGCAGGTCATTTCACGGCAGAAAGGCAAACGACCTTCTGCCAGGATGGCTCGGCACCTGTTACCACGTATTCAGGCAGGCAGCCCACTCTCAGATGCCCTGGATATCGAGACAGGTATGCCCCGGTATCTGCCATCAATGATCAGAGCTGCGGAAAGCGGGGGCAGACTGGCCGAAGGTCTGGAAACAGCGGGGCGCTACTTGCAGCGACAGGCCAGTACCCGAGCTGAGATTGCGAATGCACTGACTTATCCGGTGATCGTACTGGTTACTGTGATGATTGCCCTTCTGATTGTACTTACCGTGGTGATTCCGGGGTTTGAGCCGATTTTTGCGGGTGAGGAGCACCGTTTGCCGGGGATAACTCGTTTTGTGCTGTGGCTCTCGGATCTTGTAGTCAATCATGCCATCACATCTTCGCTCTGGATTGGTGCCATCCTGGTGACCGGATTTTTTTTGTATCACAGATCAGTACGCTTTGGGGATTGGGTCGCTGCTTCGATCATACGGCTGCCACCTGTCCGGATCATCGACCAGTTGAACGTCTCTCGCGTACTTAACGTACTTGGGATGCTTTTCCAAAGTGGTGTGGAAGCTTCGGAGGCTGTGCTGCTGGCCGCCCAGGCTGCAGGTTCAAGGCGCCTTCGTGTTGCCCTGGAAGGGGCGTCACGAAAACTGCGTGAAGGCGGTACGATCGGTACGACGCTTGGGGCTATTTATGTTATCCCGGATGAAACATGTGCACTAATAGAAGTAGGAGAGCATACCGGAGAGCTCGGAAAGACAACCTTGCGCGCAGCTCAGCTCCTTGAGCGAGACACATCTGAACAACTCGAACGAATGCTTGCTCTCGTCAACCCATTAGCCATTGCGTTTCTTGGTATCGTTGTTGGCTTTGTCGTTGGCGGCGTCATGCTCGGAATACTCAGTATCAACCAACTTGCATTGAGATCATAATGAAATATTTTTATCGTTCTGTTCAATTACATCCAAAGGTGAATCAAGGTTTCACATTACTTGAACTTCTGGTTGTGCTTGTCATCATGGGATTGTTGACAGCCGTAGTCACGCCCCAGGTCATGAATATGTTTTCCGGCGCGAAATCTGATACGGCTGCCCTCCAGGTGGAAACCATCACCACTGCACTTAACTATTATCGAATTGATACCGGGAATTACCCGGACATGGAGCACGGGCTCCGGGCGCTGTGGGAGGCTCCCCCGGGAGTCAACAGATGGCGTGGCCCTTATGTGCGAAAGCAACAGCATTTGGTTGATCCATGGGGACGTTCGTACCGATATCGATTTCCCGGTAAACATGGACCGGTAGATGTTTTTTCGCTGGGCGCGGATGATAAGGAAGGGGGCAGTGGCGAGGATTCCGATATCGGCAATTGGGATAAACAGTGAGCGCGGGATAACGCTGCTCGAACTTTTGGTGGTAATCGTGTTGCTTGGCTTGCTTTCTCTCATCGGTGCTCAAGCCTTGCCTGGGGATGATCGACATTTACAGACTGTATCGGAGCGTATCGAGCACCGCTTGAGAAAGGCGCGGCTGAGTGCGATGCGAAGCGGTACAGCTGTATTTATTCCATGTGAATTCCTGGCAGCCCCTTCAGATAGGACGATACCTGTTACGTCAAGTCAAAGTACTGATTTGATGGTGATTTGCTCGGGGGAAGTTGGACGTACAGAGGGGATCACTTTCTTTACTGACGGATCATCCAGCGGGGGGATAATTGAGCTTGTATCCGAAATGACACACAGACGAATTCATATTGATACGTTGACCGGGACTTCTAGGCTCGAGTAGCCGTATGGGGGTACAACGCGGGTTCAGTTTGCTTGAGATCCTGGTGACGCTCGCTGTGGCGGCACTATTCTTTGGTGTGTTGTTGCCTTCGATCGTGACGAATCTTGATCGAATCAAGGCAGATACCTTACGGGCAGCAGCACTATTGGTTGCGCAGAATCAGATGGATGCACACGCTGTCATCGCCACAGAAATGGGGGGGCGTTTTGAAGGACAAGATGGACCTTTCTCGTGGACGGCAACCATCGAGCCATCAGAAAAGAAAGACCGATCTACCGGCACGGCAGGGCCATTTTTACTTCGTCGTGTACATGTCGATGTCTTCTTTCAGGGAGATCAGCCATTGGTATCACTTGAGGCTTATCGTGTTGGAGCGGTTCGTTGAGGATGCATGGCATCCATAAGACGGAGGAGGGTTTCACCCTGCTGGAACTGCTCATCGCAATGATCATTGGCGCCGGACTCGTCTATCTGACATCTGAAGTATTCTCACTGATACAGCGAGGGGTGGAGCAGTCCAGGCAGGTTGCCGATCAGGTGATGACTGAACAACGTGCGATTACAGTCGTGAGAGAGGCTCTGTCAAACCTCATTCCACCTGTTATTTCAGATAAACGCTATCGGATCGTCGCGACTGAATCGATATTCGAATTTGTCACTGTTCCGGTCGACAGCCGCTCCCAGTGGGGAAGCATGAATACGAGAATCATCGTTGAGCCATCGGCTGGTGGAAAATTTATGTTTGTGTTTGAACAGTGGCAATCGGGAGCAGGCGCATTACTTACTATTCCGAAATCCCGGCTTATTCTCTTTAAGGATCTGAAAAGCGCTTCGCTGCAATACCTTTATCTCACTTCTCGTGGCCTTCATACAGAGCCCGCTGAACCTGAACAGCATCCTGAACTCGTGACGTTACGCTGGACCAGGGCAGATTCTGTTGGACAAACTGGAGCAGAATCATTATCTGTGCGTACCAGAATTGATGCGGGAGCGAATTGCCAACTTGATCTTCAATCTTTGAGTTGTCGCTGATTAAATCAGCGTAATCATATTTACCGCACAGTTAAATAATTATTTATTGTTTAATATCAATTTGTTATATGTATTAGTGTGATGCTAGTTCATTGAGGAATTCAGGATTATCTTGAATAGTCGCGAGTACTTTTGCTGCCAGACCAGTTGGGTTGCGACGTTTATTTTCCCAGCTTTTGATGGTATCGATACTGGTGCCCAATGCCGTGGCGAGTTCTTGCTGAGAGATATTCAGCTGTAAACGCAGCGCTTTTACATCAGTAACTTCAAAGCGAGTCGCACGAGATGGGGATTTCACTCCTTGTTTGATATCGATTGCTTCTTGAAGAGAAGCTTTTAATTCATTAAAGATACTCATGTTCAAACCTCATCTTTGAGTAATTTGATCAATTTTTTCAATTCAGCTTTTCAGCACCGGTTAAGTTATCTTTTACATTCTTGGGGTAAGCGAGTATCAGGTAAGTCACCTCAACTGTGGCTAAGAGCCTGTTCAAAGTCTTCCCATTAGTGCATGCTTCCAAGGATGAGACCTTCTTATCCCAGCGACATCAGTCGCGATCAGTACGAACAAATCCGCCCTTTACTGGAAGGGGCGCGCAAGAAGACAGCGCCACGGAAAGTGGATCTGTATGAGGTGTTCTGCGGGGTGTTGTACCTGCTCAGGAGTGGCTGTCAGTGGCGGATGTTGCCTGATTCATTTCCGAAGTGGCGTACCGTACATGCCTATTTCCAGATTTGGAGCGAGGTAGACGATAACGGAGTGAGCCTGCTGGAGCGGGCCTTAAAAAAATCAGGTTGGTGCGGCCCGAGAGAAACAGGGTCGCAACGCCTCAAGCACGTTCTTGATCGTGGACGCGCAGAGCGTGAAGAACAGTGATACGGCGGGCCAAAAGGGTTATGACGCGGGCAAGAAGGTTTCCGGGATCAAGCGCCATCTTGCCGTCGATACACAGGGGTTGCCCCATGCTGTTGCGGTGACAACGGCGGAGGTGACCGACCGCAAAGGTGCGCTGCAGGCCTTGGAGCGCGGCAAACCGGCCCTGGCGCGAGTACAGAGCCTGTTGTGTGACAGCGGCTACACTGGAGAGCCGTTTGCCAAAGGCGTACGGGACATCTTGGGCGAGCGGGTCACCGTGCAGATCGCCAAGCGTAGCGAATTGCATACGTTTAAGGTCATGCCCAAGCGCTGGGTGGTCGAACGCAGCTTCGCGTGGCTGGAGAAAAACCGAAGGTTGTGGAAGAACTGCGAACGCAAACTCAACACCAGCTTGCAGTTTATCCACTTGGCATGCCTCAGTCTTTTACTGAAAAGACTTTGAACAGATTCTAAGATGTTTAGTCCCACGGTGTGATATAAGGTGGTACTTTTGCCGGCGCTATCCTATTTTGGTGGGGTATTGAAAACTGCTAATGAAAGATCGACTATCAGAGCAAGGTGAAAACAGGTAGAAACGCATTTAATGTAGGATAAATGAGTATTTTGCGCCTATTCCAACGAGACGATGGCAACCAGGTTTTTCAGTATCTTGTTAATGCCAGGGCATAACCGGGATCACAGATATGCTGTTTTGTGGTGATCCTTCAATGACCCGATCGCTATAGCTGAGATAGATCAGCACGTTACGCTTGGCATCATAGAAACGTACCACTTGTAATGTTTTAAACAGCAGTGAGGTGTTCTTCTTGAATACTTCGTCACCATCTGCCTTGCCATTTTTTATTTTCTCCGACAATGTAACTGGCCCTGTCTGACGGCAGGCAATAGAAGCCTCCGATCTATCTTCCGCCACGCCCACTGTCCCGCTTATTCCCCCTGTTTTTGCCCGACTCAGATAACAGGTAGCGCCTGCCACATCTGGATCATCAAACGCTTCTACTACTATTTTATCGTTGGCGCCCAGCAACTTGAATCGGGTCGATACACTACCAATACTCTCTGCCGGCGAAGGTAATGAATAGATACCGATAACAGTTGCCGTCCAGATTAGCAATCCTTGCTTGATCCAGCCTGGCAGGCTGGTCTGACTGGCTCTTTTTTGATGGTGCTTCATGGAAATCCTCCTTTTTTACGATGGCGCTATGACAATCCGGGTAACAGAATTGATTATAGCTTTCTGGAGTGACTATTTCGGCCGAAACTTTTTTTGGAGTAGAGTCGCCTGATGATTAATCACTTTGTTGTCCTTTATATGGTTTATACACTTGAGGTTCCCTATGTGTATATCTGCGACAAAATTGTGCGTGCGAGGCATTAAAGAATAATGATTTTTGACTTGGCGGTTGGACGAGCTGAGGGGCTTGTGGCTCAAGGCTGTTGCTCGCAGTCATTTCCGTTTGACTAGTACGATTAATGCAACACTGCAAAATCCGGCACCTGCGTAGAAAGTGAAAGATGGTCCTATTTGATCCCAAAGTAATCCGGCTACCACACTGGCGATAAGCATGGCAATACCGCTGATAAGATTGAAGAATCCATACGCTGTACCGCGTAAGTCAACCGGAGCGGCGTCAGCAACCATTGTTGCCAGCAGCCCCTGCGTCATACCCATGTGAATTCCCCACAGCGCGACACCTGCGAGCACCGTCATCCAATGAACATCGATAGCCAATACCAGATCAGCTGCAATCAGGACAGACAACCCCAGTGCCAGCAACGTCTTGTGACTCGTGCGGTCGGACAACTCGCCAAAAGGGTAGGCTGAGGCCGCATAAACCAAGTTCATGGCGACCCATCACCAGTGGAACCAGCGCAAGTGGGATGCCGCCTTGTTGAGCGCGGAGCACCAGAAATGCTTCACTGAACCGCGCGAGTGTGAACACGGCACCGATGCCGACGACCCACCAGTACGTGGCACTAAACGTCTTACATAGCTTCGATCACGGCCGTCTGGAAAATGGCACGGAACATCGCCTGACCAGGTCGAGCGCATGAACCTGATTCTTAAGGAAACTACTGTCAAACGTTACTATTACGACAATCATCAGCAGTTGCGAGGACATCTCTACAACTTCCTGAATGCCTGTAACTTCGTCAGACGGTTCAAAATCCAGCGAGGATTCAAATACATCATCAAATGCTAGCACGCTTTATCATCAATCCACCCCATCATAAAGTGGGGCTAAACATCTAGATCATAGGAGACTACTCATGAAACTTATAAATAATGGAAACAAAACATATAAATTTAGCATCTATAACCAAAATGATTACGTCATGCTTGTACCCATATCCCACAAGGGTGAGCTTTGTTCGTGGGAAATTTCAGCAACTCATCCAAATAATAGTGTAGAGGTTTTTCTTGACCCGAAAGGTCATCGAGTCAAAATATCCACAGATACAGATACTGTTGCATGTACGGGTGGTGTTATAAATGAGGTCTCAATTGATTCAGCAGAAATAATTAAAGTATCTAATTAGCGTGCTTTATCTTCCGTTTTCTGAAGCGACCCTCCCTACAGCTTCACTGCAAATCCAGCCGAGAATTACACGGGGGATTGATTCGTAAGGGATACCATGGCGACGGCTGGTTGGTGCAACTGTTTAGGGTCAACCGTCCAGTATCTCTGCTATAAAGCGTTCCTGCCGGTAATTTGGGATCAGTATGCGGCAGCGTGGCTTGTGCCAGCGTCCGTGCCATATACCGAGTGCGCACGCGGCTCTCGCTTCCTCACGCTCAATTTCCAGGGCGTCCTCTATAAGGCGAGCATGGCGGGGAAGAAATTTGCTTGTTTCCTTGCTTTCCGTTTCCGGTATATCCGCGCCTTTTGCGCCTGTTTTTCTGCCGCTAGATTGGGTACAATTGGCCATGAGCATTCTTTAGTTTGGTTTGTTCAGTTGTGTCCCTTGATCGTTTCTCCGGGCCATTCCAAAAAAGCCCGATACCGTTCGTGCGCCGGGTCTAAAAAGTAACTTGCTCATCCATTTCGGCCATGACTTCTTCGTGGGGAATATTTGGCTGGGGGTCGTCAACGGATTTCTGAATCTCTGCGGCTAGCTATTCCTTTTCTTCTGCGGAAAGCGGCTGCGAATAATCACACTCGGCTAGAAGTTTATCGAGTGTATAACGCTGTTTCTCCGGATGTTTTTCTTCGGTCATTGAGGCCAATCCCACGGATTAATGACGTTTGCTCCTATAGGAGCAAAATCAGCCGCGTTGCGCGTGACTACCATCATGCCGTGAACGATGGCCGTTGCTGCTATCAATGCGTCCCGTTCAGAGCAGGGATCGGGTACGTGAAGCCGTGCGCAGCGGCGTGCAATGGGTGTGTCTATTGGTAATATCCGACCGGAAAACTCGGGCAGGACGTGTTGTTCTAGCCAATAGCGTAGCATAGCTCCCTGCTCGGCATCCTTCCGTTCCTTCAAACAAATCCCGATTTCAAGCTCCATAATGGTTATGGCCGATACAAAAAGATCGGCTGCGTCAACGCTATCTGCCCATATCCTCACGTTTTCATTAGCTGCACCGTTCCGCACCTTGCGCAATTCGGACAAAATATTTGTGTCGAGTATGTACATCACGAGAAATCAGCCGGTTTCAGGCTAATAACCGCTTTTGGCGGGTCAAAGTCGATTTCGGCAAGACCTGGCATTGCCAGTGCATCGACAATGTTCCGACGCTGTTTTGTCAGCTTTTGGTAGTCCTCAAAGCTCAAGAGAACATGGGCAGGTTTCCCACGGTCTGTAATGAATACAGGCCCCTTGCTGGTCGCCTTTTTCGCTCTCGTGATGTCTTGGTTCAATTCTCGACTGGATACCGTTGTGATGGTCATAGCTATAGCTCCCGATAAACACATGTAGTTATGTTACTACATTATCTAATTAAGATACAAGACTCAAAATCTAGCCAAAATGTCATTTTCAGGAGACGATGTACACTACATATCAGAAGTGGTTATTGAATAAACAAAGCATCATGATTTAATCTTTAACTATTGATAACGTATTTTATCGATAATAAAATACCAAAATGGATCAATCTGACTTCTCACCTAAAAATCTCCCGGCCAACCCAAACTCTTCAGCCCGGATTCTCGACCTGGCAGAATTTCAGCAGTTGTCCGAAATTCCATTCGAGCTGGAGTGGTATGCAAACCTGGATAATGAAAATACGAGACGCACTTATAAAAATGCGCTGCAAGATTTCATGCAATTTACCGGCATTCAAAAACCGGAAGAATTCCGGCAAGTGACCCGTGCCCATATCATCGCCTTCCGGGATGAATTGAAGAGAAAGGAACTTTCCGGCTCATCCATCAGAAATAAGCTCGCTTCAATTTCATCCTTGTTTGAATATCTGTGTGACAAGAACGCTGTTACGCATAATCCGGTTAAGGGTATGAAGCGTCCCCCTGTAGAAAGTTATGAAGGCAAATCTCCTGCCCTAGGCGATCATCAAGCACGGGCGTTGCTCGATGCGCCGGATAGCCAGACTCTCAAAGGCAAACGGGATCGCGCGCTCCTGGCGATCCTGCTTTACCACGCGCTGCGGCGCGATGAGCTGTGCAAACTGAAAGTGAAAGACGTCCAACAGGAACGACGCGGGGTACTGCATATGAAAGTATCCGGCAAGGGCGGCAAGACCCGTTATTTGCCTATTCATCCGGTGGTCAGCAGATTAATACATGAGTATCTGGAAGTAATCGGTCATGGACAGGAAGAATCTGCACCATTATTCAGATCACTTTCCAACAATCGCAGCTTGAACAAGACTGCTGCTCTTACAACCGATGCCGTCTACAAGATTGTGCAGTTTTACTCAGACAATCTTGGGTTCAGAATAGGAGTTCACTCATTACGAGCAACCGCCGCCACAAATGCCCTTGAAAACAACGCAGACATTGCAAAGGTACAGGAATGGCTGGGCCATGCCAATATTTCAACCACCCGAATTTATGATCACCGAAAGATGCGGCCAGAAGATAGCCCGACGTTTAAGGTAAGTTACTAATTTATCGAAAAACGTTAATTTGTATTTGATATTTTACATTTGCTCCCTCGTGGCGTTACGGAGGGCGAAGCCATGCTTTATTAGCTTTTGCACGCGATCAGGAATACCCCAAGAACCTTCAATTTTCCAGCCTTGCCGTTTACACAAATTTAGGCGACATAGTCCTGAGGATTTCGCTTAGCAGTCGCATCAAGCTGTCAAGCTAGCAGGATCGCTTCTCCTTAAAGCAGGCGGAACTTGGCTTCCACCGCCTGTGCGCTTTCCTTCCAACGCTCAAAGCGTTGCTGGCGCTCACGGCTCTCGTTAAGGCTCAGGGCCAGATCCTCGATCTTGTGTTGTGACATGGTTTAATAAACCGGACAGTCCAGTTAAGAGAAAATAACCTTAACTGGAGGAAGCAATGGAAACGAGAAAGCAGTACACAAAAGAGTTCAAACTAGATGCAATCAGTCTGGTTTTGGATCAAGGCTATACGCCATACGGAAGTATCCCGAAATTTGGAGATTAACGCCAATATGCTGAGGAGATGGATCAGAGAATACCGAACAGATGATGCAGGCCAGGCATTTCGTGGCAATGGAAAGTTGACAATAGAACAGGAAGAAATCCGGCAGCTGAAAGCTCAAATTAAGCAACTCAAGCTGGAGAAGGCAATATTAAAGGAAGCGACGGTCTTTTTCGCAAAAGAAACGAAGTGAAATATTCGTTTATCACCCAAAGGAAAAAGACCTACCCGGTCAGTTTGATGTGCCGACTCATGGGTGTCAGTCGTAGTGCCTATTATGATTATGTTCGGTGTGCTGATAATGACTCTGCAGACTCGTGTCATATGGAGATACTTGAAACAGTCAGGGATATAGCGACATCCAGCCATCATAGCTACGGTAGTCGCAGAATTGGAAAAGCGCTGAAGTCGCAGGGGTATCCGGTGGGCCGCTGGAAAGCACGCAGCCTGATGCGAGAAGCGGGGGTGCAGGTCAAATATCGGAAGCAGTACAAAGTAACCACTGACAGTCATCACAAACAACCGATATTCGAGAATAAATTGAATCGTCAATTTGATGTTGCCAGACCTGATCAAGCCTATGTGAGCGATATCACTTACATTTGGACACAAGAAGGCTGGTTGTATCTGGTAGTAGTCATCGATTTGTTTTCCAGAAAGGTGGTGGGTTGGAGTATGAATACAACAATGAAAGCAACCCTGGTTTGTGATGCATTACGAATGGCTGTCTGGCAACGTCAACCACAAGCAGGATTGATCGTACATTCGGATCGCGGATCGCAATATGCCAGCAAACAATATCGCCAATTTCTAGAAATACATGGCTTTGTCGGCAGTATGAGTCGAGTGGGGAATTGTTGGGATAACTCAGTAGCTGAGAGTTTTTTCGGCAGTCTTAAACAGGAGCGGGTTCACTGGCAGCACTATCAAACCCGCCACGCAGCACAGCAGGATGTATTGCAGTATATTTCCATGTTTTATAACAGCCATCGACTGCATTCATATCTGGATTACAAAAGCCCAAATCAGTATGAAGCAGAGATGGATAATTTGAAAAATGTCGCTTAACCGTATTGTCCGGTTTTACTTGACCAGGTCATTGCAAGTCCATGTAATCGGGGAAAAAGTTCTTGTAGAAGTCTTCCGCATTGACCATGTCGACGAAGTCCTGGCACTGCTTCTTAAAGTTCGAAACGATGGACTGCACCATTTTCTTGAACTCTTCCTCGCGCTTGTACTTTTCCCAACTGTCCCACACTTCCAGTGCCACGCCCAGCAAAACCAATGCACCATTGGCACTCTTGGCAAAGTTTATGGCGCCCCAGGGCTTGAACTTCAGGTACTTGCCCAGGTCAAGGCCCACAGTTTTGGCAATCGACACCATGCCGTCGCGTGCTGCCAGCACGGTGGAGTTGTTGATCAGATTACTCTTGAGCACATGGTTCACACCCTGCTTGCCCAACGCCTTGACGGTAATGTTGAAGTGATCCACCTCGCTGTTGAAATTGACATGCATCTTCTGCATCTCAAAGTTGATCGACTGCGTGCGCTGGTTGAATTCCTTTTGCAGGCGGGAACCCACGATGATGCCTTCCGAGCCAATCTCGCGCTCGTAGAACTCCGAGAACGTCTCCAGATTGCAGCCATTGGCCTGAATGATCAGGTCGCCGAAATACTTGGTGGCAAAGTCGCGCAGACCAGCGCGTGCATCCTCAATGTCGCGCGAGGTGCGGGTGAGTTTGGTGGTCAGATCTACATTCATGATGTTGAGCCTTTCCACCTGCTCGGAAATCTTGCTGTGGTTACTCTCAGCCTCTGGCACCTGCTTGACCAGAATGTCGCTGATCACGCTGTTTTGCATGTCCTTGGCCAGTGCCAGATAGCCGCCGCACTGCTGGATCTTGTCGCTGGTCGCCTGTTGCAGCTTGTGGATGTGCGAAACCGCCTTGAACTCTTCTAGGTTCTGCAGCCAGTGATCCACACCCAGGTTGAACGGGTTGGCAGCCACAGCCACAATGCTCAAATCCTTGGCCTCATCGGCGCTAAGGTTAATCAGGTCAGTCAAGCGACCCTGCACATTGTTTTTCTTGATGTCGAGGTTATAGTCGTAGTCATCCTCGTCTTCCACGTCTGCAATTTCGTCAAAGCGGCTGAGCACAAACACCGTGCGCGGCAGCAAATTCAAGGTACGGAACAGCCACTGTAAGTCCTCCTTGTGGCTTTCCTTGATGGGGTTGGTCGAGTTCATCACATACAGCACCAGATGCGCTTCGCTCACGTACTTCTTGGTGATGTCCTTGTACTTCTCGATGGTGTGCGTCTCATCGTTGACCTGCTCCTTGAAGCCAAACAGGCCGGGCGTGTCAATCAGCACAAAGTCGTCTGCCACATCGTAGAGCTTGACCGCGTTGGACGACTCCTGGTGGCTGATGTTCATGCTGGACTTGTCCAGACGCTCCATCCACGCCGCCGCGATTGAGGTCTTGCCTTCCGAGAAACCGCCAATCAAGGCCACCTTCATATTGTCGCCAGACACACTGCTGAGCGCCGCCTGAATCTTTTTTTCCAGCTTCGAGTCTTTGGGCATACCCGCAAGCTCGCCCTGCTGCACTACGGCCTTCAGTTCATTGAGCAGCTGCACCATTTGCGCTTGCTGGTGTTTGAATTGTTCCAAAGTATTGTTCATTACAGCCCTCCCAGAGACACGATCTGCTTCGAAGTTAATGTGAGTTTTTCGTTGGAGTATTCGAGAATTTGCACCAGCGCCTTCGTCTCACGGGCGGGCGCCTCCAGCGCCTTTTCAATCATCCGCAGCTTCTCCTGCAGCTCGGGCATGGCTTTTTTCAGACTTTCTTCCAACGAGTCTTCCAGCTGGCTCACGATTTTTCTCAGGTTCTGGTTGGTGGACTTGCGCTGCTCGGACTTCTTGAAGTCCGAATCAAAAACCCCCCAGACAGATTTGGCAAACGAGAACACCAGGCCCGCCATCCCAATCGCCAGCACCCAGCCCCCTGAAACCAGCACTGAATCGCCCCGGGAATTGAGGAGGCTGATTGATCAAAGTAAAACGGCTTGTTTTTTGGATATTTCGAGTTGCTGATAATAGTGTTGTTCTGCCTCAATGGGTGGGATGTTGCCGATTGAGCCAAGCAAGCGCTGATGGTTAAACCAGAACACCCACTCCAAGGTTGCCAGCTCCACAGCGGCTCTGGATTTCCATGGAGCTCTCCGATGAATCAGTTCTGCTTTATAAAGGCCGTTGATCGTCTCTGCTAATGCGTTGTCATACGCATCCCCGGTACTTCCAACAGAGGGGCGGATCCCTCTTTCACCCAGCCGTTCGGTATACTTAATCGAAACATATTGTGATCCCCGATCGCTATGGTGGATCAACCCCGACGATTTATCTGGTTGCCGGTCATGCAGCGCCTGTTCCAGTGCATCCATCACCAGATCCGTCGTCATTTGGCTGTTGGCTCGCCACCCCACGATTCGTTTAGCATAGGCATCGATGATGAAGGCGACATATATCCATCCCTGCCAGGTCGAGACATAGGTAAAATCTGCCACCCACAGCTGATCCGGACGGCTGGCTGCAAACTGGCGTAGAACCAGGTCTTGCGGACATGGTCTTGATTGATCCGGCATCGTGGTGCGCAACCGCTTGCCACGATGCACGCCTTTAATTTCCAGATCCCGCATTAGGCGTTCGACTGTACAGCGGGCGATGCATTGGCCTTGCCGGTTCATTTGCCGCCAGATCTTGCGTGCGCCATACACCTGGAAATTCTGCTTCCATATTCGGTAAATATTGGTTTTGTTCTGCTCATCCCTCTGCGCCCGGCGGCTGCGTAATTCCGGCTGACGACAGCGTGCTGCATATTTACGATAAGCAGACGGGGCAACCTGCAGGATTTTGCAGATTGGCTCGACCCCATACAGGTTCCGATGCTGATCAATGTAGGCATTTATTTCTTCAGTTCGCGGTCGAGCGCCGCCTGGGCGAAAAAAGCACTGGCTGTCTTCAAAATCTCGTTGGCACGACGCAGCTCCTTGATCTCACGCTCCATGGCTTTGACGCGTTCACCTTCATCTGCACTGAGGCCCGGGCGAATTCCCTGGTGAATCTCTGCCCGCTTGACCCAGTCCAGCAATGTGGACGGCACACAGCCAATCTTGGGCGCAATCGATTCAACCGCTGCCCACAGTGAGGGATATTCCTGACGATGCTCTTGCACTAACCGGACTGCCCGTTCTTTTACTTCCTGCGAAAACTGATTTTGTTTCTTCATGGCTCTATTCTCTCAAAGGTTAGAGCCTCCTCAAAACCAGGGGCGATTCAAAAAACCCCAGACAGGTCAGGATGTGTTACCGACTTCTAATATTTTGTGCAATCGTCTTCTGAAAATAACACTCAGTGTTATGCAGATGATGTTTTCTGCCTCTTATTCTTGATTATTCCTTCGAGTCGAGTCACCTTATCTTTTAGGCGGGAGTTCTCCTGCTCAAGATAATTGATTTTATTATCCTTTTTGTCCGGATTTTTCTTCAAGTCAAGCAAGGTTTCAAGCTCGTCCTTAAACGGCATAATCGGAGTGTAGAGCTTGTGGTATGACTTGCCGATGGCGCCCCTAAAGAGTGTAAGTTTTGGCGAATTATTACCCGTTGCTAACGTGTGGTCATTAGCGATTCCAGGGTAAGGGTCGATGTAAACAATTTCCGTTATGCCAAGCTGGTAGGCTTTTTTTGAGCACAATTCACATGGGCTAGCTGTCGTAAACAGGATTCCGCCAGAGATTTTTTGCCCCCCATACTTCGTGATCTGCAGAAAAGCATTTTCCTCTGCATGTAAGGAACGTGTGTGAACTTGATTTTTTTCCCCATCAACCTCGTTTTTCAAGTCCTTAAAACAAAAAGATAAATTTCTTCCATTCAGAATCTTCGAGCACTTGTGTTGCCCATATTTCCCTAGAAGCGCATCTCTGAATTTGTCATTATTCTTCTCATAAGTACTGTATGCAACCTCATCCGAACCATTAATGAGATCTTCGGCACTCCGAAGCAAGCATGGAACCTGGCCTTGCGGTGAATCATTCCAACCAATTGCCTTCACCGAATAAGAACGATCAGTTACAACTGCGCCAACCTGTCGTGAGATACAACCAGAGTTCAATTTGGCACTACTGGCGAGTTGCATACAACGCTCGGTTGCAGTCGGCGTAATTAGACCAGGATGCAAGATTAAGGAGACGTACCAAGCGAGCTGAGAGCGCAACTCACTATGCCCATACTGATCTGTTCTCGGGTTATTAATGTGTATATCAGATATTTCAATACATTTTTGAATATTCTGAGATACAAACTTCTGGTCTCCAAACAGTCTATCGGGGTATTCCTTTCTGTCCAGATCTATGATTTGCTGCTCACTGAATTTATGACTAGTTCTTAAGTGCGCGAGCCTATTATCATTGCTGGTATTTATCGAGAAAAGATAGAAATCAGCGTACCTTTCACTTAAATATACAGCTTCAAAAGGATTTCTTATCGCATCTATCACAATGTGGCATGGTTCACCTTTGTGTCTTGCAACATGGTGTGCGGATTTAATGACTTTGTTTATTGTTGAAGCAAGCTCAAAAATTTTAGTAGAGTCAAACTCTTTAGAGCTCGGGGTTCCAGACGAGCGAATATTATCTCCTACCGCTTGATAGAACTTGGTATACGCAATTTGAGATATGCTTTGAAGTCGATCTCGCAGCTTATTAGAGAAATCAGGCAACCATTCGAAGTAAATTTCATATGCATCTTCTTTTTTTATTTTGATCTTTTCCTTCGTATCCTCTTTGAGGGCAAGGTATTTCTCGATCCGATCATGAGCTTTGTCATATTCTTCCTTGAAAGTAATAAGGCTCTTCTCGATTTCAGAATATTCAATTTTTAATATATTTGAAAGATTTGTAACCAGCTCATCGAAGTCCAGAGTTAAAATGTATCTTGTAATGACAGATCGAACCCTTAAATAATAAAAAGGGGTCCAGTTTTTTTCTATGTAAGATCTAACGATGCGGAATTTTCTGCTTTCATTTCCAACATAATGAGAGTGACTAACATCAGGAAGATCTAGTGATGGCGATGACAATATCTCGGCAGCCGTCGAACATCCTGATCCAGTACGTCCCGTCAACCCAATGACGGCAAAGTTTCCGATCTCTTCATAGATGCATTCCAGTGGGTGGGAATTCGCTGTTTTGTTTTGTGCTTCCATGCTATGCCTATTGAGGAAATCTAACAGTGAGCTAAGCAGATCGTTTTAGCGAGTCGGCTTGGGTGAGGGATTAGATCTCTTGATATTTTCTTGTTCGTTCTTCTTGCATTCAACGGTATCAGTGCAAATTCTTCCATTGTCATCTGGGTTGTCTTTGAGCTCAGAGACATTAAGAATTTTTTGACATTTCTGACATCTTGTATGACTCGCAATGGCTGACATATTTATTCCTATTGATCTGGGGTAGACCCAACAGTTGTGTCACCAGCCGCCAGTTGGACAATTTGAATGCCGGAAAACATTTATTTGTCGACAGATCTTCAACAGTCCTTTGCACCAACCTCCAAGTAGGGATCGTTTGCGGGAGAGGGCGAAATCCTGCGTTAAGCCGAGAGAGCGCTTATCGTATCCCTTAGTTCGCCATTCGGGCCGACATAGCGATAGAAAATGTCACGCTCGCTCCCATGTTCCTTGCAAAGATCGGAAACCCTATCTCCCCTGATTTGGGAGCATGTCAATCCGTATGGGCGATTTGACTTGGATATGACTGAACGACTTCCTTTGTAGGAAGTTTTCGACAAACCATAGATTCATAACTCAATGAATAATAAGTAAAACTCAGAAAAATGTCGGCTGGTGACACGACTGCTTGATCTACCCCATATAACACTGTGATTATGATTATTAAATAGCACGCTATTTTTAGCATTAACGGCTGTTTTTCTGCTTTGTTTAAATTACACAATTACCGATCTATTGCTCGTCCAGCAATTTTTTCCCGTCCGGACGTAACTCTCCCTTGGGGGAAACGTGTCGGTACAGGGTTTGTCGTGTAATACCGAGTTCCTGGCACAGATCGCTTACCTTTGTTTCTGGCTGACCCATTGCGGCCATCGCCAGACGCAGCTTGGCAGTAGTCATCTTGAAAGGACGGCCACCTTTCCTGCCACGTGCGCGGGCTGAAGCCAGGCCAGCTTTGGTACGTTCTGCAATCAGTTCCCGCTCAAATTCAGCCAAAGCCGCGAAAATGCCAAAAACCAGTTTTCCGGCAGCCGTCGTGGTATCGATAGCCGCACCCTGCCCGCTTAATACCTTCAGGCCAATACCACGCGCGGTAAGATCGTGGACGGTATTGATCAGGTGTCGCAGATCCCGTCCAAGCCTGTCTAGTTTCCATATCAGTAATGTGTCGCCACGCCGAAGCGCTTTTAGACAGCTTGTCAGACCAGGACGATCCTCACGTTTGCCAGAAGCCTGGTCTTCATAAAGATGGGATGGATCGACACCCGCCGCTATCAGGGCATCGTGCTGCAAATCCGTAGCTTGAGATCCGTCTGCCTTTGATACTCGCATGTAGCCAATCAGCATTTTTTCACCTGTCACATATACGTTCGATTATGTGACAGTATGAATAAGAAATTTATAACCGTCAAAAATTGTCACTTAACCCGTCACTCTGTCTAAGACACACAAAGGGTTTATTAGGCTAATAATGTGACAAAAATTCCGAGGGGATGCTTTCCTTAGCAAAGGCGGCGCGCAACTGTTCCAGTGTTCTGGTGTAATCCATCCGGACACTTATCCACAAATTCTGTGGGTAAGATTCAGATTAAACTGTATTTTCTGTTTGATACTAAGGCTTTGATCCATCGCCTAAGCATTGGGCACTATTCGTGAACAAACAGATTCCTGCCCCAAATCTTCTTTTAAGTAGAAAAGTAATAATAATAGTAGTAATATTACTACTATTATTATAAAAACCTTCAACCATGACAATTAATCAGGAAATAAAAGAGCGCATCTTTACGGCAGCAGACGAACTGTATGCAGCGAGCAAAGATGGGGAATATCCACGTATTGAGGATGTACGCCAACTGAGCCGGGCTGGCATGAACACCGTTGCGGAAGTCATGAAAGAATGGCGGCAACTGCAACGTAAACAGATACAAACCATTAGAGAGCCAATACCAGCTGATTTACAGGTGGTATTGCAGGAAATGGGGCAGAGTCTGTGGGCAACTGCATTACAGCTGGTAAATAACAGCCTGGAAGCTGCACGAGCAACGTTTGAAGCCGAAAGAACCGATCTTATCGAGCTATCAGAACAACTATCGGAGGCATTTGATAAACAGGCTGAAGCTATAGAGCGTGCAAACGATGAACTTGAGAAAGCAAAAGTATTGAATGAAAAGCAGACATTAGAACTGGCTGATTCTATAAGCAGATCGGATAAGGCAGAAGCCAGGATTACTGAAGTCGAGCGTCGTGCCACTGATCTTCGTGCAGAGCTGGACAGGGCGCACCAGGATATTGACCGGCTACGCACAGAGAATCAGCAGGCTATCGGAAAAATTGAAAGCATGGAACACGCTCACCAAGAACAGAGGAAGCAGTTAGCAGCTGAATCATTCCGACTTGCAGAGCGGATGGCTAGAATCCAAGATGAGCGGGATAACGCAATCAGACAGGCAGCAGAAGCCAGAGAACGAGCAGCAGGATTGGCTGGACAGCTTGAGGCAACACAAACACAATTGAATGCTTTGCTTACCCGGTTTCCTAAAATAAATAATGCTACCGAATAACACGCATCATCGTGCTATTAAACATCTACATGTAGTTAGCCGCATGTATCCGGATCTGACTACGCTCGTAAATAAATTCCGCAGCCAGAGGGAGCTGCCAAACTGGTGTTTTTTATCACTGAATGATTGGCTGGAAATAGAATTTGAACAGTATCCTCATAATGCTCTTATAGAGCAGGTAAGCAACGCTGCCAAGCTTGCTGCGATCGGCACATGGCGATACAGCCAAGGCATATATCAGATAAATGAGGATTTATTTACCGCGCTTATCGCTAGTCCGATTTCGAGTATCTTACCTTCTGAAGTTTTTTACCGGCTCCCTGAATGGAGCATCTACATTGAAATACCAGAATCACAATGGATGGGAGAATCTCTTTTTGGGTTCTGGGCACACCTGGAGTGGGACAAAAAAGCAAAGCGCACTGAACTGAGATTCTTGCTGGATTGCAAAAGCGGCTTAATACCAATTCCATTACACCTCGGAAACTGGACAATTTACGAATCCGTGGAAAAAATGATCTCGGAAGCAAAGAAACAGGCTGATTTGCCAGTAGAGCTTACGAAAGCGATTTCAGAAGAAATAAACCCGATCATATCGGTACTACTGTATCTCTGCTCCGATTCACCAGAGGTAGATAATAATCGTGTGCCTGGCACGATACCATCGCATCCTGTTCCTGTGAAAACCAAAAAGGGTTGGCGTTTGTTTCCAGCAGAAAAGTCACAATTTTGGAGCGTAGGGACAATGATAGGAGAGCAGTTAAGGTTGGCGGAGAATAATAGCGATGAACCAACTGGAAAAAAAGTTCGCACCCATTTACGGCGCGGGCATTGGCATGGTTACTGGATTGGACCAAAAATATCCAAGCGCAGATTTTCTTATCGCTGGATTTCTCCACTGGTAGTAGCTGGGCAAAATCACCCCATACTTAAAATAGAATAAAGATGCGCTTCTGCCGTTATCAGGGAGAGAAAAATAATTGAAACGGGCACCAAAAAAATGATGAAAACAGAGAATACCTGGGGGAAGTTACTGTTTGTCTGCTTTACTGTTCTGGGTATCTTTTTTTATTTTTCTGCCTACGCAGCTCCACAATATTTCGGAGAAGCAAAAGTCCAGGCGCGTCAGCACATCTATCACGACCAGAACCTCTCCGATCATGGAACGCTGTATTGTGGCTGCAAATGGGAATGGGCAGGCAAATCAGGGGGCAGGGTAGATCTGGAGTCATGTGGATACGTACCACGTAAAAATGCTGACCGTGCAGCACGTATTGAGTGGGAGCATATTGTTCCAGCTTGGGTAATAGGGCATCAGCACCAATGCTGGCAAAAAGGGGGCAGAGAAAATTGTACCAAGACAGATCCAGTTTTCCGAGTAATGGAAGCTGATTTGTTTAATCTGGCTCCAGTGATTGGTGAAGTTAATGGGGACAGAAGCAATTTCATGTACGGCATGGTTGCCCGGACAACGCCCAATCAGTATGGTCAGTGTACAACCCGCACAGATTTTAAGGAGCGAACGACAGAACCAAGGGACAAAATAAAAGGTTTTGTTGCACGGGTAACCTTCTATATGTACGACCGCTATGGACTATCCATGTCAAAAGCCCAGCAACGCGTTCTCATGGCATGGGATCATCAATTTCCAGTGACCACATGGGAAAGAGAACTGGATAACCGTATTGCGAAGCTCATGTGGCACCATAACCGCTACGTTACTGGAGAAAAAACCTGGAAACTGGATCAGAAACCTTCAAGGGAAGGCTTATCGAATACCTTACAACCAAAAACAAATTGATAAATCTATATTTATATCGTTAAGCCAAGCATCTGGTGAAAATAAGGTAACCAATTAAACTTCGTAAGAAGCCACATTGTTACTAACAACCTTAAGGATAGAAAAAACAAACTGCATGGTTGCATGGTTGCATGGTTGCATGGTTGCATGGTTGCATGGTTGCATGGTTGCATGGTTGCATGAAACTATACAATTACAGCTTCAATCCAACAAGCCCTTTTTCCTCAAAAATCTTGGATATTCCACTAACAGCTAAATGCTGGATACTAACTCCCTCAGATACCGCAAGTTGATGGACACGCTCCCAATCCGCGCGCGAAAAACGAATTGTCAGGGCAACCACTTCACCTTTTCCTCGTCCGCGTTTATGGGGTCTTGCTATTGATTCCCCCCCTTGATTGTCTGAAGTTTGTTGAATATCAGCAGCTCCTTTTCTTGTAAAGGCTGCAAGTCCTGTTGGTTTACTACTCATTTTAATTCCTCCTTAAGCCACGTCCAAAAAGCGCGAATTTCAATTGCGGCCTTTCCATCGCTTTCAAATTCGGTGACAGATCGGCCTGTAGCTATAGCACGCGCAAAAGCGCGACGGTCAATAATTTCGGTTGGTGCCACTGGCAAACCATACTCTGCCAATACAATCCGAGTTTCTGCAATTTCAGGTGAGCGGAACGGACAAGCTGACAAAACGAACACTGCACGAACGCCTGCCGCCTTGACAATATCAACCGCACTCCCGACAGCCGCAACGTCAAAGGCTGTGGGGCGAACAGGGATAACTACCAAGTCAACAGCACGAACGATATGCGTCGCAGCTGGGGCTGCATGGGGAGCAGTGTCAACAATTGCCAGCGTCATATGCTCCTGATTGGCGGCTTCAATCACACGACCTAGATCAGTAACGGCGGCTGTCGCAACAACAGGTGTCTCCTGCGCGCGAGCATTACTCCAAACTGTGGCACTCTTTTGTGGATCAGTGTCGATGACAACAACAGTCTCTCCAGCTTCGGCTGCTGCCACGGCAGTGTGTACTGCAAGTGTCGTTTTACCACTCCCTCCTTTTTGAGCAAGGAAAGCAATCTTTCGCATAATGTTATTATGTCATCATGAATAAATATGGTTTCATGGTTTCATGGTTTCATGGTTTCATGGTTTCATGGTTTCATGGTTTCATGGTTTCATGGTTTCATGGTTTCATGGTTTCATGGTTTCATGGTTTCAATTATATTACTGAGAATATCAGCGCTTGTCATTACAAAACACAAAAAAATCTGCTCTACCAGAGTTATGGTTGGCTATAAAACATCATTAAAAACCTGCATCAATATCTCGAATTATGGATTTCACGCGCTGGGGATGACTGGATTGTTGCATTTCTTCTTTACTGTTTTTCTTCTTATCCAA
>NZ_QRCA01000025.1:0-15134 GCF_009833115.1 Nitrosomonas sp. GH22
TCCAAGATACCACCAGACTGCAAACATCAGCATGGATACAAACGCAGCGAAGAATGCCGCAATAACTGTGGTGTGACCACCAAAGGTACGTAATGAACCTTGTTCAATATGACGAACATACTCAGGTGTACCCGTACGAACATACAGGTGACCCATGTAGTCAGCCATCGACAACAGTGTTCCTTCTACAACGATTGGCAGATGGGTCGGGCCAAAGATTGGCCAGTTACCCGGGTAAAACATCAGGCCAAAGAATCCACCCCCAACCAATGCAGTCACCAACCAGTTACGTGTCAGATACATTGTGAAATCCAACATCAATGCACCCGGGAGCATGATACCTGGGGTTACAAAATTGAGTGGATAGTGTGACCACCAGTAGAAACCCCAGTAACGTGTCAGCCACTCACCTATCAGCAAACACACTACGCACAGAGTCGCACCAAATGGTTGACGGTAGTTGACCCACAGGTAATACATAATTGCCGAGCAATAGGTAATGCCCACAATAGGTGTTACTACAGGCCACCATTGACGATCTTTCCAGTCCATCCAGAAATCCCAGTCACCTGCCAACAACATGAAATGCATATGGTAGGTACCTACCAACAGAACAACCAGAATCGGAAAATAAACCGCATCAATCAGGCGTGACATATGGACCGCTTCCGGCGGCATCTTGGCCGCTTTCAGGATCTCTTCTGTTCTAAATATACTCACCCTATCCTCCCCTCTTATAATTTAAAATTAACATCACGATTCCTCTTTTTCTTTAAGGTACCGCATTCCGATTACCGGCCGGCTAAACGTTAATTGCTTAACGTCAGCCAGTCATTTCTTTTTCCATATACCCCTTGAAATGTAGTTTCCCAGATTTCAAGGGGTATTCCGGACTAAGCTACAACCCGGTTATTCAGAATTTCTTTGCTTTGATTATTCCAGACCACGTCAGTCAGGTTGGAATAACGGGTAATGATTTGGGCAGCAACTCCACCCTGGAATAATCCAGCCCAACCGAGCACTACAAAACCCCAATGCAGCGGTGCGCTGAACAGCTCTTCCATGAACCAGAAAGCATGACCCCATTCATTCAGACCAACGTTTGGCAGAATCATCAGAGGACCTGCAATCGCCATCACCAGCGGGAAAGAAATTCCACGATGAAACAGCGGCAGACGGGTCATTGCATACAGATAGGTTGCAACTCCGCAGACGATGTACATCGGAAATGATCCATAAAACACGACTACGTGACTTGGTGTAAAGCTGGTGTCACGAATAATCACCTGGTGCCAGGAGGCATCTTGCTCCGTAAAGAAGCTACCACCCCAGTAAACACCAAAAATGTATACACCCAGCCACATCATGTAGTAGAAGTAGCGTTTGATTTCCAGTTTCGGATCCAGGTTATTCAATTGCTCTTCTGTATCACGTGTTTTCCAGATCCAGCCCCAGGTTACCAGTGCAAACAGCGGCATAATGGCCATGTGTACACGCCACAGGCCCATCCATACACGGTCAAACTCTGGTTCCATTGAATCCATTCCGTGTGAATAGGCAAAGTAACGTTGATACCATACCCAGAATATCGCTACCAACAACATGGTTATTAAACCAAATTTATAAAATTTGGAGTCATACCACAGTGACATGTCATAGCCTCTTGATGAGACTGATGAGGCACTGCTCGTTCCTAACGTAGTTGCCATCTCTTTATCCTCCTTTACACCACATTTTGTTAAAACCAGTAATAAAAATTAGAATTTTTCATTACTGCCCATCGCAAATAACCACATTTAAATCACGGTCTTTGCTTGATTTTTGCCTCAGTATTTCTCATTTTGTTCCGGGAAGGCTTCTATACCCACACCAGATACATCCGAAAGGCTAGTCACCTTGGCTCTTTTAGTCAAGCATTTTTTATTCACACAACCACAAGGTTCAGTTAGTTAACACAAAATCAATTGATTACAACAATCTTCACAGCACCCCTCACAAAAACCAGATCATCCCTCAAAATAAAATAAACCATGAAAACTTTGTGGATATAGGTTTTTGCATCTGTCTGCGTGGATAATTTAAACTTACAAAATGTGGAATATATTCCTTCTATTGCGGTTATTCTTATTACATGTATTACATGTCCAAAACCCATAATCCAGTTCCTGACTTGGTAAACGAGCAAATTACTGCCGCCGTTGCAAGTTTACGTAAAGGTAATGTTATCGCTTTCCCAACAGAAACGGTTTATGGGCTGGGTGCGGATATTTCTCACCCCCAAGCAATCCAGAAGATATTTGATATCAAAGGCAGGCCTCCTGACCATCCACTCATAGTTCATTTTGCTAAGTCAGCCGAGCTCGAATTTTGGGCGGAAAATATACCTACAACAGCACTTATGCTGGCTAAACATTTCTGGCCTGGCCCATTAACCTTAGTCCTGCCCAAAAGCAGGCATATTCCACTTAGCGTTACAGGAGGGCAAGATACTGTAGGATTACGTGTTCCCAGTCACCCAGTTGCACTCAGGCTTTTAGAGGAGCTTGGCGGTTATAAAGCAATTGCCGCGCCCTCGGCCAATCGCTTCGGCTTTGTTAGCCCCACATCTGCTGACCATGTAAAGAAAGAATTTGGGGATCGTATTGATATAATTCTCGACGGCGGATCCTGCGAAGTAGGTCTTGAAAGTACAATCGTCAGTTGTATTGATAATGAAGTCGCGATACTGCGCCCTGGTGGAATTTCGGTTTTATCTATTGAAAATGTACTTAAGCAGAAGATTTTTGTTCGATCTCACGGTAATTCAATTCGGGCTCCAGGATCCTTGACATCACATTACGCAACCACAACACCACTTGAAATCTGCCATGGTGAATCTCTTTTTTTACGCTCTTCCATCCTTTTGCAGCAAGGAATACGCACAGCAGTTATAGTACGAAGCGTACGCGAAGATTTTGTTCAAGATGCAAATAACAAACTTCACTGTGTTTTTATGCCTAATGATCCGGTTAGGTTTGGAAGGGATTTATACGCGACTCTGCGTAGACTTGATAATGAAAATTTCCAACAAATTCTAGTTGAAGCACCGCCTGATAATTTAGAATGGCTAGCCGTTGCTGATCGATTAAATCGAGCCAGCTACTCATTTTATAAATAAATCTTAAAAAGACAATGGCTCTTTCAGCAGTCCTCTTTGACGTTGACGGTACTCTCGCAGATACTGAGCGGGATGGACACCGGCTCGCTTTTAATCAAGCCTTTAATGAACTTCAACTTGATTGGCAGTGGGATATAGATCTATACGGCGTCCTGCTCCAGATCACTGGTGGCAAGGAACGTATCCGCTTTTATCTAGAAAATTATGTGCCTTCATTCCTTGGCAGGAACGATCTCGATGAATGGATTACACAAATTCATAAAGTCAAAACCAGATATTTCCTTAATTTGCTGAAAGAAGGAAGAATACCGCTACGTCCCGGTATTAAGCGCCTATTAGATGAATTGCGAAAAAACAATATAAAAATTGCAATCGCCACAACTACAACGTACGAGAATGTCAGCACCTTACTTCAGTGCACACTTGGAGACGATGCTCTTTCCTGGTTCACTGTAATAGGCGCGGGAGATATTGTTCCAAAAAAAAAGCCTGCGCCAGATATTTATCATTGGGTACTTGGCCAACTTGGCCTGCCAGCCGAAGATTGTATTGCAATTGAAGATTCAGAAAATGGATTAAAATCCGCTACGGCTGCAGGAATTAAAACAATTATCACAACCAGCGAATATACTCGGCAGCAGGATTTTAATAATGCGGCTTTAGTCTTAGAAGACTTGGAAAATGTGATGATAGCCTCTCATAACGAGCCATTAAGTGTCCAAACGCTCATTAATCTAAACCGAAGAACTCCAATTTGATTTGATTTGATTTGATTTGATTTATATCTACTACATAGACAATAGCTATCGAACAGGCAAATAGCCAAGAGGATCTACAGGCTTACCCTTTTCACGAATTTCGAAATGAAGTTTTACCACGCCACCATCAGTATTACCCATTTCAGCAATTTTCTGTCCTTTAGAAACATTCTCCCCCTCATGCACAAAGATTTTACTGTTATGCCCATAAGCACTCAAATAACTATCATTATGCTTAATAATAATTAAGTTGCCATATCCGCGCAAACCGTTACCACTATAAACTACTGTCCCAGAAGCTGATGCCAGAACTGGTTGCTTAAAACTGCCACTTATTCCCACACCTTTTGATTTTTCAGAAAATCTGCTTATTATTTGTCCATCTGCCGGCCACCCCCAATTAATGCCACTCTTATTTGCACTCACACTTATTGATTGACCAGGATCGCTGTTACCTCCCCCTCCGACACTGCCAACTTGATAAGAATCTGAATTTTTTTCAGCTAATTTCTGGGCCGATACAGTTTTAGATTGATTATTCAGCTGATCACGAGCCGAATCCGAATAAGGCAGCAAAACCCCTTTTGGTTCTGTCTTGAAAGATTCAGATGCCTTCTCCCCAGTCTCAGAAAAACCAGGTTGATAGCCACCAGTTACTACACCCACATCCTCGGGTTGAGCTATTGAGTAAAGCGTAGGTTGAGAGGTAAGGCTTTCCTGTTGAGAAATTAATCCTTCTGCAGGAAGTGTCTGCAAATAAAGCTCTTGGCCAACCCGCAACTCCCTGGGATCTGTAATATTATTTATCCCAGCCAACTGATTAATATCCAAACCATGTCTGAGAGCAATACTATACAAAGTATCACCACTTTGCACTATGTAGGTTTTTCTATCTAAAAGACCTTTTGTAGCATTATTCCCTTCATCAGAATAACGACCAAGCTGTCGCTCAACGATTGGCGCGGGGTCAGGCTTTGAAACACAAGCACCCAAGGACAAGACAAGAAATAAAAGAATTATTTGCATGAACATAGATATTTAGCTCTACGCTATCCGCCACATTTAGATTAAATTGCTATAGAAAATAAGAAATTGAAAGTTTAAGATACAGCCAACAACATGACTGCCTCTATTCCTTGAAGATAAGTACTCCCTACCTGTTGATTGTCCCGGGAAGAATGGGCACAAACATTACCTCATCCAAGATCGTTTCAACAAAACCCTCGGTAGTATGATCAATTACACAAAGATACTGCTGCCTGTTTCCTTTCGGGAATACCATCCTGCCACCCATTGCCAATTGTTCCAAGAGCGTCTCTGGTATCTCTGGAATAACTGCAGTCATCATTATTCCATCGAATGGACCCGCCTCCAACAATCCACGCATTCCATCAGCATGTTTCAGGTAAATATTACGAATACCCAATTCACGCAATCGAATGCGAGTACGTGTCAACAAGGGACCTATCCGCTCAATTGAATAGACTTCATTCGCTATCTTGGCCAAAACAGCAGTCTGATAGCCGCACCCTGTTCCGATTTCCAGTACTTTTCTCAGCGAATTGTTCCCACCATTCCGCAGCAATTCACTCATACGGCCTACAATCCAGGGGCTGGAGATTGTTTGTCCGTAATTAATTGGCAATGCCACATCTTCATATGCCCGGGATGCCAATGCTTCTTCAACGAAAAGATGGCGTGGAATAGAACCCATTGCAGCCAATACCACCTCATCTCTAACACCTTGCTCCCTTAAACGCTCGACCATGCGAACCCTCGTTCGCGGCGAAGTCATGCCAATACCAGAATGGCGTACACTCACGCACCAACTCTCCTTTATTATTTCTTTCCAGCAAATAACCGGATCTGACTATTCCTACTATCTTTCATAAAAGAACCAGCCTGATAATACATCAAGGGAGAAGAAAATAACGAGAAGCCAACCCATTTCAAACAAATCCCAACTTCTTTCATTCCGAAAACACACTTATTAATTGAAATCACGGCAGCTATTAAAAAACCAGCCAGTTTTTGACATAACCAATCTGGTCGTAACGCGTCAAATCTATTTGCAAAGGTGTTATCGATACCCGGTTATTCTGAAGAGCATGGAAATCTGTTCCCTCACTCGCGTCTTGGGCCGCACCTGCAGCACCCACCCAATACACTGTTTCTCCTCGTGGAGTCTGGTATTTAATCACAGGCTCCGCTTTATGACGACGGCCTAAGCGTGTTACTTCTATCCCCTGCAATTCTTCATACGGTAAATCAGGAACATTTACGTTAAGCAGAATGGGGACATGAAACTTATTATCTATAAATCGTTTCACGAGATCTAAAACAATCTTTGCTGCAGTTGGAAAGTTACCACGTGACATACTTACTAAAGATACCGCAATTGAAGGTAATCCCAATAAAAAACCTTCGGTGGCGGCAGCCACAGTACCCGAATAAACCGTATCATCCCCCATGTTGGCACCATCATTGATTCCAGAGATCACCATATCGGGTAGTTCATCCAACATGCCAGTTACAGCAAGATGGACACAATCTGTCGGGGTACCGTTTACATAATAAAAACCATTGTGTGATTTATGTAAACTGAGGGGGCGATCCAATGTAAGCGAATTACTTGCTCCGCTACGATCACGCTCTGGTGCGACAACTGTTACATCTGCAATATCAGAAAGTATTTTTGCAAGATTAGCAATACCTGGCGCAAAATACCCATCATCATTACTGAGCAAAATGCGCATTTCTACACCCTTAAAAAATAAGTAATGTGATTAATCACCCCGCATTCTCAGAAATGACTAGCTGCTTATGCCGGATAGCAACCATATGATAGTCACAGATATATAAAACTTGATTTTTAACGGACTAACCTATAGTCGAAATGAGGAATATTTTTATAAAACTGGTCGGGGCGAGAGGATTTGAACCTCCGACCACTTGCACCCCATGCAAGTACGCTACCAGACTGCGCTACGCCCCGTATCGATTAATTATAACAAAACATACATCAATCCAATTGTTTGCGATATAGCAACACTACCTGTCTACCGATCAATTTAAACCGACTCTCCCTTGTCACATACTAGCTACAATCAAAGCTATAGCGCGAACAACTCTCGTAAACAGGAAAGAGCACTCCCTGATGCTAGCAATTGTATCGATCCCCATAGCTTCAATAAAATCTTACAGGGAAAACACATACTCCGGTTATACAGAATATGTATCCTGATTTGCTATACACATTTATCTTATTTACCACTCAAAACAATATATATTTATCAATATAAAAAAACGGAATGTTAATTTACGTTTGGTTCCCCACGATAGTTAGCTTCTACCATAGATTTAAGCTTCTGGCTTGCATGAAAAGTAACCACTCTTCGTGCTGAAATGGGAATTTCTTCACCAGTTTTGGGATTCCGCCCCGGCCGTTGTGGTTTAGTCCTCAATTGAAAGTTGCCAAAGCCTGAAAGTTTTACACCATCACCATTTTGGAGCGCTGTGCGCATTTCTTCATAAAAACACTCGACAATTTCTTTTGCTTCACGTTTATTCAGACCGATATTTTCAAATAATAAATCGGTTAGCTCTGCTTTGGTTAAAGCCATATATCCACCCTTAAGTTAGAAAACAGAGTAAATGTCTTGAACTAACACCAGGATTTGCCGGATTTGAGCAATCATAACGCACCAAGTGAAAGAGTGAAGACAATCGCTCATGATTTCGAAATACACGACAAATCTATACCGCGAAGAACTCAGGAAAAAAAACGTTCTTCCCACCAATTCAGCCGGCCAGTCTCAGCGGACAGAACTCCCAACTAGCCGCGTAGTGTTGCACCAAACTTTCGACCGAGAACATTGATCAGCCCATTTACTGCTTGATCGATTTCCTGATCTGTAAGGTTTTTTTCAGTACCTTGCAACAAAATACGGAAAGCAAGGCTCTTCTTCCCTTGCTCTAAATTTTCACCACTATATAAATCAAATAAAGATATCTCACTGACGCTTTTATCTTTTTCTGAGTTCATTGCTTCCAGTAACTTGGCCATACTTACCTCATTCTCTACCACCACCGCAATATCACGCCTTACTGGTGGAAATTTTGAGAGTACTTGCATCATCGGCAGCAAGTCACTAGCAAGAGCTTCTATTTGCAATTCAAATAGGATCGCAGATTGTGATAAATGATATTTTCTCTGCCAACGAGGATGAAGTTCTCCTATCCAGCCAATCGGACTCTTGTCAATCAGAATTCTGGCTGATTTTCCTGGATGTAATGCCGGATGAACAGCCGACTCGAAATCAATATTTCTTGGCCAGAATAAGGACTCAACATCCATTTTGACGTCATAAAAATCAACATCTCGATCCGTAACACCCCATTGCTCCGGATGCACATTCCCTGAACAAAGAACGGCCAGATTCTCTACCTCTTTTTCTTCATCATTATCCTTGCTGAAACAGGAACCTATCTCAAAAATCCTAACCCTACTTTGCTTGCGATTCAGATTAAATTGTAGATTGTTGATCAATCCGCCAAAAAGGCTGCTACGCATAACATCCATATGACTTGCAATTGGATTCTTCAGTTTTACCGGTAAGTTATTTCCGCAAAGATCTGCTTCCCACTGAGTGTCTACAAATGTGTAATTAATAACCTCCTGATAATCCCTTGCCACCAGAATTTGACGCAATCGCTTAACAGGCGCAATACCAATTTCTGGTTCCGTTAGCATATGTGCCGATGCCTTGGGCAACTGCGCGGGAATCAGGTCATATCCATGCATACGCGCAAGCTCTTCAATAAAATCTTCTTCGATGACTAAATCAAAGCGCGATGCAGGTGGCACTACATAAAACGTATCGCCGCTAACAGAGTGACCAAATTGTAATCTCCGGAAATATTCTGATATCAGTTCAATCCCAAAATCCACTCCCAGGATCTTTGCTATGCGCTTTTGACGAACCTCGACCGCATCTCGTCGCGGCAAATCGTTACTAACCTCTACTACTGGGCCTATTTTCCCCCCACATATATCCAAAACCAGCGCAGTGGCACGCTCAAGTGCATTACGCGTCATGGAGAAATCCACCCCTCGTTCGAATCGATGCGAGGAATCCGAGCTAAAACCCAATTTAAATGACTTGCCACTAATCGCAGCCGGCGAAAAAAAAGCACTCTCGATAAAAATATCCGTTGTGCCTCCCTCTACCTCACTTTCACTGCCACCCATGATGCCAGCCAATGCCAAAGGTTTGCTACTATCAGCTATGACTAACAGATCTTCTTGCAAATCAAGGCATTCACCGTTTAACAGTCGTAAGCGTTCATTTGCAACGGCATAGCGCACACGGATCTCCTGTTCTGCCCCTTTTTCAATCTTAGCAAGATCAAAAGCATGCATCGGCTGACCTGTTTCCAGCATGACATAGTTAATAATATCAACCACCGGATTAATCAGACGCAAACCAGCCCGCACCAAATACTGATTCATCCACAGAGGAGTTTGTGTGCTGGTGATGATACCTTTGACGATACGACCACAGTAAAGCGGGCAGGATTGAGGCTCTTCAACCCGGATTCGCAGAACATCTGCAATTTCAGGATTAACAGGTTTAATTTCTGGCAAATTGAGTTTGCCGGCAGTAATAGCAGCGACCTCGCGAGCAATACCGAACATCCCCAAGCAATCAGCTCGATTAGGCGTCAATTTCAGGGTAAAAATACTATCATCCAACCCGTCATATTCTCTAAAGCTGATACCTGCAGGCGCATCATCTGGAAGTTCAATAAGTCCGTCAGCCTCACTTTCCAACCCGAGTTCTCTTGCAGAACACAACATGCCAAAAGATTCCACACCGCGTATCTTACCTTGCCGTATATTCAATTCTGGCAGCCGTGCACCTATCAAGGCACATACGGTCTTCATTCCTTCTGTAACATTCTGTGCCCCACAAACGATTTGTAAAGGTTCATCAGAATAGTTTCCCACATCCACCTTACATACTCTTAGCCGATCGGCATTTGCATGTTTTTGAACAGACATCACCTCTGCGATGACCACTTTGTCAAAAAAAGGAGCAACCGGCACCACACTCTCAACTTCTAATCCAGCCATAGTCAACTTGTGTGCCAGCTCTTCATCAGAGCATTGGTAGTCAACCAATTTACGTAGCCAGTTCCCGGGAAATTTCATAACTACAAGTCTAGAGCATCAATTAAATTGTTTCAGAAAACGTAAGTCATTTTCAAAGAATAGACGCAGATCATTAACTCCATAACGCAACATAGTTAAACGTTCGACACCCAGCCCGAAAGCAAATCCAATATTTTCTTCACTATTCAAGCCAACATGATTCATGACATTAGGATGTACCATGCCGCATCCAAGCACCTCCAACCAACCAGTTTCACCGCAAACTCGACAACCTTTACCATTACACATTACACATGCAATGTCCATTTCAGCAGAAGGTTCGGTAAAAGGGAAAAAAGAGGGACGGAATCTTACTGATAAATTATCCTTTTCAAAGAAATTTCTCATAAATTCCACCAGCACGCCCTTTAATGCAGAGAAACTGACATTTTCATCTATCCACAGCCCCTCAACCTGATGGAACATTGGCGTATGAGTTACATCAGAATCACAGCGATACACCCGTCCAGGAGCAATAATCTTTATAGGTGGCTGGTGATTTTGCATATAGTGAATCTGCACCGGCGATGTATGTGTTCGCAACAGCTTCCCGCCTTCAATATAGAAAGTATCGTGCATAGCACGCGCAGGATGATTCTCGGCAATATTTAGTGCCGTAAAATTATAGAAATCTGTTTCGATTTCAGGGCCAGTTGCAATATCAAATCCAATCGAATGAAACAGCGACTCAATACGAGTTAGTGTTAGCGTAACCGGGTGCTCCCCCCCTAACCCGAATCCACGCCCAGGCAAAGACACATCCAAACTTTCCTCAGCCAGACGAGCCGACATATTTTTCTCATGAATTACATTTCGGCGTTCAGTCAAAGCATCTTCCAACAACTTTTTCGCCTGATTAATTCGCTCTCCCATTACCGGTCTTTCTTCCGGGGTCAGTTCCCTGAGTTTTTTCAGCAAAAGTGTAACTTCTCCTGCTTTACCCAGATATCGCGCCTTAATTTGCTCTAGGTCAACAACACTTTCCGCCTGATCAAATAATTTTATTGCGGTACTGACCAAATCTTCCAGATTATTCATGGCAATGAAATGATCCACTCATAAAAAAGGGAGGTCGAGCTAACATAGTGCAGACCTCCCCTGATAAATTTGTATACAAACTGTTTTTTAGTTTGCCAGGCTAGTTTTTACTTGATTGGTTATTTTTTCAAAGGCAGCTTTATCAAACACAGCCAAATCAGCCAACACTTTTCTATCAAGACCAATTCCTGATTTCTTGAGCCCATTCATAAAGGTGCTGTAAGTCATTCCTAACTCTCGCACTGCCGCATTGATGCGCGCAATCCACAAAGCCCGAAACTGTCGTTTTCTTTGACGTCGATCACGATAAGCATACTGCCCTGCCTTCATAACAGCCTGTTTTGCAATACGGTATATATTTTTCCGCCTACCGCGATATCCCTTTGCCAGCTTAAGTACTTTTTTATGTCGTGCCCTTGCCGTTACGCTTCGTTTTACTCTTGGCATTATCTATCTCCTCAGGCGTAAGGCAGCATTGCGCGTACAGATGCCACATCGCTTGCATGAACGACAGTCATACCTCTTAGTTGCCGCTTATTTTTAGTTGTTTTTTTAGTGAGAATATGTCGTTTAAACGCTTGCGAACGTTTTATACTTCCTCCCGCTCTTATTCTAAAGCGCTTTGCAGCACTTTTCTTAGTTTTCATTTTAGGCATAAAGCAACACTTCCTTTTTAATATGAACCAAGGTGTCTCTAATTAGAGAACTTTTAAAACCTTGATATCACTTATTTTAAATAAACCAGCAAGAACATATTTTACGGCAGCAAGATAATTCGCTACTTACTAAGTTACAGTTTCGTTTTTTGTATCCGCTTCCCGCTACTTATCAGATTTGGCCACCTTCACCTCTTTTTTTCTAGGCGCCAGAACCATCACCATCTGCCGTCCTTCCAATCTAGGAAACTGCTCAACAACGGCATGCTCCTCAAGTTCTTCTCTTACTCTTTCAAGCAGTCTAATACCAAATTCCTGATGCGCCATCTCCCTTCCACGGAACCGGAGTGTAACTTTAACCTTGTCGCCTTCATTTAAGAAATTGATTAAATTCCGCAGCTTAATACTATAATCACCCTCATCTGTATTGGGTCTGAGTTTAATCTCTTTTACCTGTATCTGTTTTTGCCTCAGCTTGGCATCGTGCTTCTTTTTGCTTTCCTGATAAAGATATTTTCCATAATCCATCAACCTGCAAACTGGAGGCTCCGCACTTGGTGCAATTTCTACAATATCTACACCAGACTCTTCAGCCAACTCTTTTGCTTCAGCTATTGGTACTATCCCCACCTGCTCACCGTTCACGCCAATCAATCTGACTTGTAGTGCCGTGATTTCATCATTAACCCTTACAGTCTTTTCTTGAGCTATGGTACCCTCCGTAAATCCATAAAAACCCCTTAATTACACTCTTTCGGCCATCTCTTTCCGAATTAAGGTAACAAAACCTTCAAGAGACATCGCCCCATGATCATGGTTTGATCGTCCTCTCACAGTAACAGTCTGATTTTCGACTTCCTTATCGCCAACCACTATTAAATAAGGCACTTTCTGCAAGCTATGTTCTCTGATTTTATAGCTTATTTTCTCATTTCTCAAGTCCGAGCTGACGCGAATATCATTTTGTTTGAGTTCATTTGTGATTGACTGAACATAATCAGCTTGATTTCTAGAAATATTAAGTACAACCACTTGATCAGGAGAAAGCCATACCGGCAAAGCGCCCGCATGATGCTCAATAAGAATTCCGATAAAACGCTCCATAGATCCTAAAATAGCTCTATGCAGCATTACTGGGATCTTTTTCGTATTATCTTCTGCGATATACCCTGCGCCTAATCTCGCTGGCATAGAGAAGTCAAGCTGCAAAGTTCCACATTGCCACTTACGTCCAAGGCTATCTTTCAATGTAAATTCTATTTTGGGGCCATAGAAAGCCCCTTCACCCGGTTGCAGCTCCCAGTTTAGTTCCTTTTGATTTAGAGCTGCAGCCAAGGCGGCCTCAGCTCTGTCCCATTGTTCTTCGGTTCCAACTCTCTGGGCTGGGCGGGTTGAAAGTTTTATCAAGTTTTCATGGAATCCAAAATCTATATACACCTGATTTAACAGATCAATGAATTTAGTTACTTCTTCCAGAACCTGGTCTTCCGTGCAAAAAATATGAGCATCATCCTGCGTAAATGAACGAACGCGCATAAGCCCATGTAAAGCACCAGACGCCTCATTTCGATGACATGAACCAAACTCTGCCAGTCGAAGCGGCAAATCACGATAGCTCCTTAACCCGTGATTAAATACCTGAACATGCCCCGGACAATTCATGGGTTTAATAGCGTAATGCCTACTCTCAGATTCCGTAATAAACATATTTTCTCGGAAATTTTCCCAATGTCCGGATTTTTCCCATAACGATATGTCCAGAACCTGAGGAGTACGAATCTCGACGTAACCATTCTTGGCCAGCACCTGCCGCATATATTGCTCTATTTGCTGCCATATAGCCCACCCTTTGGGATGCCAATACACCATTCCCGGAGCTTCTTCCTGCATGTGGAACAGATCAAGCTGTTTACCAAGTTTACGATGATCTCGTTTTTCTGCTTCTTCCAGGCGCCGAAGATAATTATTTTGCTCTTCGCTGCTTACCCACGCTGTTCCATATATTCTTTGCAGCATTTCATTTTTTGAGTCTCCACGCCAATAAGCACCTGCTATTTTCATCAACTTAAAGACTTTGATTCTTGATGTATACGGCACGTGCGGCCCGCGACATAAATCTGTGAAATCACCCTGAGAATAAAGTGAAACAGGCTCATCATTCGGAATAGATGCAATTATCTGAGCCTTATAGTGCTCGCCTAGATCCTTAAAAAAGCCAATTGCTTTTGAACGATCCCACACCTTGCGCTCTATCTTCAGATTTCTCCTGCTGATTTCTTGCATTCTCTTCTCTATGGCTGCCAGATCTTCTGGTGTAAAAGGCCGTTCATAAGAAAAATCATAATAAAACCCATCCTCTATAACCGGCCCGATGGTAACTTGCGCACTTGGAAATAATTCCTTTACTGCGTGTGCTAATAAGTGTGCACAAGAGTGACGAATGATTTCCAGACCTTCAGGATCCTTGTTTGTTATCAGCACCAGATCACTATCAATCTCTATCGGCTCCGATAAATCTACTAGCCTCCCATTCAACTTACCTGCCAATGCTACACGCGCAAGCCCGGGGCCAATTGACTCAGCAACATCAAGCACCGTCACGGGATAATCGAACACTTTGTCTGTGCCATCCGGCAAACGAACAACTGTCACTTATTTACCTCATCACTTGAACAAATATATATATTAAGCTAGCCATTCGCGAATTCAAGGTAATAAATTTTTGTGGTTTACCCATTTAATCAGCAAATACCGATCATCAGGTCTTACCATGAAAATCAGCTGAGAATATCTTGCATATTCCCGCTAAAAAATATTCTTGTCATCATTCCTACAGAGATAGTCTATTCACTCCTATTAAATCTCTGTTCCAATAGCTTAAGTTCATTTATGTCAATAAAAAACCCGCGAAGTTTTTAAGCTTAATCTCCGCGGGTCCTAGTTTACATCAATAAGATAGCGTGTTAATTACATTGCACTTTACTCATCATCACTATCGTCATCATGGTTGCTGGAGGAAGCGGAGTCGCTGTCGTCAGCTGTTTCAGTTTCTTCAACTTCCACCTCGACTTCTTCATCCTCGTCATCAACGTCATCGTCACCCTCTTCCGACTTTAATACCAGCTTGCCTGCAGCAAGACTTGCATTCAAATCTGTCATCGGCGCTTCTTCATGCACCAGATTCTGATGACAGTCTATGCAGGTTGCTCCTTCCGTTTCCATTTTCTTATGTTCCGCCTGAGCGCTTTCTCCCGGAGGAGCTGGTTTTACATGACAGGTACGGCAGGTAATGCTGTCCCATTTCTTGAGGT
>NZ_QRCA01000026.1:0-74919 GCF_009833115.1 Nitrosomonas sp. GH22
CAGTCGATGCCATCGATACTGGGTGCGGTCTGCGCGAACTGCGCGGTAATCGCGTCGAGCATGCGCACATCGCCCTTGCCTTCGCGCAGATAATGCTGATAGGTAGTGCGTGGAAGGTACACGCGGGCATGGAAAAGCCCGCGCGCAGCCTGAACCGCCTCTGTGAACGGCAAGCCTTCCAGCCCATGCAGGGGATTATTGTAAATAAATGTGCGCATCGGCCAGAACAACGGTACAGGCTCGGCAGCCACATAGACCGTGGCATGCACGCGCAAGATCTTGCCTAAGTTCAATGCATCAACCATGTCATGCTCCAAAGAGAAGCGGCCACAATCACGGCCACGGCCAGCAACGCGGCCAGAACAGTCCAGAATACCGGGATGTCGTGCACTGCAGATTTGAAAACATATTCAGCGTGCGGCACTCCAAACAGAAATCCCTGCCATATCTGCGCTCCCGCCCAACTCCACAGCAGCCAAACGATGAGAACACTGACAACGGTCGCAGCATTACTCAGGCTCAACAAATAGATCATCGCGAAAAATACAGGAAATACCGGCGCGCCGAGGGCGGCGAGAACTGAGAGCGTGGTTGCCGCACCCAGACGCGGCATCGCCCGCGCCAAGCCCGGCCGCAGGCCGACGTAGGCATCACCCCAGCGGTTGCACAAGCAATGACTGACCAGAGCTAGCGCCAGCACGGTCACAGATAGGCATGCCATTACCGCGCTCAGCTCTATTGCGCCGGCCCCGCCAATGACGCCGATCCAAGCCAGCGCCCAGGCCGAGCTCGCATAAAATCCGATCCAGATGTCGAGATCGCGAGTCGACAGCATACGCCAAGCATAGAAAAGAGATGTGCCGGTTGCCCACGCAAGCACGGCAGATGTCCATGCCTGTGAAAGATGCATGCTGGCTCCGGAAATCAGCCACACGCCGATTTGCGGCCAAATCAGCAGCAAGGCTGCGCGCAACCACACCAAGCGCACCGCACGCAATACGGTGTTGAAAACCATGCTAAACGGGAATAGTGGCAGAAAAAAAACTGCCAACAATGCCATCAGTGAGATCATCATCGGTGTCGTCTCCATGAATCAAACCCAGCGCAGCCATACGTTCACGCGCTTGGAGCCGTCTTGTAGCATGCGCCCCAGACGCGCAAACACATCAACCACGTAGAACTCGCGCGAGAACAAAGCGTAAAGATTGAGGTAAACGATATTCCTGACCCTCGAACGTCCACCCATATTCGATGAGTCAGCGTACAAAATGACGAGCCATGCTGCCACCAAGATCAAGGTCAGCACCACCACGATGATATCGAAAACAATCAGATCGACTCCTGCTGCGGCATATATCGCATTTACCAGAGTTGCGTCGGGATAGAGGAACTGCTCGAACAGATGCCCTATTATCGTATAACCCACAACGACGATGACAAACGACAGGAAGATCATTCCCATCAACCGCCATGGATTCTCGGTAGACAAACGGTGAATCGAGAAAAAGACCTGGGCACCCGTGATCCAGCCGAAAAACAGCAGAATGACCGCCCCTTGCTTATGCACGAAATCAGCTGCCACCAGCAGATGCGAAAAGCCGAGCACGAAGGCCGGAACTAGCACTGTCACTGCCAATGCGACCAACCAGGGCAGGCGCACCAAGCGCAACGGCTTACGTTCGACTACCGAGGTGTAGATATCGTCAGGAGGCACGCCATCGTTGCGGCGCGCATCGCTGATCACACCACCCGACCCGAGAAACAGCGTAGCCTTGAACAGACCGTGGGCAACAAGATGGTACACTGCGAGCGAAAACGCTCCGAGCCCGCACTCCATCACCATGAAACCCATCTGACCCATCGTTGAGTAACCCAGCGATTTCTTGATATCGTTTTGCGTGAGCATCAGTGCCGATCCAATCAGCGCGGTCAACAATCCAACCGTGAACACCACGTGCAGCACGTCCGACGTGTGTACGAACAAGGGGGCAAAACGGTTGAGCAAAAAGCCGCCGGCGTTGACGATACCAGCATGCATCAGTGCCGACACCGGGGTTGGCCCCTCCATTGTGTACGGCAACCAGGAATGCAGCGGAAACTGCGCGGAACGCGCAAACGCAGCCAACGCCACCAGCATCGCTGCAGTGCTTGTCGCCGGCCAGCCGGCGACTGTCACGTCGGGATTGGCCGCGATGCGCGCGAACAGTTCGGACAACTGCATCGTGCCGTAAGCGTGTCCAAGCACAAGAGCCGCACCGAGCAAAGGCAGGTCGCCGGCGCGATAGGTGATGAAAGTCCAGAACGCATAGCGTCCGCTGGCCGCGCGCGTGGTGTCGTGTCCCAGCAGGAAGTACAGTAGCACCCCCACCAGGAACCAGGACATGACCAGCGTGAGCAAGTCGGATGCGCACACCAGCAGCAAAATGTTCGCCGTCATCAGATCCAGCAACGCGAAGAACCGCGCATAGCTGGGCTCGTCAGCCATATACTGCACCGCGTACATATGCACGATCAAACTAATGCCCGAGACCAGTATCGCCATGACTACGGCTAAGTGATCAAGGATTAAGGCCAGCGGCCCGGCGCGCAACACCAGGACCTGTTCAGCCGGCATTTGCAGTACCGCAATCAAGAGGGCCAGCGCCAGCAGCAGAGTCAATCCCATGAAACCTGTGCTGATCCGCGCCGCCAGATGCTTGGCGGAGCGAGACAGCAACGGTGCGACGACGGCAGAAAGAACCGGCAGGGCCGGCAAAGCCACTAGACAAAACGCGACCCAATCGTTCACGACAGATATGTCCTCGATAAAGGGAAAGAGAAATGCGTCAAGATGTGGACCCGCTCTTCCGGATTGCACTGGACGCCCGTTTCTGAACCGAGGCGAACCCTATCCATCCATTCGCATCGGCAATGCCATCCTAAAGGCAGTCAAAGGATAATGAAAATTTGAAATTCTTATTTAGAACATAAGAAAAAATTATGCTTTACCCGGGCAGTGTAGTCACAAGATATTTGCCCCAAGAGCGATACACCTGATTTGCACGGCAGTAAGAAAGGAAGAGGTATTTTTAGCATATCGTGTAGCAATACCACGCCATCTTTTTAGATGAAGGAAAGTATTTTCAAAGAGATACCTCAGTTTATACAATTCATTATCATAATGATCTTTGCATTTTCCTATTTTTTTGGTGAAATAACAACGTTCATCTTCTGTTTTTTCGCCTGTTCAATAATGAACATTACTGTCATAACCGTAATCAGCCAATAGATAATCGACATCGATTCCTTCATCAGGTGGCCAGCTTGCGTGCAATCAGCAGTGGCATCTTGCGTGACAAGGATTCTGATCGGCATACCATGCGCATCCACAGCCAGATATATTTTGGTGTTGAGCTTCCTTTTGTCCGACTCATATCCTGATTACCACCTCTGGCTCCACTGGCATGGGGGTGAACCTTGCAGTGGCTGGCATCAATCATCAGCTATTCATAATCTGGGTCATCAATCAGAATTTCCAGCAACTTTTCCCAGATACCCTTATCACGCCAGCGAATAAAGCAGCGATGGGTGTTGCTCCAGCCTCCGTAGTCCGGCGGTAAATCCCTCCATGGAGCGCCTGTTCTTATATCCAGAAAACAGCATTGAAAATCGACGATTATCTGCAGCCACCTCTCCCTATACTCCTTCGCGCCCCGGTAAATGACCCTCCAGCAATGTCCATACCTTATCCGAAATATCATGTCTGCGATGTGATTGTGTCATATGAAATCCTTTTGTTTTTTAAAAGAATCTCAAATTTTTAATCTCATGACTACACTATCTAAAAACTTCGCGATGGTGGTTTTGATTTTGTTGTTTCCGACTGGAACATACCCAATATGGATGGATTAGCCATGTTACAAAATGTCCGTGCGGATGATGCATTGAAAGACATCCCCGTGCTAATGATCACCGCCGAAGCCAAGAAAGAAAACATTATTGTCGCGGCTCAAGCCGGCGCAAGCAGGTATATCGCCAAACCTTTTACTGCAGCCACACTCGACGAGAAACTGAACAAAATTCTTCAGAATATGGCGGTACATGCGTAAACCTGGAGTTTTTATTGATTAGTCAATAGGTATTGCCAAAAAATGAACAGCAGCTTGGATACTAATGAAAAAATTGTAGATCATCTGAAATGGGTTACGAGAGTGATATACAGTTGATTGGCCGAGCTTGGACATGATCAGCGTTTGCAACAAATTACATTATTAGCAAAACAACTCAATCTGCCAAATCTACTCCGTTCGCGGTAGAGGATGCCAAGCCCATCCTTGAGAATCTGTCTGCAAACGCCGAAAGTTTACATAAATTATAGAAGCAGATACCTGAAGAAACCGTAACCACCATAGCAAACGAACCTGTTATACATCGTGCACTCAAGCAGACTCTTGATTTTCTGAATGAAGTTCCGGATCAAACGGCTGCCACACAAATCTATCTGACAGAAATTCTGGCAGCACAAAACTTTCATGATCTGACAGGCCAGTTTGTCCAGAGAATCTTGCAAACAATTGAAACAATTGAGAGGGGAAACTCAACAATTGTTGGGAGATACTCCGGCCAGCAAAGAAATAGCAACCAAACCGAGTAACAATCTATTAAACGGCCCGGAAATTAACCCAAAAAACAAGAAGATGTTTACGTCAACCAGGCACAGGTTAATGATCTGCTGGCAAAATTGGGATTCTAAAATCATTATTACAAAAGCAGTTTCTAACTAATGGGGGATAGTTACGTCTTAAAGATGATTACTTGTCATAAAACGTAACTATCCCTGTATCCACATCGTACATTCCACCTTCCAAAGCAATTTCCTTGTTATCCAGCAAAGTAGTCAGATTGCCCAGTTTGATACCGTGGCACGCGCCCTTGACTGCACCACATTTGGAATTCACCTGTTTCTCAATATCACTCCTGCATGTAGAAAAACGATGATAGCCATTTGTGAATCGTTCGATACAAGGCTCGGGGAGGGTTCAATACTTTATAAAAACAGGTAAAAAATTTCTGTATGTTGGATGCATGTTGGGCAAAGGGCGACGAAGCGGCAGAGTTATTTCCAGGCTTCCAGAAACAGATAAACGATCAACTGCAATTTTCAGGGTGACTTATCCGCATTTCTCAAAAGAACCAGTACAGCGCCACTTCCCCCATGTTCAGGCAGCGCCTGGCAAAAAGCGAGCACATCATCATGGCGCATCAGCCAGTTGCCTGTCAGAATTTTTAGTACCGGTCTGCGGTTCTTTGAACTGAGTCCTCTGCCATGAATAACACGTACACAGCGATATCCCTGCAAAATAACAGCCTCCAGAAATGTCATCAATACCCGATACGCTTCATCCCGATTTAATCCATGCAGATCAAGTTCATCCTGAATAGACCAATATCCACGCCGTAGCTTGCGCAAGGTATATCGCTGCAGACCAGGACGGGCAAACGACCATTCATCACCCTCTCCTATCTCTTGCTGATGACCGCCGGGCAAGTCATGGTCAACACAAGGCAGGATTGGTACATGAGGTTGAATAAACAGCCGGCGTTTTGATTGAGAAAGCATCACTTTCCTCCCAGTCTTGGCAAGCGGTTTAACTCCCTGCATAGCCTCGCGGAACAAGGCAGCAGCATCATGGATAGTCTCCTGACTGGATGACGGGTTATCCTTCTCTATACGTAAATATGCGGACAGAAAATTCATGGCACTCAGCTGGATTTTTCAAGATATCTTTCCGCATCCAGAGCAGCCATACAGCCACTGCCGGCACTGGTAACCGCCTGGCGATAAATATGATCCTGCACGTCACCAGCCGCGAATACACCCGGGATACTGGTCGCTGTTGCATTACCCTCGTTCCCACCTTGCGTAATAATGTAGCCATTTTTCATTTCCAGCTGTCCCTGGAATAGATCAGTATTGGGATGATGCCCGATAGCGATGAACACACCCTGCAAATCAAGATCACGTGCCGTATCGTCCCGGACATGACGAATGCGAACTCCGGTAACGCCACTGTCATCACCCTTCACCTCTTCCAGAACGTGATCAAGCGCTAGCTCAATCTTGCCGCTTTGTACCTTTTCCATCAATTTGTCGATCAGATTTTTTTCTGAACGGAACTTGTCACGACGATGTACCACAGTTACCTTACGAGCAATATTAGAGAGATACAACGCTTCCTCTACTGCGGTATTCCCTCCCCCAATGACAGCCACATCCTGATTTTTATAGAAAAACCCATCACAAGTTGCACAGGCTGAAACCCCTTTCCCCATAAAAGCTTCCTCTGAAGGCAGCCCGAGATATTTCGCCGAAGCGCCTGTCGCAATAATCAGTGCATCACAGGTGTAGGTTCCTTGGTCGCCTGTCAGTTCAAACGACTTTCCTGACAATTTGGCGGTATGGATATGATCAAATATGATTTCAGTCTGAAAACGCTCAGCATGCTTCAGAAAGCGCTCCATCAACTCTGGACCCTGCACCCCGGCAACATCCGCCGGCCAGTTATCCACATCCGTCGTCGTCGTGAGTTGCCCACCTTGCGCCATCCCGGTAATCAGCACCGGATTGAGATTCGCCCGTGCAGCATAAATGGCTGCTGTATAGCCGGCTGGGCCGGATCCGAGAATGAGTAATTTGCAATGTCTGGTTGTTGTCATATTGAATAAGAGGTATTTGAATAATTTTTAATTACAGGTTAAAGATTGCGTTCCACCCAGCCCGCCACACTTGTCAGAGCTTGCGGTAGCTTGTCTGGCAGCGTCCCGCCGGCCTGCGCCATATCCGCACGCCCGCCGCCTTTCCCGCCCACCTGTTGCGCAACAAAGTTGATCAGGTCACCTGCTTTGAGCTTTGCTGTCAGATCATTGGTTACACCGGCAATAAGCATTACTTTATCGTCTTCGATGGTACCCAGCACGACAACACACGATTTCAACCGACTCTTGAAATTATCCAGTGTTTCACGCAATGTTCTAACGTTCACATTTTCCAGCGCTGCCGCCAACACTCGTATTCCCTTGATTTCCTGCGCCTGCTCAATCAGGGAAGAACTTTGCATGCCAGCAAGCTTCGATCGCAAAACTGTGATTTCCTTCTCTACTTGTCTGACATGATCCAGCACTTGGGATAACTTCAGAGCAGCTTCGTGTGGTGCTGCCTTGAGCACATCAGAAACCTGTTGCAACTGTTGCTCCTGTTGCTGTGTGTAAGCCAATGCAGCCTCACCCGTCAATGCTTCAATCCGGCGAATACCCGCTGCCACGCCAGATTCAGCAACAATCCGGAAGAAACCGATATCGCCACTGTGTTGCACATGAGTACCACCACATAGCTCGGTTGAAAAATCGCCCATTGATACAACACGTACCGTATCACTGTATTTTTCACCGAATAATGCCATGGCACCTTGCTTGACGGCCTCATCATAGGCCATCAACTGTGTCGCCACCTCATGGTTCTTACGGATTTGCGCATTGACGAGATTTTCAACCTGGCGAATCTCGTTTGCCTGCATAGCACTGTTATGGGAAAAATCGAAGCGCAACCTATCAGCATCAACCAGTGATCCTTTTTGCGTGACATGATTACCCAATATCTGGCGTAATGCAGCATGCAGCAAATGTGTCGCGGAATGATTGTAGGCAGTATTGATTCGAGCAATCGGATTAACCCTGGCGATCACCCGATCACCTGTCACCAGCCGACCACTACTCAGCATTCCGGCATGGCCAAATACCTTGGCCTGAATTTTCTGAGTATCTTTTACGGTAAAAGTGCCGCTACCTGACAGAAGTTCTCCGCTGTCGCCGGCTTGGCCACCTGATTCTGCATAAAAAGGAGTCTGATCCAGCACAACCACAGCTTCATCACCGGCCTCTATGAAATCCACATGGCTGCCTTCCTTATACAACACCAAAATATGCGCTTCATGCTGCAACGTTTCATAGCCGTGAAACTCGGTTGGTAATCCAACATATTCAAGACCCGCCTGCATAGTGAATTTGCCGCTGGCACGTGCGCGATCCCGTTGTTGGGCCATACACATCTCAAATCCGGCCAGATCAATTCCACCTCCCCGTTCACGAGCAATATCCGCAGTCAAATCAACCGGAAAACCGAAGGTATCGTACAGACGGAAAACAACATCGCCCGGAAGCATATTACTTTCCCGAGCCAATGCTGCTTCCAGCACTCCCATGCCATTCTCCAGTGTTTCAGCAAAACGTTCTTCTTCCTGCCTGATAACAGCGATCACATGCTTCTTGGCAGCCATCAATTCCGGATAGGCCTGCCCCATGACATCAACCAGATCATCCACCAGCAAATGAAAAAAGGACTGTTTCTGTCCGAGCCGGTATCCATGCCGAATGGCGCGACGCAGGATACGCCGCAACACATAACCTCGTCCTTCGTTGCCTGGAATCACACCATCCGTAATCAGGAAAGCACAGGCACGGATATGATCAGCAATAACCTTGAGCGAGTTGTTTGACAAATCCTGTTCACCGGTCACTCTGGCAGCCGCTTCAATCAAACAGCGAAACAGGTCGATTTCATAATTGCTGTGAACCTGTTGCATAACAGCTGCAATACGCTCCAGACCCATGCCAGTATCCACCGATGGTTTGGGTAAAGGATGCAGCTCGCCACTGGTATCGCGGTTATATTGCATGAATACCAGATTCCAGATTTCGACATAACGATCACCATCTGCATCCTCGGATCCGGGTGGGCCACCCGCCACTTCCGGGCCATGATCATAAAAAATTTCGGAACAGGGGCCACAAGGCCCTGTCTCCCCCATCTGCCAGAAATTATCTGATGTTGCAATACGCACCAGCCGGGAAGGAGCAATCTTCACCTCATTCAGCCAGATATCCGCTGCTTCATCATCCTCCGCATATACAGTTGCCCATAGCTTATCCTTGGGAATATTTAACGGACCGGTCAGAAATTCCCAGGCAAACAAAATAGCATTACGCTTAAAATAATCTCCAAAGCTGAAATTACCGAGCATTTCAAAAAAAGTATGATGCCGCGCGGTATAACCTACATTTTCCAGATCATTATGCTTGCCACCTGCACGCACGCAACGCTGGGCACTGACGGCACGAACGTAAGGGCGTTTATCCTGACCAAGAAACACGTCCTTGAATTGCACCATACCTGCATTGGTAAACAGCAAGGTGGGGTCATTCCCTGGCACCAGCGGACTGGATGGCACGACGACATGCCCATGTGTCTCAAAAAAATCAAGAAATTTCTGCCTGATTTCACTGCTTTTCATCCTGAAAACCTCATGACTCAATTCTCTATTTCCCGAGCATCACACAAAACCCTGCTTATCACTTCGGAAGGAAAGCCTTTTCCTGCCAAATAACGAATTTGCTTCCCTCGTTCCGCCGGAGTAGACGGAACCCCGCCAAATTTTTTGTACCAAAGCGCTCGTGCACAGCAAAATTCTGTTTGCTCAAAATCTTTCATGGCAGCTTCAATCAGATGATCGGTAATTCCCTTCATTTGCAACTCATAGCGTATTCGCCTGCTTCCATATTTACGACTGCGCGTATGGAGAATCTGCTCAGCTGCCCTTTCATCTGACAGTAGTTTTTGCTGCTCAAGTCTGTCAAGAATATTTTTTATTTCTGCAAGTGTGCACTCATGGCGCGATAGCTTTCTTTCCAGCTCCTGCCGCGAATACTCCCGTCGAGCAAGATATCCCAGCGCGCGCGTATATAAATTCATCTTTATTCGCTAGGAGAAGGTGGAACAGTCCGGTTATTTGTTTCAGCAAGGTCAACTGCCGCACGTATTTTCTGTTCAATCTCATGTGCAAGATCCTTGTGCTCTTTCAGGTAGTCACGCACATTATCTCTGCCCTGCCCGATTTTCTCACCATTATAGGAATACCAAGCGCCGGCTTTCTCGATCAGTTTATGCAACACACCCAGTTCTATAATCTCGCTCTCGCGCGAGATGCCTTCGCCGTACAAAATAGCGAAATCTGCCTGTTTGAAGGGAGGGGCAACCTTGTTTTTAACGACCTTGACACGGGTCTCATTACCAACTATTTCTTCACCACGTTTAATTGATCCGGTACGACGAATATCCAGGCGAACGGAAGCATAAAATTTCAGCGCATTACCACCCGTGGTTGTTTCCGGATTACCAAACATCACACCAATTTTCATGCGTATCTGATTGATAAAAATTACCGTGGTGTTGGTGCGCTTGATATTGGCGGTCAGCTTACGCAAGGCCTGCGACATTAACCTTGCCTGCAACCCCATCTGCGGCTCGCCCATTTCTCCTTCTATTTCAGCGCGGGGCGTCAGTGCCGCAACCGAATCGATTACAACAATATCAACCGATCCGGATCGAACCAGCATATCCGTGATCTCCAGCGCCTGTTCACCGTTATCTGGCTGGGAAATCAGCAATTCCTGTACGTTAACGCCGATTTTTTGAGCATACTGTGGATCCAGTGCATGTTCTGCATCAATAAAAGCGGCTGTTCCACCAAGCTTTTGCATTTCTGCTATCACCTGCAGCGTCAGGGTAGTTTTACCTGAAGATTCCGGACCGTAAATCTCGATAATACGCCCGCGCGGAAGTCCGCCCACACCCAGTGCAATATCCAAACTCAGCGAACCGGTAGATACCACCTGGATATCTTTAGCCACATCGCTATCACCAAGCCGCATGATTGAGCCCTTGCCATACTGTTTTTCAATCTGCGCCAATGCAGCCGTAAGTGCCTTATTTTTGTTTTCGTCCATAGCTATCCCCGAAAAAGACAGCTGAAATTATCGCATATTCAATCTGTAAAAAACGCCATCCAGCATCAACTGCTATGCCGACGCGCTAAATGTCTCCAAAAACTTCAAGCCACTGGCTGGCCTGAGATATAATTCACAGCAAAATCTACAGAGCAGAATGCCGATTTGTCTAACACCGATTACTCACAGGATATCTATGGCACGCGTAGCTTCAGGATGGTTAACATCCAGATAAAAATAAAGGAGGCCAATCATTCGTATCATCTTACTAGGCGCACCAGGCGCGGGCAAAGGCACACAGGCAGGTTTTATCCGCGAACATTTTTCAATTCCACAGATTTCCACCGGCGATATACTCCGCAATGCTGTAAAAGCAGGAACCGAGCTAGGCATAATGGCAAAAAAAATCATGGAATCTGGCGGCCTGGTTTCGGATGAAATCATTATTGATCTGGTCCGCCACCGAATTAAAGAACCTGATTGCACTAACGGCTTTTTGTTTGATGGCTTCCCCCGCACCATTCCTCAGGCCGATGCACTTAGAACGGCCAATGTGCATATAGACTATGTCATCGAAATCGATGTGCCTGATGCTGAGATCATAAAACGTTTATCAGGCCGCCGCGTACACCCGTCCTCGGGTCGGATTTACCATATTGAATTTAACCCGCCAGCAGTTGCTGATCGGGATGATGTGACTGGCGAAGCGCTGGTTCTACGTGATGATGACCGGGAAGAAACCGTGCGCAAACGTCTGCAGGTCTACCATGAGCAGACTCAGCCATTGGCTGGATACTACCTTGAATGGTCAAACAGTAGCGATCCCGATGCACCAGGTTACGTCAAAATTGCCGGAACCGGCAGCGTGGAAACCATACAGGAAAATATTCTCGCAGCGCTCAAACAAACAGGGCAAGCGCTTCTTTGAACCGTTCCCTGTTCCAGACCAGATCATTTGCTGAAAAATGACTAAAGTAAACGTCGGGCAGATTGTAACTACCTGATCAGGCAGCTGGTTTTTCAAAGACTTCTGCTGCGTGACATTTATTTACACGATACGCGGACGAGAAACAGGTTTTGATCAACCAGGAGTGGAGTATGACTATAAAAAATGCATTCTATGCCCAATCTGGCGGTGTAACGGCTGTAATCAATGCTTCAGCGGCAGGTTTACTGGAAACAGCACGTGCACACCCGGATAAAATTGGAAACGTTTATGCCGGTCGCAATGGCATTATCGGGGCACTCACTGAAGACTTAATTGATACCGGCGCAGAGCCCCCCGAAGCAATCCGGGCATTGCGCCACACACCATCCGGCGCTTTTGGCTCTTGTCGCTACAAACTGAAAAGTCTGGAAGATAACCGACGGGAATACGAACGTCTGATAGAAGTATTCAAGGCCCATAATATCGGCTACTTTTTCTATAACGGTGGCGGCGATTCGGCCGATACCTGCCTAAAAGTCTCACAGCTGGCCGATACACTCGGCTATCCAATCCAGGCAATTCACATACCTAAGACAGTTGACAATGATCTGCCTGTCACGGATTGTTGCCCAGGGTTTGGTTCAGTTGCCAAATATGTAGCTGTTTCCATGCTGGAAGCCAGTTTTGATGTCGCCAGTATGGCCAAGACTTCAACCAAAGTGTTCATTCTGGAAGTGATGGGGCGTCATGCTGGATGGATTGCAGCCGCAGGCGGGTTGGCGTCCAGCAAGGATCGCCATGTCCCAATTATCATCCTGTTTCCAGAAGTTACATTCGATGAAGAGAAATTCCTGGCCAAAACGGATCGTTACGTCAAGGAATACGGTTATTGTACGGTGGTGGTATCAGAGGGAGTGAAAGGAGCTGACGGCAAATTTCTGTCCGATCAGGGATTGCGCGATGCGTTTGGACATGCGCAGCTGGGTGGTGTGGCGCCAGTAATCGCAAATATGGTCAGAAATGGCCTGGGATTAAAATATCATTGGGGAGTCGCGGATTATCTGCAGCGTGCTGCCCGGCATATTGCTTCCCGAACAGACGTGGAGCAAGCCTACGCCACAGGCAAAGCTGCCGTGGAATATGCAATTGCCGGATACAATTCGGTGATGCCGACTATCGAACGCACCTCCAATTCGCCCTATACCTGGAAAATCGGTATGGTTGAACTTTCCAAAGTTGCCAATGTAGAAAAAATGATGCCAGCAGACTTTATCAGTGAAGATGGCTTTGGCATTACCGACAAATGCCGCGAATATCTCAGCCCTTTAATCGAGGGGGAAGACTATCCACCCTACAAGAATGGACTGCCCGACTATATTCGGCTTAAAAATACGGCAGTTGCTAAAAAGCTGGCTGAGTTCAAAATTTAATCTGTTTTGTTTTTTAGCAGTAAGAGCATATAAAATATGTGTTTAAGCTATATATACTCAAGCTGTTCACGATTTTGATTGTAGATTGATGCGGGGCTATCAGGCCTGGCTCCGTACATATTTAGGATGGTCTGATTTTAACTGGAGTTCTTTATGGCAAACGGTTTAACGATTGCAATCTGCAGCGCGATACTTGCCCTGATTTTTAGTGGCCTGTGGATTCGGCGTATCTACGCACAACCCGCGGGCAATGCGCACATGCAGGAAATTGCAGCCGCCATACAGGAAGGTGCGTCGGCTTACCTCAAGCGACAATATCTAACCATTGGTATGGTAGGTATGGTTTTATTCCTAATTATCGGCTTGACACTTTCCTGGGATACAGCCTTTGGTTTTGCGCTGGGAGCTATACTTTCCGGCCTGGCCGGTTTCATGGGAATGAATGTCTCGGTTCAGTCCAACGTTCGGACAGCTGAAGCCGCACGCAGCGGATTGAGCGAAGCGTTGGCCATCGCCTTCCGTGGCGGTGCTGTAACCGGGATGCTGGTTGTGGGGCTCGGCTTGCTTGGTGTAGCCGGTTATACAGCGTTGCTGGTCAATGGTGCAGATGTAAGTAGCAATATCAGCAACCTCATCCACCCACTGATCGGTTTTGCTTTTGGTGGCTCACTCATTTCAATTTTCGCACGGCTGGGTGGTGGTATTTTCACGAAAGGCGCGGATGTTGGCGCTGATCTGGTCGGTAAAGTCGAAGCCGGAATCCCTGAAGATGATCCGCGCAATCCGGCAGTGATTGCAGACAACGTAGGCGACAATGTAGGTGACTGTGCCGGGATGGCAGCTGATCTTTTTGAAACCTATGCAGTCACAATCATTGCAACAATGTTGCTGGGTGCTTTATTGTTCCAGACCGAAACTGGCAATGCAGTAGTCTACCCACTCGCACTGGGTGCAGTATCCATCATTGCTTCAATTATCGGCTGCTATTTTGTCAAGATGCGTGAAGGTGGCAAGATCATGAACGCCCTGTATCGCGGACTGGCAGTTGCCGGTGGAATTGCTTTCTTCGCTTATTTGCCGATAACCGTATGGTTTATGGGGGGAGCAACCTTGTCACTGGGCGGTGTCGAAGTCGGGGGCGGCGAGCTGGTCATGCGTCTGTTTGCCAGTACAGCCGTTGGCCTGGCTCTAACCGGTCTATTAGTTATCATCACCGAATACTACACTTCTACTGAATATCCGCCAGTACAGCATATCGCCAATGCTTCCACCACCGGACACGCCACCAATATCATTGCCGGGCTCGGCGTGGGCATGCGTGCTACTGCAGCTCCTGTGCTAGCAATCTGTGCAAGTATCATCATTGCCTATTCACTCGCCGGTCTTTATGGAATTGCGATCGCTGCAACCGCCATGTTATCCATGACCGGGATCATCGTAGCACTGGATGCCTATGGTCCGATTACTGACAACGCTGGCGGTATTGCTGAAATGTCGGGTATGCCCGAATCCGTCCGTGCCATTACCGACCCGCTGGATGCGGTAGGCAACACCACCAAGGCCGTTACCAAAGGCTACGCGATTGGCTCGGCCGGCCTGGCTGCACTGGTGCTGTTCGCCGACTATACTCACGGACTAGAACATGCTGACAAACTGCTTACCTTTGATTTATCTAATCACCTGGTGATTATTGGGTTATTTATTGGCGGCATGGTCCCTTTCCTGTTTGGTGCAATGTCGATGGAAGCGGTTGGTCGTGCAGCAAGCTCTGTTGTAATTGAAGTACGTCGCCAATTCAAAGAAATCCCGGGAATCATGGATGGTACGAGTAAACCTGATTACTCCCGTGCGGTCGATATGCTGACCAAGGCAGCGATTCGGGAAATGATCATTCCATCCTTGCTGCCTGTACTGATACCAGTGCTGGTCGGAGTTTTCCTCGGCCCGCAGGCTCTGGGAGGTGTATTGATGGGCTCAATCATTACGGGCTTGTTCCTTGCTATCTCCATGACTGCTGGTGGCGGAGCATGGGATAATGCAAAGAAATATATCGAAGACGGAAATTATGGTGGCAAAGGCAGTGATGCCCACAAAGCTGCTGTAACGGGTGATACGGTTGGTGATCCTTACAAGGATACTGCGGGCCCGGCTATTAACCCACTTATCAAAATTATCAATATCGTAGCACTACTGATTATTCCGCTACTATAATTAGAAGTTAGGCTCCACTGCTAAAAAGCCCGCCAAATCTGGTGGGCTTTTTCGTACATCCTGCAAAAAGATCCATTCAAAGATAAAACGCTCTGTTTATCAGTAAACGTATTCAGAATCCCAGATTAATAATCTACAATACCAGCTCTATTCCACGTTTTAACTATTGGCCTCTCTACTCATCTTCACTCGCATGAGGTTAGATAATTTTTAAACTAATTCTGTCTTACAGTACCCTTCTGGATACTACAAACAAAGATAGAAATTTTCACATACGAAAGGCAGAAACTGATCTGCTGTCAAACAGAAGCATCCACACTTGCAATAGCTCGCACATTTCCTACCACCACATGCTGTGCCGGAATTTATGGTTTCTATAGTCCGATCATCCGATCACCCACTTTGATCTTTCGTGCTGCAAACCAACCAGAATTCATTTCAAGTGCATATCGTGCTGCACTGGTCGAGCAGTGTGGAGCGAGTGTTTCAGATGCCATTTCAGCGAGATTGATGATCTTTCCCGTTTCATCTAAGAAAGCGACACTCAAAGGGATAACGGTATCTTTCATCCACATGCAATGAATACCGGGAGCTGGAAAAACAAAAAGCATACCACTATTTTTTGGCAGATTACGTCGATGCATCAGCCCAATCATGCGAGCCGAGGCAGTATCCGCCAGCTCGACAGTAATTACGTGATCCAGAATACTGAGCTTCATGATTGGTAATTGTTGATTTTCGGCACCGGCTGTATTCAATACACTGATTATCAACAGTACAGTGAAACAGGCTCTCAGCATTTGCCGGTACTACCGAATCCCTGCTCTCCGCGCTGACTGTGCTGAAAATCATTCACCACATTAAAGCTGGCTTGTATCACCGGAACGATGACCAGTTGCGCAATCCGCTCCAATGGTTCCAGTACAAATGTAGTCTGTCCCCGATTCCAGCAGGAAACCAGGATTTGTCCCTGATAATCCGAATCAATCAGCCCCACCAGATTACCCAGCACGATTCCATGTTTATGCCCCAAGCCGGAACGTGGCAGAACCACGGCAGCGAAACCAGGGTTAGCTAGATGAATAGCTATCCCGGAGGGAATCAGGAGTGTCTCACCCGGGTGAATCTCAGTGCGTTCATCAATGCAGGCGCGCAAATCCAGGCCAGCCGATCCGGGTGTGGCATAACCGGGAAAGCAATCTTTCAGACGTGGATCGAACAGTTTGATATCAACTTGTTTCATTGCGATAATTCATCCTTTGTGTTTATCGTAGAGGCCGGCAATGTGCGCCATCACCAGCCTTGCTTGTGCATTCTTGTCAGCTCTTGGCAAATAATGTGATCCGTCATCATCCAGTAGAATCAGTGCACTCTCATTTGTGCCAATGGCTTCTACAGCATTGTTAGCAACAATCAGTGGTAATTTTTTCCTTTTTCTTTTTTCTTCCGCATATTGTTGGACGGCATCCGTTTCTGCCGCGAATCCGACACAAAACGGAGGATTGGACAGGCTGGCCACATATTGCAAAATATCCGGATTGGGAATCAGTGTCAGTGTAATATCCGCCGCTGTCTTTTTCAGCTTGAAAGAATGCTGTTCAGCCGGACGGTAATCCGCAACTGCTGCCACACTGATAAAGATATCACTGCTGCTCACTTCATCTTTGACAGCAGCAAACATTTCTTCAGTACTAACAATACGAATAAGTTTGTGGACGGCCGGAAATGGCAGGCAGATTGGGCCGCATACAAGCGTCACTTGTGCTCCAGCTGCAAGCGCAGCTTGCGCAATTGCCAATCCCATTTTCCCGGAACTCCGGTTGGTTAACCCCCTGACCGTATCAATCGCTTCAAAAGTAGGCCCGGCTGTAATCAGTACCCGCCTGCCATCAAGATATTTGGGCTGGAAGAAACTTTGTACCGCATCCAGCAAATTCTTCGGCTCCAGCATGCGCCCTGTCCCGGTTTCTCCACAAGCCTGATAACCACTACCCGGGCCGAGTACTGTGATCCCATCCTGTTGCAAGGTAGCCAGATTACGTCGAGTTGCAGCGTTTTCCCACATTTGTAAGTTCATGGCGGGGGCGATCAGCAAAGGACAGTTTCGTGCTAAACAAAGCGTAGAAAGCAAATCATCAGCCAAGCCATGCGTGATTTTGGCAATGAAATCCGCACTCGCTGGTGCAATCAAAATCGCATCTGCTTCCCGGGAAAGATTGATATGTGCCATGCTGTTTGGTACATCAGTATCCCAAAGCTCAGTAAATACTTTTTTGCCTGTTAACCCCTGAAACGTGGCTATGCCGACAAACCGGCAAGCAGATTCAGTCATTACAACCTGTACCTCCACTCCTTCCTGCATCAGCAACCGGGTCAGTTCTGCTACCTTATAGGCAGCAATACCGCCTGTTACTCCCAATAACAGGCGCTTTCCTGCAAGCGAGCAAGTTGAAATCATGACAATAAATCTATATTCAGTTGGTTAGATATATTTTTGAATAAAAACAAATAGCTATTCATTTTTACCCAGAATGACCGTTCATTCGTATCACTAAATTAAACACACTCATTTTTACAGGATTCATTTAAATATGGCAATCTCAGACTGGCCGGAAGCCGAACGTCCACGGGAAAAGTTAATCCAGAAAGGTGCAACCGTACTTTCCGATGCGGAATTACTGGCTATTTTTCTGCGTACCGGGATTACCGGAAAAAGTGCAGTTGAGCTGGCACGCAATCTGTTGACTCATTTTGGCAGCCTGACAAAACTATGTGCAGCGAATTTACACGAATTCAGTAAATTGCCTGGAATGGGGCCGGCAAAATTTGCACAATTGCAGGCAGTTATGGAAATGGCAAGACGTGCACTGGCAGAAGAGCTCAAAAGCGGTGACATTATGGATTCACCACAGTCTGTGCGCAGTTATCTCCGTCTTAGCCTGGGAGGAAAGCCACATGAAGTTTTTGTCGGTATTTTTCTGGATGCCAGACACCGAACCATAATGATCGAAGAACTATTTCGCGGTACACTCACCCAAGCCAGTGTTTATCCACGTGAAGTAGTCAAGCGCGCCCTGTATCATAACGCAGCCGCCATGATTTTTGCGCACAATCACCCTTCCGGAGTTGCCGAACCCAGCAGGGCAGATGAAATGTTGACTCAATCTCTCAAACAGGCGCTTGCGCTGGTGGATGTGAAAGTGCTTGATCACTTTGTAATTGGCAATAATGAAACCGTATCATTTGCAGAACGGGGCTTGATTTAAATTGAAAAAACATATCTCTACAAGCTATAATGCAAGGCTTCAGTATTTTAATGACAGGAGTTAGTAACATGGCGCGTGTATGTCAAGTCACGGGAAAGCGTCCCATGAGCGGCCATCATGTCTCTCATGCAAACAACAAAACCAAACGCCGCTTTCTGCCCAACCTTCAGTCACGCCGCTTTTGGTTAGAAAGTGAAAATCGCTGGATACGTTTACGTCTTACCAATGCCGCGTTACGTACCATAGATAAAAACGGCATCGATGTAGTAATTGCCGACATGCGTGCGCGCGGAGAACGTATCTGATTGACACTCGGCAAGACGACGAACCAAGGAAGGTGTATTTATGCGTGAAAAAATAAAACTGGAATCCTCAGCAGGTACTGGTCACTTTTATACCACGACCAAAAACAAGCGTGCCAACCCGGAAAAGTTGGAGCTCAAAAAGTTTGATCCGGTAGCAAGAAAACATGTTATGTACAAAGAAACAAAACTAAAATAAATTGTTACCAGCAATAAAAAACCCGCTTTTAGCGGGTTTTTTATTGCTTAACTTACATCCTTCCGAAGCAGAAAGAAAGTATTATGCATAGCATCTTAGTCTGCGTGAAAAATTCTCCAGCAGCTCAATACCACTTTCTTCTGCGCGCCGACACCAGTCTTCAAGTTGCTTGAGCAACTCATCCTTGGTTGCCGCTGACCGTTCCCATATCGCAGACAGCTCTTCTCTCATACGATAAAGCGTATCCAGCTTCTGAGTATGGCTCAACACCTGATCCAGCTTGGTACGTTCCTCTTCCTTCAAGGTTTTCGCATCAGCCAGTATCCAGTTTTTCAGAGTTGAGCCATCTACACCAAGCTCAACCGCTGCTTGCTGTAAAGATGACAGCTCATTCTTGAATGCAATTTTCAATGATTTGGTATATTTCGCTAACACCTCATATCGATGGGAAATAACCGCCTGCAATGTCTCCAGATCACACTGGGTTTTGGCTTTATTAAGTTGCAGCTTGGGAGCTGTTTTTTTCACCTTCGCCAATCCCATCATTTCCAGTATGCGGATATACATCCAACCGATATCAAACTCATACCACTTGTTGGACAATCTGGCAGAGGTTGGGTAGGCATGGTGATTATTATGCAACTCTTCCCCACCAATCAATATCCCCCATGGGCTAATATTGCGACTCGCATCCCCAGGACGGAAATTGCGATAACCCCAGTAGTGGCCAATGCCGTTGATGACACCCGCTGCAAATACCGGTGTCCACATCATTTGTACAGCCCAGATCGATAAACCGATCGGACCGAACAATACCACATTGATGATTAGCATTAATGCGATACCTGCCACACTATGTTTGGAATACACATTACGCTCCATCCAATCATCCGGGGTACCATGCCCGTAGCGATCAAGTGTTTCCTGATTTTTGGCCTCGATCTTGTAGAGCTCTGCTCCTTCACTCAATACCTTTCTAATCCCAAAAATTTGCGGACTGTGAGGATCATCCACAGTTTCACATTTTGCATGATGCTTCCGATGGATTGCCGCCCACTCCTTAGTTACCATCCCAGACGATAACCACAGCCAGAAACGGAAAAAATGGCTAGGTATGGGGTGCAAATCCAATGCCCGATGTGCCTGATGACGATGCAAAAAGATAGTAATACTGGCAATCGTTATGTGGGTAAACACCAGTGTCACAATAATATATCCCCACCACGGCAGATCAATAAGTCCAGTTAACAATACCGATGCGATATCCATATCTGTAAATGTTCTCCTTTGTAATCATAAATTATTCTATAACAGCTCAATCTAAATAGATGCTACTTATTAGTCAAGAAATTTCATAAGATTCTCGAAAAGAAGGTGGATCAAATAGAAAGTTAATGCGCCTGATCCCAATTTTTCCCAACCCCGACCTCAACCTTTAATGGCACATCCAACTTAAACGTATTTTCCATCAATATTATTAGATTTTCCTTAACTACAAATAGTTCATCCTCAATCACCTCCAACACCAATTCATCATGTACCTGCATGATCAATTTACTTTGAAGCGGCGCTTTTACCAGCCATTGATGTACGGAAATCATTGCTAATTTAATAATATCAGCAGCTGTACCCTGCATTGGGGCATTAATCGCCGCCCGTTCAGCTCCCATCCGGCGATTATGCTGGCTACTGCGAATATCAGGTAGCTGCAGTCTTCTTCCCAGCACAGTTTCAACATATCCATTCTGTCTCGCAAGCTCTCTTGTACGTTGCATGTAATCTGCCACTCCTGGGTAACGCGCAAAATAACGATCAATAAACGCTCGCGCAGCGCTACGATCAATACCTAGCTGTGTGGCCAGCCCAAATTCCGACATACCATAAATCAGACCAAAATTGATGACTTTAGCGTAGCGGCGCTGCTCTGCATTCACCTGACCAACAGAAATGCCAAATACCTCGGCAGCAGTAGCGCTATGAATGTCCTGCCCTCCTAAAAATGCCCGTATCAACCCAGCGTCCTGGGAAATATGCGCCATGATACGCAACTCAATCTGGGAATAATCTGCTGAAATAATATACCAGCCACTCGGAGCAATAAATGCCTCACGGATACGCCTGCCTTCCGGTGTGCGTACCGGAATATTCTGCAAATTGGGATCGTTACTCGCCAGGCGACCGGTAACTGCCACCGCCTGCGCATAATTTGTATGGACACGACCGGTCTGTCTATTCACCATTTGCGGTAGCTTATCGATATAAGTCGATCTGAGCTTGGCAAGACTCCGGTAATCCAGCAAGATCTTGGGTAACGGATAATCCAGAGCCAGCTGTTGTAAAACTTCTTCATCAGTGGATGGCGCACCTTTTGGTGTTTTTTTAATAACTGGCAACTTATGCTGCCCAAATAAAATCTCTTGTATCTGTTTAGTTGAGTTCAGATTAAAAGCACGGCCAGCCAGGGAATGGGCCTGCTGCTCAAGTATGACCAGTTGCCGCGCCAGTTCACCACTTTGCTCCCGTAGAAGATCGGTATCAAGCAACACACCATTACGCTCTATCCGGAACAGAACCTCCAGCAATGGCATTTCAATCTGCTGATAAATATGTCCAAGATGAGCATCCTTACTGATGATTGGATACAAAAAATGATGCAGACGCAAGGGAATATCAGCATCTTCAGCAGCATAAATCCCCGCTTGTTGAATTTCCACCTGTTCAAACCCGATACGCTTTGCGCCCTTCCCGGTTACATCATCATAGCTGATGGTCTGGATATCCAAATGTCGGCGGGCCAGACTGTCCAGATCGTGTGACAGATGGGATTCCAGCACATACGATTGCAACAGCGTATCGTGCGCGATTCCGTTCAGCATGACCCCATGGTTAGCAAACACATGCCGATCGTATTTCAGATTCTGCCCTACCTTGGGTATATCACTATTTTCCAGCCAGGGCTTCAACCGTTGCAGTACCTGTTCACGATTTAGCTGTGAAGGCACACCCTGATAATGATGTGCCAGCGGTATATAAGCTGCGTGCCTCGGCTCCGTACATAACGAAAGCCCCACCAGTTCAGCCTCCATTGGATTCAGGCTGGTTGTTTCGGTATCAATCGAAACCAGTTCAGCAGACTCGCATTGCTGGACCCATTCTTCAAATTGGGAATCAGTCAGGATGATTTGATAATCCCGGCTATCGCTGTTTCTTTCTCCCGGCACTAATGGATCATACATAGGTATAGTTGCTGGGCCTGTTTCAGAATCTGATTGCCTGAGTTCACGTAACCAACTTCGGAATTCAAGATGCTCATAAAGCGCCATCAACCGAGCAACATCAAGAGGAGCAGCAACCAGATCCTGCCAACCCATTGCAAGCGGAACATCGCACTTGATTGTTAGCAACTCTCTTGAAACCTGTAACCAATCCAGTGCCTTGCGCAAATTTTCACCCACCACACCCTTTATTTCATGTGCATGTGCGATCAGATTATTCAACGAGCCATATTGATTAAGCCATTTCACCGCAGTTTTGGGGCCTACTTTTTCTACGCCGGGAATGTTATCTACACTATCCCCCACCAACGCCAGAAAATCGATGATTTGCGCAGGCATCACACCGAATTTTTGCAGCACACCCGCCTCATCCAGTGATTCACTATTCATGGTATTTACCAGTCGTATACCTGGCGCAACCAATTGCGCAATATCCTTGTCACCCGTCGATATAACACATTGTATCCGTTCACCTGCTGCACGTCTGGCCAGCGTACCGATGACATCATCCGCCTCGACCCGCTCTTCCACCAGTAGCGGCCAGCCCATTGCCCGGATACAGGCATACAAGGGATCTATCTGGCCAGCCAAATCTGCCGGCATCGGCGGACGGTTTGCTTTATATTGCGGATAAATCTCTTCCCGGAACGTTTTACCTTTTGCGTCAAACACACACGCGCTATAATCTGGCTGGTATTCCTTATACAAGCGACGCAGCATATTCAGTACGCCATAAATTGCACCAGTCGGTTCATTCAGGCGATTACGTAAATCGGGCAACGCATGAAAGGCACGATACAGGTAAGAAGAGCCATCAACCAGCACGAGTGTTTTCATCAAATAAGGACCTTTATGAGTTTACAAGCAAAGTTGGGGGATGCCCTTACCCTGGAAAAACCCTGGTCAGCCAGAGAATCATGGCGGGTTTTCGGTATTGTGGCAGAATTTGTTGAAGGCACGGAGCGACTCGAATGTATCCAGCCCGCCATCAGTATTTTTGGCAGCGCCAGAACTCATCCCGACCATCCGCATTATAAATTAACCGAAGCAATTGCAAGACAATTGTCGGATGCTGGATTCTCAGTCATATCCGGTGGAGGGCCAGGCATTATGGAAGCTGCCAACAAAGGCGCTTTTTATGGCAAATCTCCCAGTGTAGGGCTAAACATTCAGCTACCACACGAACAACGCCGCAACGTTTATCAGGATATCAGCCAGACTTTCCGCCATTTCTTTGCTCGCAAGTATATGTTCATCAAGTTTGCAACTGCCTACGTCGTGATGCCGGGTGGATTCGGCACACTAGATGAACTAATGGAAGCACTGACCCTAGTCCAAACTGGAAAAACCCGCAAGATGCCAATCATTCTGGTCTGCTCAGATTTCTGGCAGGGAATAATAGACTGGTTTCGCCAGGTACTCGTCCAGGATAATTTCATCTCTCCAGAAGATATGGATCTCATTCAAATTGTTGATGAACCCGCTCAAGTCGTAGACGCAATTTTCCGTTACTACGAAACTTCCGGGTTTGAGCCTTCAGCTACTGAACGTAACATACAACTCAATCTTTGACATCGACAGATTTATTTCATCAGACAAATACCAGAATATTCCAACCATCCGGATATCAGCATGAGGCCAGTAATTATTTTATTTTTCTGCAGCAATCTGGTCTGGATATCCTCTTTGGTATTCGCACAAAACAAACCGCAACCGGATAACCTGATTCCATTACCAGAGATTCCGGAACCTCCTTCTAGCGGCGAAGAGAGTGTCCTTCCCCCCGAACTGGGGCTGGATCCATCTCTTGAGCCAGAAATAACAATCCATGAAGGAAAAGACAGAACAATCGAGGAATATCGTGTTAATGGTGAGTTATACATGATCAAAATCACCCCTCGAATCGGAAAACCTTATTACCTCCTGAACCGGCGCAGTGCTGCCGGCATAACTCACCCTGGGGATATGGGATCTGGTGTAAGTGTTCCAATGTGGGAGATTTACCGCTTTTGAGCAAGATTCACCGGAACCTGAGCGATCTCCAGTAAACTTGCTGGTTTATTTGCCATCCCATCCTTTACAAACTGCCTTTTCAGTACTTCATTCATGTCTGTTTTCACCCCGGTTACCAAAAAGCAACTTGCCGTCTGGCTGCAGAATTACTCACTTGGATCACTGACTGATTTGCAGGGTATTTCATCCGGAATCGAAAATACCAATTATTTTGTTACCACGACACAAGGCAAATTTATTCTCACTCTGTTCGAGAAGCTAACCAGCACTGAATTGCCCTTTTATCTCAATCTGATGGCGTATCTCTCCGAGCAGGGTATTCCCTGCCCCAAACCTATTGAATCACAAGATCACGCTTTGCTAGGTACTCTCAATGGCAAACCGGCCTCTATTGTGAGCTTTCTACCCGGGCAATCCATGACACAAATCAGAGAAGAACAATGTGCACAGGTCGGAGAAATACTCGCCAAAATGCACCTGGCAGGACTAAACTACAATGGTAAAAACAGAAACCCACGCGGACTGGATTGGTGGCAAACTACTGCTGGAACAGTCATGCCCTTCCTTTCCCGCTCGGAGCAAAGCCTGCTCGATGAGGAGTTGCAATTCCAGATAAAGCAGCGCACAACCAACCTTCCTCAAGGCATTATCCATGCCGATCTTTTCCGTGATAACGTTTTATTTACATCCACCGGCATTGGCGGAATTATCGACTTCTACTTTGCCTGTAATGATGCTTTACTATACGATCTGGCTATTACTGCAAACGACTGGTGTACGCTTGGGGACGGCGTAATGGACAAAGCGCGCATGCATGCTCTCGTGAAGGCCTACCAGGCCGCCCGACCATTAACAGCGGAAGAATACCCTGCCTGGCCTGCTATGCTACGGGCAGGTGCACTGCGTTTTTGGTTATCACGTCTATATGACTATTATCTGCCTCGCCCGGGTGAGTTGACACATAAAAAGGATCCAAAATACTTCAGAAAAATTCTGGAATACCATCTGACCAATCCGAGTGTACTACCCTCTCTTCAGGCTTGAAGCCAAACAGATTATCGTTATCCTTTTCACATACGCTCTATAAACAATTAAAATTCTGGCCGGGCGTACTTTAATTACTGGAGAAATACGATGGAAGCACGATATGTACGCGGAAAACAGGGATTACAGTGGATTTTGAGTGGTTTTTACTTTTTCCGCCAGGCACCCCTTAACTGGATCTTTCTATGTTTTACTTATTTGCTGATCGGAACGACGCTGGGGCTTATCCCTTACTTGGGGAGTCTTGTCGGCATATTGACCGTACCTGTCTTTGTGGCCGGCATTATGGCTGGATGCAGGCAGCTGGATCTAAACGGTAAACTGGAACTGGAATATCTGTTTTACGGATTCAAGAAATATACCCTACCCCTTATTACGATCGGTGGAATTTACCTGGTCGGTGATGTTCTGATTACTGGGTTCTTCATGCTGCGTGGAGGAGATGCCGCCATTGACATGTGGCTGCATGGCAAACGATTTGATGAAACCGAGCTGGCCGGGGTCATGAACGACATATTATCTGCTACTTTATTTTCCCTGCTACTAACTATTCCGCTGCTGATGGCAATCTGGTTTGCTCCCATGCTGGTGATCTTTGAGAAAATGCCCCCTCTCATCGCTATACGTAAAAGTTTTTTTGCGTGCCTGAAAAATCTCTTTGCTTTCCAGATTTACTTTATTGTCCTGTTTATTCTTGCCATGCTTTCAGCCATGCTCTACGGACTTGGTTTCATCGTATGGTTCCCGGTTGCATTTGCCTCAGCATATGTCAGCTACAAGGATATTTTTCACTACGAACAAGACGAAAATACCAGATCTGATCAGGACACAGGTGGAAACAAGGAAAATATCAGCCAGATTGAGAACGATGAACCAAAATAATCCAATTTATAAAGGAACCAGTTTTGCATAGGTAAGTGAGAGCCATTTTGTACCTGTCTGGTGGAAATTCACTTGAACCCGCATATCAGATCCACTGCCCTCATAATTTACAATAGTGCCCGTACCAAATTTTGTGTGTGATACCTGCTGACCAATATGCAACCCCGCCGTATTCGGTCCTTGCGGGGCCACCCTGACTGCTGCTGAAACTGGTGTATGCTTCCCTCTTCCTTGGCGAGAATAGGCAGTGCTAACAGTATTTTGCCCGGTTCCTGACAGTTCCTGCCGATACCCTGCTCCAGAAAAACCGGATGATCGCAACCTTTTCAGCAGCTCCTCCGGAATTTCATCAACAAACCTGGAAGGCACATTCACCCGTACCTGGCCGTGTAACATACGGCTCTCTGCATAGCTCAGATACAAGCGTTGACGCGCGCGCGTCATTGCCACATACATCAGACGTCTTTCTTCTTCCAGCCCATTCGGCTCATTACGACTGTTTCCATGAGGAAACAACCCTTCCTCCAGGCCACTGATAAATACTGAATGAAATTCCAATCCTTTTGCAGCATGCACTGTCATCAATTGAACTGCATCCTGATAGCCCTTCGCCTGATGCTCACCACCTTCAAGTGAGGCATGTGCCAGAAAAGCCGTGAGACTGTCATCTTCGGCTTCATGCACAAAACTGGTCGCAGCATTGACCAGCTCTTTAAGATTTTCCAGGCGCTCATTGTTATCCTCACGCTCAGCCTGGTAATGTGCCACCAACCCACTCTGATCCACTACACGCCGGATTATTTCCGGCAACGGCTGGCCTTCACATGCCTGCTGCATGGATAGAATCAGATTAACAAAACCTGCTATCCCTCTTCCTGGCTGGTCACCCCTGGTGGTAACAGCTTTCCTTCCCTCGCATGCCTTAAGTGCCGCTTGCCAAAGACTGGTTCCAAGTATTTCCGCCTGGTCCTGCAATTGCTCCAATGTGCGTGCACCAATTCCTCTGGGAGGAAAATTGATAACCCGTAGTAGAGCATTGTCATCATCCGGCGAAGCAACCAGTCGCAAATAAGCCAGTGCATGCTTTACTTCCTGCCGATCAAAAAAACGCATACCACCGTAAACACGGTAAGAAATAGATGCATTGAACAAACCGTGTTCCAGCACCCGTGATTGCGCATTGGAACGATAAAGCAGAGCTATCTCGGAGAGGGACAATCCTTCAGCGTGCAGAGCCTTGATTTCATCAACAATAAAGCTGGTTTCATCCACATCCGTAGCGGCGTAATAAATCCGCACAGACTCACCTTTCCCCGCAGCAGTCCACAGATTCTTACCTAGACGCCCTTTGTTATTCTCGATCAGTGCATTGGCTGCATCCAGAATATTGCCTTGCGAGCGATAATTCTGTTCCAGTCTGATAATTTTGGGTACACTGAAATCTTTCTCAAGATCACGCATATTTCCAACATGCGCTCCTCGGAATGCATAGATGCTTTGATCATCATCCCCGACAGCAAAAATAGCAGCATGTTGTTGTGAGCCCGAGCCTGCCAGTAATTTGATCCATTGATATTGCAATTGGTTGGTATCCTGAAATTCATCTACCAATATATGTTCGAAACGGCCACGATAATGGTCCCGTAGAATTTCATTGCGACTCAACAACTCATAGCAACGCAGCAACAGTTCTGCAAAATCAACAGTACCTCCCCGCATACTGACAGCTTCGTACACCTGATAGCATTCAGCCAGAGTCCGATTGAAACTGCCATGCGTATCAACCTGTGAGGCTCGTAATCCTTCTTCCTTGGCGTTATTGATAAACCATTGCAGTTGTCTGGGTGCCAGCACTTTTTCATCCAACGAGCGCTCTTTCAGTATCCGCTTGATAATAGCCAGCTGATCGGCCATATCCAGTATTTGGAATGCCTGCGGCAACCCTGCATCTTCATAATGGGCACGCAGCATGCGATGACACAAGCCATGAAATGTGCCAATCCACATGCCACGAATATTGATAGGCAGCATCGTGCTGATACGCGCAACCATTTCACGTGCCGCTTTATTAGTGAATGTAACTGCCAGAAGATTCTGCGGCTGAGTAAGGCCTGATTGCAGTAAATACGCAATCCGTGTAGTCAGCACTCGGGTTTTGCCACTTCCGGCACCCGCCAGTATCAGAGCAGACTGGTGTGGCCAGGTTACGGCTTCCAGCTGTTCCGGGTTGAGATCAGTAAGTAGAGCAGTCATATAAGAGGGAACAGCCGAATTTCCCGTCTGCTATCAGAGCCAGACGGGGGGATATCAGAAAAACTATTTCTTGCTTTTTGCCACCAGATCCAGAATCAGCGGCGTCAGAATCAATTCAATCGCCATACCCATTTTGCCACCAGGAACAACGATAGTATTGGGACGGGACATAAACGATCCGTTTAGCATGCTAAGTAGATAAGGAAAAAAATCAGCACCGTGATAATCACGAAAACGGATAACGACCATACTTTCATCCAGTGCAGGAATATCCCGTGCAATGAATGGATTGGAAGTATCAACTGTTGGCACACGCTGGAAATTAATGTGTGTACGTGAGAACTGAGGGGTAATGTAATGAACGTAATCGTGCATGCGACGCAGAATGGTATGTGTCACCGCTTCGCACGAATACCCTCTCGCAGCAGTATCACGGTATATTTTTTGAATCCATTCCAAGTTAACAATTGGAACCACACCCACCAGTAGATCTACATACTGGCCGACATCCGCTGTATCACTCTTCACTCCGCCATGCAGACCTTCATAGAACAACAGGTTTGTGCCGGGTGCAATTGTCTTCCAGGGAGTAAATGTACCGGGTTTCTGATTGTAGGGTTTGGCTTCCTCTTCATTATGCAGATAAAGACGAATTTCTCCAGATCCACTTTCTCCATATGTCCGGAATAAGGTCTCCAACTTTTCAAACTCATTGGCTTCCGGGCCAAAATGGCTGATAGGCCGCCCGCCACTCTTTTCCGATTCTTCAACCACTCGCTTCATGGATTCACGGTCATAACGATGGAAGCTGTCACCTTCTACCACAGCAACATTCAGTCGTTCACGCCGAAAAATATGCTCAAAACTTGCCTTGACAGTGGATGTTCCGGCTCCGGAAGATCCAGTTACAGCGATAACAGGGTGTTTCTGCGACATTTGTTTTTATCTCCTAAATATAAAAAATAATTTCCAGCAATTAGTAGACAGCTATTTAGTCACCGCATAGCGAATGATGCTGCTCATCAGCCTGCAGTTACCAATGAATTTGATATTCTTCATTTAGTACAATGTGGATTTTTCCCTGCAATATTCGCTTGTTTCTGTAATTGTTGCGCTTTTGGTAAATATGCCTGCAGATTCTGGATACGGGACGCGTGCGAGGGGTGGGTGGAAAGGAATTCTACCGGTGCACCCTGGCTAGCCTGCTCCATCTTTTGCCATAGTTTTATACTTTCCGACGGGTTAAATCCTGCCTTGGCCATCAAATCCAAACCAATCATATCCGCCTCGGATTCCTGTAATCTGCTATACGGCATGATAATCCCATACTGTGCCCCAATCCCCAGTAAACCGATTGCAGTTTGCCCCAACGTAGATTGAGGCGCAGCAACTGCCTGGACAAGCGATATTCCTAAGTTTGTTCCAACCTGCTGAGATAAACGTTCATTACTATGGCGAGCCATCACATGCCCGACTTCATGACCAATGATAACTGCCAGTTGATCCTGGTTATCCACCAGATTGAGTAAGCCAGTATGCACACCAATTTTCCCACCAGGCAACGCAAATGCATTCAGTGACTGGTCTTCAAATACGACCACTTCCCATTCACCCCCCACTTCCCGGGTAATTGCGCTGGCAACACAACTGACAAACCGATTACTCACCGCATCATGACTGATCTGCTTTTCACGCTTCAAGGTATCAAATGCCTGTAGACCCATGCTGTTTACCTCTGTATCCGGCATAAATACAAGCTGCGTTCGGCCGGTAGGAGAAGTTGCACAGGCTGTCAGAAAGTTGATCCACAGGAAGGCGAACAATAGCTTCATCATTAATGTACTCATTCTTCTCCCCCGACCATAACCAGATATAAATCGATCATATCTTCAGCTCCAATTCAGAGCAAATCCCCTGCGCGGATTATCAATCAACAAGAATACAAATGATGCACTAATCATTCTTCTGCTCCCAGCTCCAGCGCCCGTTTACGCGACTGCTCAGCATCCTCTTCGGAAGGTTGCCGGACAACCCAGCCTGTTAAGTGTGCTTGAATCATGTCTCTCATCGCTTTAATCCACTCCGGATGTTCATTGAGGCTGGGAATGTAGTGAAATTCCCCCCCTCCGGCCTCGGTAAAGGTTGTTTTACCTTCCATTGCGATTTCCTCGAGTGTTTCCAGACAGTCCGAGACGAATCCTGGGCAGACAACATCCACCCGCCCGGTTTCCTGTTTGCCTAATTCTTTTAGAACTTCTGAAGTATAGGGACTCAACCACTGAGAAAAGCCAAAACGCGACTGAAAGCATACTTGATACTGGTCATTCGTTAGTTCCAGTGCCTCAGCCAGTAATCGCCCGGTTTTTTGACATTCACAATGATAAGGATCGCCCATCTCCAGAGTTTTACGCGGCACACCGTGAAAGCTGATAACCAGCTTGTCAGGCCTCCCGTGTTTCTCCCAGTAATCACGAACATTCTGCGCCAATGCTGCAATATAGCCCGGATCATCGTGGTAGTGCTTGACGGTGCGAATATCAGGGATATTACGCATCTTTCCCAACTCAGTAAAAACACTATCCAATGCACAACCGGCGCTACTGGCAGCATACTGGGGAAATAATGACAGCACCAAAATCCGGCTGCAACCCTGCTCTCTCATCCGCTGTAACCTCTCTGCGATAGATGGATTGCCGACAATCATTGCATATTCAACTATCGGAACCGAATTGAGCTGTTTCTTCAGTAAAGCTGCGACAAGTTCTGTCTGACGCTCGGTATGTATTTTCAGTGGAGAACCTTCTGGCGTCCAGATTTGCGCATACTTCTTTGCTGATTTACCTGGCCGGATATTCAAAATAATACCGTTCAGAATAAGCCACCACAACCAGCGCGGGAACTCCACAATACGAGGCTCACTCAGAAATTGTCTTAGATAGGTTCGCAGGGACTTGGCATTCGGAGCATCTGGCGTACCCAGATTAATCAGCAGAACACCGACTCTATCAATTGAACCGTGTTGATAAGCCGGCTCCGGTAATATTATTCGTGACATAAAAATAGAGGGCGGGATATTACGACAGATTATTTGAAAGCAGGCGGGCAGTTATATCAACAATAGGGATAATGCGCTCATAAGCCATACGTCGTGGACCGATCACCCCCACAGTACCTACAATTTTACCTTCCATTTCATAGGGTGCAGTTACCACACTGATCTCTTCCAGCATGGTTTCATCAGACTCACCACCAATAAAGATTTTAACGCCGCACGCCTGGCGACTTAATTCCATTAACTGCAACAACTTTGATTTTCGCTCAAACAGCTCGAATAATTGTTTCAAACTAGACAGATTTTCCGATAAATCACGAACATCAAACAGTTTGTGTTCTCCGGCAATCACCACTGCTTCACTGCTTTCCTGCAGCGCAGCATTACCTATTTCTATTGCCGCATTCATAAGATCTGTCATATTCCGGCGCAACTGTGTCAATTCGTGCTGTAACCCGGAACGAATTTCTTCCAGCGCACAACCAGCATAGTGCTGATTGAGAAAATTCCCAGCCTCAATTAGGTCAGACTGGTTATAAACCGTTTCAGTAAAAATAATCCGGTTCTGAACATCCCCCTCTGGCGTTACCAGAATCAGGAGAATCCGTTTTTCAGATAATGGCACAAATTCAATATGGCGAAATACCGCCCCTCCCATTCGCTTGGGTGTTACCACCACACCAACAAACTGGGTCAAATCTGAAAGCAAGCGAGAGGTAACATTAATCAAATGCGATGGGTTATTTGGGTGCATCCGGTTTTCCAGTAGAGTAATCTGTTCATTATCCAGAGATTGCACCACCAACAAGGTATCAACAAAAAAACGGTAGCCAAGTGTGGTTGGCATACGCCCGGCAGATGTATGCGGGCTGGAAACAAACCCCATTTCCTCCAGATCAGTCATTACATTACGAATCGTGGCCGGACTCAGATCCAGTCCTGAAAACTTGGCGAGCGAACGCGAACCAACAGGTTGGCCTTCATGGATATACCGTTCAACCAAGGTTTTAAGCAGAATTTTCGCGCGTTCGTTAAGCATATATTTATTTTACACGAATCGGTCCTGCCACGAGCAGAGACAGCCTAAAGCGGGGATTTCAAATGCTACATATAAGTGGAATACAGTTTTTCAACTCATTTTTACTTTTTTGGGATAGGCTACGGTAATATCCAGTACTTACAATCACTTGAATTCATCCTGATCACCTGCAGCAGGAATCCGGATATTTTTACTGTTCCACCTCCCTTTTCATACATGGGCAGCACTTTATTCAAAACAATCGCATTGATCGGGAAACACAAAAATCCCGATATCATGACGCCTCTGCTGAATCTGGCAGAATATCTGACTGATCGGGGCACCAGCGTGGTACTGGATGATTTAACAGCCGCGCATATTGGCAAAAACCAATATCCCGTAGTGGCTCTGGAAGAAATCGGCAGACAGGCTGATCTTGCAATTGTGCTGGGGGGAGATGGCACCATGCTTAATATTGCTCGTACACTTGTTCCATTTAGTGTTCCGTTGATCGGTATCAATCAGGGCAGATTAGGATTTCTGACAGATCTTACAGTCGATACCATGTATGCAACCCTGAATGACATGCTAGCGGGCCAATTTATTGTAGAGAACAGGATGCTGCTCACCACCGAAGTCACACGTCATGGGGAAAGCGTCTTTAAAGAACTGGCTTTCAACGATGTAGTGCTTCATCGCGGCATCAGCAGTGGCATGATCGAGCTTGAGGTCCATATCAATGGAGAATATGTTTATTCTTTAAGATCAGATGGCCTCATTATTGCAACCCCTACCGGATCAACAGCCTATGCACTTTCCTCCGGTGGGCCGATCCTGCACCCAGGACTCAACCTGATGATATTGGTTCCTGTCTGTCCGCATACACTTAGCAACCGTCCGATCGTAATCGGTGCAGATGCAGTCATTGAAATCAAAATTCATTATACAACTGAGACAAAGATCTATACAGATAGCCATTCCTGGTTTGATCTGGGCGAGCATGACAGAGTATTGGTTCGGCGCTGTCCGGAAACAATAAAACTTCTGCATCCCGTCCATCACAGTTACTACCGTATGCTGCGGGAAAAACTCGGTTGGAGCAGCATCCTTCAGAAAAACAGCCGTTAGTTAGTATCCATGTTGCAAAATCTATCTATTCAGAATTTCGTTATAGTTGATTACATTGATCTGCTCTTCAAACCCGGTTTTACCGTTCTGACAGGTGAGACAGGTGCAGGAAAATCCATTCTAATCGACGCACTGGAACTTGTATTAGGCAGACGCGCCGACACAAGTCAAATCAGGCATGGCTGTAAACGTGCCGAAATCACCGCACAATTTGATGTAAGCGCCATTCCTGCGCTACAGACATGGTTACAGGAGAATGCACTGGAAGACGAAACCGGCATTTGTCTGCTGCGCAGAATCATGGAAACCAGCGGACGTTCGCGTAATTTCATCAATGGACACGCTGCCACCCTGCAACAATTGCGAACAGCAGGTGAATGGCTGGTTGATATCCATGGTCAACATGCACACCAGTTGCTGATGCAGGGCCACAAACAGCGCGAACTGCTGGACACCTGGGCCGGTGAATCAGATCTTGCCCGGCGAGTCGCCTCCTCCTATCGGCACTGGCAAGATCTATGTCAGCAAAGACTCTCGTGGAAACAGCAAAGCGAGCAAAATATACGAGAGCACGAACTTCTGTCATGGCAACTGCAGGAACTGACTGCTCTGCACTTTTCATCTGAAGAATGGGAAACCCTGCAAGCAGAACACAACCGGCTGACGCATACAGCCAGCCTGCTGGAAACTGCTCAGTCCAGTCTGGAAGCATTATCGGAAAGTGAAGCTGCGGTATTGCCACAACTCAGCGCAGTGATCGCCCACTTGCACAGCTTGTCGAATATTGACAAAACACTTGAACCAATTTGCAGCCAGTTACAATCATCACAAATACAACTTCAGGAAGCAGTATATGAACTGAAATACTATCAGCAACATCTGGACATTGATCCCCGCAAGCTGCAGGAAATCGAGACACGTATTGCTGCTATCCATGGAACGGCCAGGAAATATCGCGTCTCTCCGGAAATGCTACCGGAGCTATTGGAAACAACCAGACAGCATCTGGAGATAGTGGGAAACATTTCAAACAACGAAATGTTGGCAGAAGCAGAGAAATCTGCTCGCAATGATTATAAAAATCTTGCAGACAAATTAAGTCAGGCAAGGCAGAGTGCGGCAAATCAGCTGTCCGAGCAAGTCACAGAATCCATGCAGGCGCTGGCAATGGACGGTGGTCGCTTCAATGTGGCATTGATACCAGTGCCATCGGGCAATCTGCATGGCCTGGAGCAGATCGAATTTCAGGTATCCGCCCACAAAGATCTGCCATTGCGGCCACTGAATAAAGTAGCCTCTGGCGGTGAGTTATCGCGTATCAGCCTGGCGATTCAGGTTATTACAAGCAAGATTGGCACCACTCCCACTCTTATTTTTGACGAAATAGACACCGGAATAGGTGGACGCATCGCTGAAATAATCGGTAAATTGCTGCATCAACTGGGAGAAACGCGGCAGGTAATCAGTATTACTCATCTTCCGCAGGTAGCGGCCAAAGGCGATCATCATTGGCGTGTATCTAAAACTGCCGGAATAGATGATAACCAACTGCCAGCTAGCCATATTGCAGAACTTGATGCAGCAGAAAGAGTTGAGGAAATTGCTCGTATGCTGGGTGGTGAAAATCTGACCGCTGCCACACTTCAGCACGCAACAGAAATACTGGGTTAGACAGGTCAAATCAACCGCAATAGAATTTTATTCCGCTTTTTCTTTCTGCTCCTCGGCTGATGCGACGTAGGTAATCAGCTTCTCCGGTTGCGAGTTCTCATGACAAACCATTTTTCCTTCAACTACAGCACCTTGGTGAATTTTTATAGTTTTGTAGTAAATATCCCCGGTGATTTTTGCACCAGGCTGTAGTTCAAGACTCTCATCGGAGTGAATCGGTCCTTTGACGATTCCATTAATCACCAGATACGGCACCTTGATTTTTCCTTCAATCACCCCTTGTTCACTCAACACAAGCAAGGAATGCTGCTTATTGCCCGCCGCCATGATGCTACCGCTGATACGGCCATCAACCCGCAATCCGCCAGCAAACTGGATATCACCGGTAATCACGGTATTTTCCCCGATTAACGTATCGATATCACTGACTACCCTACGTTTTTTTCCGAACATTCCCCGATTCCTTTTGAGATAACTGAATCGTTTTTGTCAGCACTGCTTCATTTAAACCATTCTCATAGATAAAAACCTGCAAATTTTTCACTACCGTATCAGCTGGTATTTGGAAGCTTTTCTCCAGTCTGTGGTAGAAGCGAAAGTTTATTGGAAATTCTTTGGATGCATTCTCGTCTACAAGAGAAATGAATTTTTCTTCACCATTCTGAAGCAACCCAACCACAAACTCCAGTTTACCGTTGAATTCTTTTGAACGCTGACTACCTTGGGCAAGTAATAGTGTATACAGGTATTCACCAGGAAGCTGACCTTGTTCAAGCGTAAAACGATGAATAACCAGTTCGACGCCAGGTAAATCCTCATTACCGGAAACCATCTGCTGAAATAAGCTCAGGTCCTCTCTCAGGCGCTCATTTTCCTCATCCAGAGACTTAACCTGCTTTACCAGATCAGCGCGGGTCGCGTTGCTGATCTGCAGCTGCCTGACAAGCTCTGCAAGCTGTGAGCAAAGAGCAGAGTCATATTTCTCTAGACAACTGTTCGATTCCAGTATCTGTTCAAGAACTGGATCGGCTACAACGTTACTGGCTGGTTGAGCCGCTCCCTGCCCAACCATGTACATTCCATAAGCAAGCAAGGCTACCAGTAATATCCCAATAGCCGCTATCAGCAAACGTCGATACCAGGGAACATGAGGACGTATAACCACCCTGGGTGCATTAATATTTTTTTTGTTATGCAGCAATTCGTTCCCTTATTCTTCAGAAATTCCCGGGGTATTACTATGCATATATTATCTGCAATATGACGTTCTTTCAGTCACTTCACTCTTTAATCACAAACTGCTAGGGTAGCAACGGAATATGCTGAATGCCCATCTTCTCTGGCAGCCCATACATAATATTCATATTTTGAACAGCCTGTCCGGCAGCCCCTTTAACCAAGTTGTCAGTAACCGAGAGTATTACTGCAGTATCGCCATTCCGGGGACGATGAACTGCAATCCGGCAGAAATTTGAACCACGTACAGAACGTGTTTCCGGATGGCTGCCTGCTGGAAGAACATCAACAAAGGGTTCATTAGCATAACGGCTTTCATATAAAGCTTGTAAATCAACATTTTGGGTCAGTCTTGCATACAATGTGGCATGAATGCCCCGAATCATTGGGGTTAGATGAGGCACGAAAGTCAGGTCAATCGGCTTACCTGATCTTTCGGATAAGCCTTGTCTGATTTCAGGTAAATGACGGTGACCCGCTACGGCATAAGACTTGAAATTGTCTGATGCTTCTGCATATAGTGTGTGTATTTCGGCCTTGCGCCCTGCTCCGGAAACACCTGATTTGGTATCGGCTATCAGATGATTTTCATCAACGGCCCCTGCTTCGATCAGCGGGATAAAACCCAGCTGCACCGCTGTTGGATAGCAACCGGGATTAGCAATCAATCTTGCATTCCTGATTTTTTCACGGTTAACTTCGGGTAAACCATAGACTGCTTCAGCCACCAATTCAGGAGCTGTGTGCGACATGCCATACCATTCCTCCCATTCCGCAACGTCTTTAATCCTGAAATCAGCAGACAGATCAATAACTTTTATTCCAGATCCAAGTAATGCACTTGCCTGTTGCATAGCAATACCATTTGGCGTTGCGAAAAAGACGACATCACATTTTCCAAAGTCTACCTTGAGCGGATCACTGAATTTAAGCGTAATCTGTCCGCGCAAACTGGAAAAAAGATCGTCAACTCCTATTCCAGCCTCTTGACGAGAGGTAATAACTTTAAGCTTGGCTTTCGGGTGCTGTGCGAGAATACGTAATAACTCGACACCCGTATAACCTGTCCCACCTACAATACCAACATTAATCATCTCTAGGAAACAACAGCTAAAAAATTAATTTTTTATCAAAAAGCAGTCGGTATCTTGTGTTGTGAACCTAATACGAAAAAGCCGCCCAACAAAGAGGGCGGCTTTTTCGTATTGTCCAGAAAACAACAACAATCACCGTTTAGAAAACTGTTTGCGACGTCTTGCTTTACGAAAACCAACTTTCTTCCGCTCTACTTCACGTGCATCTCTTGTTACAAAACCTGCTTTACTTAGAACCGACTTTAGCGTTTCATCATAATCGATCAACGCACGGGTAATGCCATGCCTGACTGCACCAGCCTGCCCGGATTCTCCACCCCCGTGTATGTTGACCATAATATCCAGATTAGTACTGTTCCCAGTCAGCTCCAATGGCTGACGGATAATCATACGCCCTGTTTCACGAGAAAAATACTCATCGGCAGGTTTGTGATTTACCGTGATAACACCTGTACCTGATTTAATAAAAACCCGTGCAACTGCACTTTTTCTACGGCCGGTTCCGTAGTTATATTGAATAGCCATAATTTATAAGATTAAGCGTTAATTTCCAGTGACTGCGGTTGCTGAGCCGCGTGAGGATGTATATCCCCGGCATAAATTTTCAATTTCTTTATCATGGCATACCCAAGTGGACCCTTGGGTAACATACCTTTCACAGCTTTTTCAAGTGGCCTGGCAGGAAAACGCGCATGCATCTTTTTAAAGGTGGTCTCATAGAGCCCCCCGGGATAGCCACTGTGACGATAATATATTTTATCTTCCGCCTTATTACCAGTGACTCTCAATTTATCCACGTTGATAACCACAATATAATCACCAGTATCTACGTGCGGTGTATAAATAGGCTTATGTTTGCCACGCAAGCGATGAGCAATAGCTGCCGCCAATCTACCCAGAACTTTATCGGTTGCGTCAACCACAAACCACTCGTGCTTTACTTCATGTGGCTTGGCAGAAAAGGTTTTCACTGAATATCCTTTGTTTTTGTAGTACAAGATAACCGCGAATTATGAGTTAGCGCATTAAGAATGTCAAATTTGCATCCAGGCAAGCTGGATTCAAGAAATACATGCTGCAAAGTCAGAGTATAATGAAGCTTTTGCTGACCCTCATGAAACAGTTTATCCTCTTCCTGTTCTTATTGATGCCCGTTTTTCCGGCATGGTCACAACAGCCGGAACTGTCAATTGCTGCCAAATCCTTTACTCTGACCGATTTTCACAGCGGCCAGACACTCGCCAGCTCCAACCCGCATGAACGACTGGATCCTGCTTCGCTCACCAAGCTGATGACAGCCTACGTTGTCTTCTCCGCGCTGAAGCAGGAACGTATCAAGCTGGACCAGGTCGTGCCCGTATCCAAAAAAGCCTGGCGCATGGCAGGATCACGTATGTTTATCGAGCCAAACAAACCAGTAACTGTTGATGAGTTAATTCATGGGGTAATTGTACAATCAGGGAACGATGCCTGCGTTGCCCTAGCAGAGCTGATCGCCGGTTCAGAGGATCTGCTTGTGCACATGATGAATGAAGAAGCAAAACGCCTGGGCATGCACAACACGCATTTCACCAACTCAACTGGTCTGACTCATCCTGATCACTACAGCACAGCTAATGATCTGGCATTATTGGCAGGCGCCATTATTAGGGATTTTCCAGAATACTACCCGCTCTACTCCTTACGCGAATATACCTACAACGGCATTACCCAGCAAAACCGTAACCGCCTTCTATGGACGGATCCTAATGTTGACGGCATGAAAACAGGGTGGACGGAAGCTGCCGGATACTGCCTGGTTACCTCAGCAAAACGTGATCATCGGCGCCTTATCTCTGTAGTGATGGGTACCGCTTCACCTAATGCACGCAGCATTGAAAGCCAACGCCTACTAAATTATGGGTTCCAGTTTTTCGATACGGCACACCCTTACAAAAAGAACCAGCCGGTCGCAAATGTTCAAATCTGGAAAGGCACACAAAATAAAATAAAAGTCGGCTTTAATCAGGATATCTATTTTTCACTCCCTAAAGGTAAGGTCGAAGGGGTAAAGGCTCGAATGGAATATCGCCAGCCACTTATTGCACCCATTGATCAAGGCCAGGAAATAGGAAAGGTAAAATTTGTCCTGGATGGATTGGAAGTGGCCACTTACCCCCTGGTTGCTCTGGAAGCTGTTGATACAGCCAATTTCTTCGGGCGCGCATGGGATAATCTGAAAATGCTGTTCAACTAATCTCGCGGACAATAAAAGCATGATTTATCTCAACGGAAAATTTCTACCAATAGAACAAGCTACGGTTCCGGTACTGGATAGAGGTTTCATTTTTGGAGATGGGGTCTATGAGCTTATACCAGTCTATTCGCGCAAACCGTTCCGGCTGAACGAACATCTTTCCCGCCTGCAGTACAGCCTTGATGGGATACGCCTCCAGAATCCACATACTGAAAAACAATGGATTGATCTGGTTACACGCATAATTGAGCTGAACGAATACGATGACCAGTATCTTTACTTGCATATTACTCGTGGCGTAGCGAAACGTGATCACGCATTCCCTCACGGAATAACACCAACCGTCTTTATGATGAGCAGCCCTCTACTGACACCGCCCGAAGGATTGCTCGCATCCGGAGCATCGGCTGTCACTGCACAAGACAATCGCTGGGGTCGCTGCGATATCAAGACCATTTCTCTCTTGCCTAATATATTATTACGCCAGCTTTCGGTGGATGAGCATGCCATGGAAACCATCCTGCTGCGCAATGGATTGCTGACCGAGGGAGCAGCCAGCAATATTTTTATTGTGAAAGGCAACCAGCTGCTGACCCCCCCCAAAGATCATCGTATATTGCCTGGTACCACCTACGATGTGGTACTGGAACTGGCCGTAACTCATGACATTCCTCACGCAATAAGAGATGTCTCAGAGACTGAATTACGTACCGCTCAGGAAGTTATGCTCACCTCTTCCACTAAAGAGATCCTTCCCATTACCCGACTCGATGGGCAGTCGGTTGGCAATGGTGTGCCCGGCCCCATATTTCAGCAACTCAATCGGCACTATCAAGCATATAAACAGACAGTAATGCGCGGATACACCTCGCCCCAGTAATACAATCTCATGACAGAAGAATCGCTTATTGAATATCCTTGTGATTTCCCAATAAAAATTATGGGGAAGGCACAGCAGGGATTCACTCAATCCATGCTGGCCATTGTCAAAACACATGCTCCTGACTTTGACGATACAACTCTCGAAGTTCGTACCAGTAAATGCGGAACTTACCTGAGCCTTACCTGCACAATCCGCGCAACTTCGCGCACACAGCTGGATTCTCTCTATCAGACACTGCATAACCACCCAATGGTAACGATGCTTCTGTAGGCTGATCAGTGTTCGATATCATCATACTCACCACGAGTAATAAGCCCATTCTGTAGAAAAACACATGTCCCACCCTGAACAACGGGCATGCAAACTAAAAAACTGAATCACGCTCCAAAAACAGGCTATATGTTTACCGTTACAGTAAAAAACATGGGGATTACGGAATACCTCACAGCCTGGCAGGCCATGAAAGATTTTACGCAGCAGCGTACTCGTGAAACTCCTGATGAGATCTGGCTATTGGAACACCCTCCAGTTTACACTCAGGGAATTGCCGGGAAACCTGAGCACCTGCTTTTTCCTAGCAACATCCCCGTCATCAAAACCGACCGAGGGGGGCAAATAACCTATCACGGCCCCGGGCAAATAATCATGTATCTATTGCTGGACTTACATCGCTGGCAGCTTGGTATCAGACAACTGGTCAGAAAAATGGAAGGGGCCGTGATAAACTTGATGGATGAATACGATATCGTTGCAAACGGCAGCCAAGATGCGCCCGGAGTGTATGTCAACGGCGCCAAAATTGCCTCGTTGGGACTGAAAATAAGACGCGGCGCGTGCTACCACGGTATCGCCTTTAATGCAGACATGGATCTTGCTCCCTTTGTTGCAATCAATCCTTGCGGTTATCCCGGCTTGCGTGTCACACAGGCAAAAGAGCTCGGCATATCGGATAACAAAGAAGTACTTGCTGGCAAACTGGCACAGAATTTTATTGCTCAACTAACCCATAGGATAATCACCCCCCATGGTCGCTGATACCCACCAAAGAGGCACCGCCAAAACGGCACGCAACCCAATTAAAATTGATCTAGAACAATCCGGCCAGCTATTGCGCAAACCCTCCTGGATTCGCGTGCGTTCGCCTAACAGTCAGAGATACCAGGAAGTAAAACGCCTGCTGCGCGAGAATAAATTACATACCGTCTGCGAGGAAGCCTCCTGCCCGAATATTGGGGAATGTTTCGGGCGCGGTACGGCAACCTTCATGATACTCGGTGACTTATGCACCAGGCGTTGCCCGTTCTGTGATGTAGCGCATGGGCGGCCCCATGCCCCCGATCCGGATGAACCTATGCATCTGGCCAAATCTATCGCAGTGCTGAAACTCAATTATGTTGTCATCACAAGCGTGGATCGCGATGATCTTAGAGACGGAGGGGCACAACACTTTGCAGATTGCATCCGCGCAATTCGCGCTCAATCTCCACAAACACGGATTGAAATCCTGGTCCCGGATTTTCGTGGCCGACTGGAAATCGCACTGGAGAAACTATCTGCCTGTCCACCTGATGTGATGAACCATAACCTGGAAACTGTGCCGCGCTTATATAAGCAGTGCCGGCCGGGCGCAGACTACGTACATTCATTGCAATTGCTCAAGGATTTTAAAGCAGCTTCCCCTCATATTCCGACCAAATCCGGTCTGATGCTGGGGCTGGGGGAAACCGATGAAGAAATTATCGGGGTTATGCAGGATTTACGCGCACATCAAGTTAATATGCTAACCATTGGCCAATATTTACAACCCAGCATTGGTCACCACCCGGTCATGCGCTATGTTTCACCCGAAGATTTTAAAACCTTCGAACGCATTGCCACCAATCTTGGATTCAGCCACGCTGCTTGCGGTCCAATGGTACGCTCCAGCTATCATGCTGATCAACAAGCGCACGAAGCCGGGATTGAATAAAGCAGAGATATACTGAAGAAGACATGCTATATAGTGCCACCCTGGACAGCCTCGGTACTGCATGCTTCATCCAGCTCGGATGCGGCATCATCATGATTCATACCAACCGGGCTGTCAGGAAGTAACTCCTCATCAAATGCCTTGTCCCCTTCTTCCGTCGCAATACCATGTGGTTTGATTCCGACAAAATCATAGCGACTGGTATCCGCCAAGTGTGAAAGCTGAATATTTTGTAAAGCTGTAAACATCGTTTCAAGCCGACCGGGGTATTTCTTGTTCCATTGCTGCATCATTTCCTTAATTACCTGCCGCTGCAGGTTCGGCTGCGAACCACATAAATTGCAAGGAATAATAGGAAACTGGACAAGCTGGGCATAAGCAGCCAGATCTTTTTCCTTGCAATATGCCAGCGGTCGAATTACCACATGACACCCGTCATCACTTACCAGTTTGGGAGGCATTGCTTTCAGTTTGCCCCCATAAAACATATTCAGGAAAAAAGTCTCCAGAATATCGTCGCGATGGTGTCCCAGGGCAATCTTGGTTGCCCCCAGCTCGGTTGCCACCCGGTAAAGCACTCCTCTACGCAAACGGGAACACAGGCTACAGGTCGTTTTCCCCTCAGGAATCACTCGTTTTACAACACTATAGGTATCCTGTTCAACAATACGAAAGGGCATATTTATTTCTGACAAATAACCAGGCAATACATGCTCAGGAAAACCCGGCTGCTTCTGGTCCAGATTAACTGCAATCAGTTCGAAATCCAGTGGCGCATGTGCTTGCAAATTGCGCAAAATATCCAGCAGCGCATAGCTATCCTTTCCACCGGACAAACACACCATAATCCGGTCACCGCTCTCAATCATATTAAAATCGGCAATAGCCGTGCCAACAAGCCGCCTCAGTCTTTTACGCAACTTATTAGTGCTGTATTCGGATTTTCTGGAAAATGTATCCGTAATCATATGAATTTATAGAAAAATAAAATAAGAAAGCTATCAAAAAAATCAGCCAGGTAACTATTTCACACAAAGTTAAGGAAAGAACATTTGTATAAATTAACACTTGAACAATACAATAATTAGTTGTTTCTGCTGTCTATCACGGATATATGAGAAAGTCGGTTATAGTTATATCTTCAAGGTTTCATATTTGTTGAATAACAATACCACTCAAGCAAAAAATTATAACAATGTAACGACTGCCAGCCAGGGATCAGGGAGAACGTTATACACGCTATCAATGTCCAACCGCGCAAGAAACAATTCCATTTTTCTAAATGCCCAGGATACGCGCTTATCATTAATTGTTCAGTCCCAACCAATTCAAGCGAATACAAGGCAAAACCATATCGGAGAGCACATGAAAAAACAACTCAATAAATTCTTTACCCGTTCCCTGCTAACCATCGCACTATCAGGCGTTGCCAGCACGGCAGTGGCTGCAACCATGGAAGTGTATAAAAGCCCAACTTGTGGCTGTTGTACCAAATGGGTGGATATCATGCGCGACAACGGATTCACCGTTAACATCCATGATGTCGGTAACGATAATGCCAGAGCAGAAGCTGGCATCTCCACCGAACTGGGGTCGTGTCATACCGCCCTGGTTAATGGCTATGCCATAGAAGGGCATGTTCCGGTTGATGACATCAAACAATTACTGAAAGAACGCCCGAGAGCAGTCGGCCTGTCAGCCCCCGGAATGCCACATGGCTCCCCGGGTATGGAAACCGGACGTGTTGATGCCTATAACGTGCTGCTAATCAGAAAACCTGGAGACAAACGCAGCGCAGCAGAAATCTACAACCGATATGGTCCGGGCAAATCACAGACAGATAAAATACCTGAAAATAGTACAACCAAATCAATTCTAAGACTTAAATAACGTGATACCTGCAAGAGCCGTAGCGCTCATGTCATTGTTACTTATTGCTGCCTGCTCAGAGCAAACTGACACTCGCTCGGCAGGCAGCGCCTTAGATCGTATTTTGGGCAGGGATATATCTCCGGAACAGATCACACGCGATTTTGACCCCGATCAAGTTGCGCATGGCCAAACACTTTTCCAGAAAAACTGTGCGGTGTGTCACGGTCAGAATGCGGAAGGCACTCCGGATTGGCGCAAACCACTGGAAAATGGCAGATACCCACCACCACCACTGAATGGCACTGCACACGCCTGGCACCATTCCACCGAAGAACTGAAACGCTTTATACTAAACGGCGGCCCTCCGGGAGAAGGTCGTATGCCTGGTTGGGAAGGGATCCTTACAGATCAGGAAATTGATGACATCCTGATCTGGATAAAATCCCTGTGGCCGGATGAAGTCTATCAGGGCTGGTACACCAGAATCGAGAACAGGCCAAAATAGTAGACGTAATACTGCTCAGCTATTTCATACCCTAGAGCATTTTTAGTTTACTTATTTACATATCCACATGAAGCGAAGTAGTTGGCACACTCCTCGGGAGTGAACAGATCCAACACTTTGCCGATCTGCGCCCATAAGGCATCCATGGTTCGTTTGGCGGCTTTGCATAATAGGGCTTTGAGTTTGGAGAACATTTTCTCGATTGGATTCAGATCAGGTGATGAATACGGCGGTAAGTAGAGCAGCGTGGCACCTGCCGCTTCAATGGCTGCGCGAACGCCTTAAATCTTGTGACAAGACAGGTTGTCGGCCACCACAATTGCTGCTCGCGGGCCCACTCAGTTCGTGCCTGACGTACGTCTGTGCGCGATTGCTCGCTGGCGTGCAGGGTTTTTTTTAAAACTCAACCCCCATTTGTTCAGTTGATGCCATAGCGCCGGCACCTTGATCTGAATGCCTTCCGCAGCCAAACGTTCACTAAGCTCGACAAGCGTTAGATCCGGCGTGGCTTCTATCCATTGCCGAATCTGCGCTTCCTTGTGCGCAATGCGGGATCGCCGATAACCTCCCATCGGCAAGCTATGGCGCTGGCCTTCTTCTTTCCATCGCTTGCGTACCTGATACACCCACATGCGACTCACCTCAAAGCGCCGGGCAATTGCCGTTGGACCTTCGCCACGATCCAACGCACCCAGAATGCGATCTCGAAGATCTTGTGAATAGGCATGCATAACCTTCCCCATCAGTTGTGATAGAGAATAGTCTATTACATGCATATATTTAAATCAAAAATGCTCTAGCCAATGCCTCACATCTGCGCGAGCATTGGCCGTATTCAGTAATTTTTTTGCAGAGCACCTTGTTCCGTCAGCCATGCGTTGCCTTACCCGCCACGCTGCACTCGCGGTTAAAGTGTACCATTCGCAAAAATGCGGCAGGTGAAAATAAAAGCAGCCCGCAAAGTGATAATAATCTTCATGGCCACCGGCAGTGCCAATAACCAGTTGAGCAATTTTTTGCTCTGACAGGATATGATTGGAGCACGAACTCTTTGAATCCGATTTAAAAACCAGTCACGACGGAGCAGCATTATGATTTCTCACCCGGTCAATCCTGCTGTTATTCTTTCTGCCACACCTACCGATACGGTTTCACAGATCCGGCCGATTAGTGCCGTTAATCCGGTGCCGGATGCAACGCAATCCGATACGCCAGCCTTTACGCTGGGTCAGAAGTATATGGCGCAAATGGGGGAACGGCTGGCAAATGGTCATTCCATGGTCAATGTTGCGGGCAGATGGCTACAAATGCGTATGCCCGCTGCAGTCGATACCGGAGATCTTCTGGAACTGACACTGATCGAGCAATCTCCACGCTTAAAATTTCTGTTACACACTGATACACCAGCAGGTAGTAACAGTAACCCGGCAACGCTTAGCCCGGCCGGAAAACTCATCGCACAGTTGCTGAGTCAACCCAGCCTGCCTACCTCTAAAGCAGCAGGCAACCCCGCTCCTCTACTACCGACTCCCCCCGTTATCAGCGCAGATAAAGCACAACTGCCAGGCCAATTGCAGCAGGCACTGGCAATCAGTGGATTATTTTATGAAGCACATTTAGCTAGATGGCTAAATGGCAAGCGATCATTGCAGCAACTTCAGCAGGAACCACAAGGAAAATTGCTTGGCCCCACAATAGCCACCGCTTCAACGTCAACAGCGCTGGTTACGCCAGAGGCAGCTTCACTGGTGCAGCAACAGTTGCACACGCTGGAAACTGGAACCATCCAATGGCGAGGAGAAGTCTGGCCGGGGCAGGCCATGGAATGGGACATCACCGAGTACCCCGGTAATCATCAGGAAAAAGAGCAGGCTGACGGCGAAATAACCGGGAAATCCGGCCGTTGGCAGACTCGTATCCACTTGCACTTACCGAATCTGGGAAAAATTACCGCCACGCTTATGATTGATCCACAAGGCATGCGCATCCGGCTAGATGCTGATTCCGACAATATTACGCAGCAACTCAAAAAAGAACAGATGGCACTGGCCAACGCCATGCAAGTAACCGGGCTAACAATTCGCGCAATGGAGATCCAGCGGCATGAAGAATCCTGAATTGAATCAGCAAGAAAATCAAAGCGAGCCGATCGACTCACTCACCACAGCGGGACGGGCGATCACCCCCGGAGCGGTAGCACTCACTTACCACAGTGGCATGACAGCCCCCCAGGTAGTTGCCAAGGGACAAGGACTAATTGCAGAGGAAATTATCCGCCGAGCGCAGGAAGCCGGAGTATACGTGCATGAATCGGCAGAACTGGTAGCATTGCTGATGCAGGTTGACCTGGACGAACACATCCCCCCGGAGTTATACGTAGCCATAGCCGAGCTTCTGGCATGGCTCTATCGGCTGGAAAACGGCATGGTGACAACACCCGCCTGATGACACCGGCGGCACTGGTTTCAAATACCGGATTCAGTTTCAAGTTTTCTTGCCTGCTGCTCCAGTTTTGTAATGTAACGCTGTATCAATAGCCTTGATTTCTCGGGTAGATTGATAAATTCACAACCAATGCGCGGGCAAGTATTTCCGTTATTCAGAATAACCGTACCGACGTACGCGATCTGGATGGAGGCTTCAATTGAACTGAACAAGTTACCGTCTCCTGGTAAATCAATCCGGCAGTGTTCAAGCGTTGCGCCAGCTTTCAGAAGCGTATCGGTATCTGGCTGATCTATCAACGCCATGCCACCACAGCTGATATCCAGCAGGCTGTAGACAACTGGCGCTTCGTCTGCTGCCCGCAATAAAGGAATAGTACAAACTGCAGGATTGGTGATGGGCGTAGTGACCCGGTAAAAATTGCGCCGCTGCAAACGTTTCAGTGATTCCGGAATATCAGCACTGAATGCATGACGACCTTCAAACTGGACACGTTGCAGATTATCGCAATCAAATTCGATCCGGATCTGGTTATGGCTGGTAATACACCGCAGATATCCCCTTTTGAGCGCTATCTGATTGAGTGTTTCATTAATACCGTAATCCATTATCAACAGCTTCTGCTGCGGATCAATCGCCAGAATGGATGAGAGAATAGCGGAGTGACTGTCCCGCGCAAGGTACAGTGAAATCAGAGATTTTTCCTCCATGATCCCATTCAGAAAAAAACATATTTCCGGCCGGGAATTCACGCTGTAATCTGGCTCTTTTATATCGCTTGCTCTTGCTGGCGAGATCGCCTGCTCGGAAAATGTTTGGAGTATGGCCATAATCTGTCCCTTTGTTCTTTATCAGCCCAGGATCTTACACTTGCATATTCATTATTTCCTGATAAGCCGTTACCAGCCGGTTGCGTACCTGAATCATGGATTGAAAGGAAACATTGGCTTTCTGCAGGGAAATCATGACATCGTGCAGCTCGACATCCTGATTGCCGCGCACAAATTCCTGACTGAGTTGATTGGCAGTCTGCTGCACTGTATTAACCTGATCAACCGCAGACTTAAGTAATTGGCCAAAATCCGCCTGGGAAGCTGCAGGCGCGACCGCGGCGGGCTTATTGCCGCCCGCTGCCAGATCCGAGGTTGCCTTGAGCTGCGCCAGCATCTGATCCATCCCTGATGCAATATTCATATTTGTTCTCCGCTTTTGTAAAATTGATCAGCATTCGGCAAGCCGGTATTGCTGCAGCTTGTAACGCAATGTCCGCTCGGAAATACCGAGTTTTTGTACAGCCAGTTTGCGTGAACCGTTCACAGCCGCCAGTGTTTGCAGAATATGATCTCGCTCAAGTGATTTGATGTCACACAGAGAGGATTCAGCTACTCCTTGCACATTCTCCTGGGAAGACTTGTTCATCGGCGACTCCGGTAAGTTCAGATGCGCAGGCTCAATTGGCCCTGTCGCTAGAATCATGGCACGTTGCATCACATTCTCCAGCTCACGAACATTTCCCGGCCAGGTGTACCGTTCCAGAGACAGCATGGCTGATTTTGTCAACGTACAGCCAGGTTGGGTGGATTTATCCAGAATATACTGCGCCAATGGCACAATATCCTGCACGCGTTCACGCAACGGAGGAATCTCTAGTGGAAAAACATTCAGCCGGTAGTACAAATCCTCACGAAATTGGCTTGCCCGCACATACGCCTGCATATCCCGGTTGGAAGTGGCAATCAGACGAATATCGAGCTTGACAGCTTTATTGCTGCCCACCCGCTCCACTTCACGCTCTTGCAATACACGCAATAGTTTTACCTGAAGGCTAAGTGGCATTTCCGAAATTTCATCCAGCAGCAAAGTGCCACCATTGGCCTGCTCAAACTTTCCTGCCTGCCCCTGAAATGCACCAGTAAACGCTCCTTTTTCATAACCGAACAGGGTTGCTTCCAGCAGATTTTCGGGAATGGCAGCACAATTGATTGCGACAAAAGGTTGAGATACACGCGACGAATGACGATGCACAAACCGGGCCAACACCTCCTTGCCACTGCCACTTTCCCCCATCAGCATTACGGTCGCATCAGTCGCAGCTACTTTCTTTGCCAATGACAACAATGTCAAGGTACGGGGATCTTCCGCCACAACTTCCGGTTCATCCTCATTGCTGATCGTCAGCAAGTAACGTTCGACATACGCCAACAAGTTGTGCGGATCAAACGGCTTAGGCAGATAATCCCTCGCTCCAGCACGCATTGCAGCTACGGCCTTGTCTACCTCACCATGAGCGGTCATCAGCACAACCGGAATCCACGGATGACTTCGCCTGATATTCTGCAACAGCGTATGGCCATCCATCGGACGCATTTGTACATCACTGATAACCAACCCTACTGGATGGCTGCGTAACAGATCAAGAGCCCGCTCACCTCCGCTGGCGGCAAGACTGGCGTAACCCTTCAATTTGAGGGTTGCACACAACGCTTCCAGCAAATCCGGATCATCTTCTACAATCAGTACAGGCAAATTTTGCATCTTTTATCTGTCCTCATTTTTAGTTGTTGCCATTTCACCTGCCGGGACAAATTTATTGGCTCGTGCCTTTGCCGCTCTTGGTAGGCAGATCGTAAACTGGGTTCCAATACCAGGCGTTGAATCAATCCGGATTTCACCCTGCATCGACTGAATCAGGTTATGCACGATAGCCAACCCCAGGCCGGTTCCTTCTGTCCGGGTAGTAAAAAACGGCTCAAACACCCGTTCGTGTAACACCGGATCAATTCCCGGGCCTTCGTCACTGATGATCAGCCTCGCTTCATTCATTGTTGTTTCACAAACCAGCGTGATCAGGCTGCCCGCAGGCGCAATCTGCACGGCGTTATCAAGCAGATTCATTACGGCATTACTCAGCGCATCCCGATTCACATTCAGGCTGGACCCCATGCTGTTATCCTCCACCACGAAGCGAAGCTGACGTTGCTGCATCTGAGGTACCATCACCTGCTGTAATTTACGTAACAGCACAGATAATTTCACTTTCCCCGCAGGCACAGACTCTCCTTTTACAAACTGGAGCATGTTACGGATCAGATGCTCAAGATGATGGAGCCGCTCTATCGTTTTAGCGGCAAAGCTGCTTCGTTCCTGAGCATCAAGTGTTTCAGCGCTCAAGTGTCCGGCATATAGCAATGCGGTTGATAAAGGTGTGCGCAACTGATGCGCCAGGCCGGCAGCCACCTCGCCCATTGCTGCCAGCCGCTGGTTACGGCGATTTTGTTCGCGTAGCGCATGGGCTTCTGTGATGTCATGCAGCAGCAAAATACTTTCTCTGGTGGTTTCCGAGAGGCTGTTTTCGATAAAGATCCTGCATAAATCAGGTGCGGCAGTAGCAGTTTTTACTGCCAACCATTCCCCGGCCAGACCAGTTGGCTGCAGACGTTCCTGCTCGATCCGCTGCCACGTTATCCCCAGTAATGGTTCTCCCAGAAAACGAATCGCCGCCGGATTTACCCGGCTGATACGGTCCTGATGATCCAGCACAACAACACCACCAGGCAGTGCTGTCAACAACTGACCCAGCTGTTGCGAAAGTGCTTCCTTGGCAACCAGCTCACGTTGCAATTCTCCATTGGCCAGCGCCAGCTCTTCAGTCAACCGGGAAACCTGCTGCTGTAATTCGCGATAGATTCCGGAAAGCTGGCTGGAGGCCTGGCTGAATACAGTAAACGCCTGCCTGAGCTGTTCATGGTTGGCTAGTGATGTAGCAGTAACTTCTGTTTTCATGGAAAAACAAACCCAATTTCGACGTTGCTCAGCTTAGCACCACCCCCTACCCGGATTACGGTTGGAATAGCACAAACAAATGTTCTCTGTTCCGGAATTCAGGCTTGGTGAATATCCTGATAATTCCGGTATTCGTTTAACCACGTTCGATATTCATATGCCAAACCAGAATCAGCTCAAATATTCGTTAAGCTGTGTCAATCCCGATCAACCGGGCAGGAGGTGATTTCATGGCAACTATTCAAGAAGAAATCCAGAGAGAGAAAAAGGCATTTAGTCAGCTGGATAAAATCAAACAACTGCCGGCCCAAAAGAAGCTGGGATTGATGGTGGCAGCAGCTGCCGTGATCGCACTATTCGCAGGAACATGGCTGTGGAGTCAGACACCGGATTACCGCGTGCTTTATGCAAACTTATCGGAACAGGAAGGCGGTGCAATCATCGATGCCCTGCAAAAGATGAACGTTCCATACCAATTCAGCGAGAGTGGTGGCTCGATTCTGGTTCCGGTCAATCAGGTGCATGAAGTCCGTCTGCATCTGGCAGGACAGGGATTACCCAAGGGCAATCTATCTGGTTTCGAGATATTGGAAAACCAGAAATTTGGCTCCAGTCAGTTTCTGGAACAAGTCAATTACCAGCGCGCACTGGAAGGCGAGCTAGCCCGCTCGATCCAGTCCTTGTCAGCCGTGCAGGGAGCACGGGTGCACCTGGCCATTGCCAGGCCAAGCGTGTTTACCCGGGAACGCCAACAACCAAGTGTTTCTGTACTGCTGAACCTGCACCATGGACGCATGCTGAGCCCCGAACAGGTCAGTGCCATCGTCCATCTGGTTTCCAGCAGCATTCCCGATCTGACGGTCAAAAATGTCACAGTTGTTGATCAGCAGGGCAATTTGTTAAGCGGCCAGAAAGAAAATCAGATGGAAACCGGGCTTGACCCCGGCCAGCTTAAATATGTACAGGATATGGAACAGAATTTCGTCCGACGCATTGAAGCTATTCTGACGCCTGTCACCGGCCAGGATAATGTACATGCACAGGTGACTGCGGATATCGATTTTTCCCGCATTGAGCGTTCCGAAGAAACTTACCGACCCAACAACAACCCAGAAGAATCTGCAGCCGTTCGTAGCCAGCAGAAATCCGAATCGGTTTCTATTTCACAACCCGATGGCGGCGTGCCTGGTGCGCTGTCAAATCGCCCTCCTGCCCCGGCCCAGGCACCGGTAGAAACCAAAGAAGGTCAGGAGGAAACTGCTCAGACAACGCCTACCGATACCCGGAAGGAATCCACCACTAACTACGAAGTGGATAAAACCATTTCACATATCCGCCAGTCAACCGGGCAGATCAACCGACTTTCAGCAGCCGTGGTAGTCAATTACCGCACAAGGATGAATGAAGAAGGCAACCCGATCAACGAACCGCTTTCTGGCGAAGAAATTGAAAAGATTACGGCGTTGGTCAAGCAGGCCATCGGTTTCAGCGAGGCTCGCGGCGACACATTGACCGTCACCAACAGTCAATTCAGGTTGAAAGAGGAAATTCTGGAAGAACTGCCGCTCTGGAAAGATCCGGATACTGTTCTGCTCGCCAAAGATATTGGCAAACAGTTGCTAATTGCCGCCATTGTGCTGTTCTTCCTGCAAAAAATCTTCCGGCCATTTCTGAAAAATCTGTTGCCTCCTCCACCGCCTGCTCCTGTTCCGGCATTAACTGCCAAGGATTCAGAACAGGATGAAGCTGCGATCAATACGATCAAGGTAATGACTCTGGAACAAAATCTGGAAAAGGCCAGATTACTGGCTGCCAATGAACCGGCCATTGTGGCCAACGTCGTCAAGGGATGGGTATCCGGCAATGAACGATGAAGGAATATTAAAAAGTGCAATCCTGTTGATGTCGCTGGGAGAAGAAGAAGCTTCCCGGGTTTTTCGCTATCTTGGCCCCAAGGAAGTACAGAAACTGAGTGAGGCCATGGCCGCTCTCAACGACATCAAGCGGGAAAAAATAGAACTGGTACTGGAAGAGTTCTGCCAGCAAGCTGATGACAGAACCTCGCTGGGACAGGACGGACTCGACTATCTGCGTAACGTGCTGATCAGGGCTCTGGGGGAGGAGAAAGCAGCCAATCTGCTGGATCGTATCAACCAGGGAGATGACACCAGCGGCATAGAAAGTCTGAAGTGGATGGATGCTATTGCCGCTGCAGAGCTGATCAAGAATGAACATCCACAAATTATCGCCACGATTCTAGTCCACCTGGAGCGCGATCAATCCAGCACAATTCTCGCACAGTTTGCCGAACGGCTGCGTAACGATGTCCTGCTGCGCATTGCCACGCTAGACAGTGTGCAGCCGATTGCATTGCGTGAATTAAATGGCGTGCTAAGTAAACTGCTGTCAGGGACTGATAGCATCAAAAAGCCGCGTATGGGCGGTGTCCGTACCACGGCAGAGATCCTGAACTTTATGCCCACTGCCCTGGAAAACAGTGTTATTGAAAATTTCACCCAGTATGACGAAGAAATCGCGCAACGCATCATGGATGAGATGTTTGTCTTCGATGATCTGTTAAAGGTTGACGACCAGGGTATACAGCTGCTGCTGCGGGAAATTCAGTCGGATTCGCTCATCACGGCACTCAAAGGCGCAAAAGAGGAACTGCGCAGCAAGATTTTCAGGAACATGTCGCAACGTGCCGCTGAAGTGCTGCGTGAAGACCTTGAAAGTAAAGGGCCGGTTCGTGTCTCCGAAGTGGAAGCTGAACAGAAGAAAATTCTCAAGATTTTACGCCAGCTTGCCGATGATGGTCGTGTCGCGCTGGGTGGAAGAGGAGAAGATGGTTTCCTTTAGATGCCTGTATTTATTGTGAATAACAGAAAATTGTGCGTCGTTACGAATCCTCTCCCTTTTATCCTGTCAAGCCTTGAAAAGGCTGAAATCATCTGGCATCACGACTAAAAGGCGCTGCTATCTATCTAGCCACACAGGGTAAGCAGCAGATTTTTCAGATACCGCATATATGAAAAAGGAAATGCAAAGATATGGAAGCAGCCTACGTCATCCCCAAGAAAGATCTTTCCTCCTGGCAAAAGTGGGAATTCGGTTCGCTTGACCCACTTAAATCCAGACAGAAAACGGAATTTTCACAAAAAATACCTCAGGCCACAAAACCAGTTAACCAACCTGAAAAGCAGATGATATCTGATCAGGAAGTAACCGGACAGGACACTATTGTTTTACCAACTGCCGAGCAGATCGAACAGATTTATCAGCAAGCTCATGAGGAAGGAAAAACAGCGGGTTATCAGGAAGGCATGAAACAAGCAAAGCAAACAGCCGCAGCGGAAGCACAACGCTTTCAAGCACTGATAAATACGTTTGCACGGGAGGTGAAAGACATTGACCAGGCCATGGCGCAGGATTTGCTGGCATTAGCCGTTGATCTGGCCAGAAAAATCACCGGCCAGGCTTTGCAGATCAAACCGGAACTGATCCTTCCGATTGTTGAAGATGCAATTCGTCAGCTAACTTCTGTTTCACAGCCAATCCAGCTAACCTTGCATCCTGATGATGCTGCCCGCATCCGCACGCATCTGGAAGATCATCCGGCACACCCCAAATGGCATATCCAGGAAGATGCACAAATTGAACCTGGTGGTTGCCGGGTTGAATCAGGTGGTTGTGAAGTGGACGCCACACTGTCTACTCGCTGGCAACGCACCCTGGCCGCTCTCAGCCAGGATCCAGACTGGCTGACATAACACTATCTGGCGGGCACCATCATGGACACCATCGGGCCAACACATACCTCGCTCTGGCGCGGCTTCATTCAGAATTGCCAACAACTGATTGAGCCTGTCAACCCTCTGCTCATCAGCGGTACACTGACCCGTGTAGCCGGATTGGTGATGGAGGCAGTCGGCCTCAAACTGGCAGTGGGGACCAGTTGTATTGTTTTTCTGCCAAATGGCACCAGTGTTACAGCGGAGGTAGTCGGCTTTTCCGGAGAACGGCTTTTCCTGATGCCATCCGGCGATATCTACGGACTGACTCCCGGCGCAAAAGTAGTTCCCGTTGAATATACCGGTACACCTCCCCGCATCGGGGCGATACAGCATCCGCGACGACGTGCAGCTGACCGGGCAAAGCACATCAGTGTCGGCCCGGAACTGCTGGGGCGTGTCCTGAACGGAGTCGGTGAACCACTTGATCGGCTCGGTCCGCTCCAGTGCGGGCACAACGTTCCACTTTATGGCCGTCCATTCAATCCACTGGAACGGGCACCCATCGAAAAAATACTGGATGTTGGCGTGCGTGCGATTAACACCCTGTTGAGCGTGGGTCGTGGCCAGCGCATGGGATTGTTTGCCGGTAGTGGTGTGGGTAAAAGTGTCTTGCTCGGCATGATGGCGCGTTATACCAGCGCGGATGTTATCGTGGTAGCACTGATCGGGGAACGGGGCCGGGAAGTGCAGGAATTCATCGAAACCATTCTGGGAGAGGAAGGCCTGGCACGCTCAGTGGTCGTGGCTGCCCCGGCTGATACCTCACCACTAATGCGGTTGCATGGCGCTGCCTACGCGACAGCGATAGCTGAATATTTCCGCGATGAAGGCAAGCATGTGCTGCTGATCATGGATTCACTCACCCGCTTTGCCATGGCACAACGCGAGATTTCACTTGCCATTGGCGAACCGCCTGCCACTAAGGGTTATCCTCCCTCGGTATTTGCTCGCTTGCCCCAACTGGTAGAACGCGCTGGCAATGGCCGACGGGGCAGTGGATCAATTACTGCCTTTTATACCGTGCTGGCCGAAAATGATGATCCAAACGATCCCATCGCTGATAATGCACGCGCCATTCTCGATGGTCACATTGTTCTTTCACGACACTTGGCCGACGCCGGTCATTACCCGGCGATAGATATAGAGTCCTCGATCAGCCGGGTGATGGCCAGCTTGGTAACACGCGAGCAGCTTGGTCAGGCGCAGCGTTTCAAGGCGCTGTACTCTCGCTACCAGCGCAGCCATGATCTGATCAGCGTTGGCGCATATATCAGTGGCACTGATCCTCAACTGGATCAGGCTATCGCGCTTTATCCGGCACTCGAATCTTTCCTGCAGCAAGGCATGTTCGAGCAGGAAAACTATGCCAAAAGCATGGACAAACTAACTACCCTGAATCTGTAACCGGATAAGATGAATCATGGCCACTTCTCATTCACTCAAACTGTTACTGGAACATGCCCGTAAGCAGACGGATGATGCCGCCATTAATCTGGGAAAGTTAAATTTCAAGCAACAGGAGGCTGAAAAAACCCTGCGGCTGCTGATCGAATACCGGGAAAACTACCAGGTGCAATTCACGGAATCTGCCGGTAATGGCGTGACACCCACCGAGTGGCGTAATTTCAAGGCATTTATCTGCAAGCTTGATACCGCCATTCAGGCACAGCAAAACCTTGTTGCGGTGACACAACAGCATACGGAAGCAGGCAGCATGCAATACCACCATCAGCGAAAAAAACTGAAATCATATGACACCTTATCGCAACGTGCCGAGCTTCATTATCAACTGCGCCTGCAAAAGCAGGAGCAACATCAGCTGGATGAACACACTTCACACACACTCAGCAAACGGCCAAAGAACGTGGAATAGTGGCATCAAAATTGCTTGATATTTGTTATACAAGCACAAATTTCTCCGAGGATAGCTATGCCGAATTTACCCGCCATTCCTGACATGGGTCTGCGCGTCACAACAAGTGATCTCATGACGACCATTTTGCCGGGTGCTTCCATCCCTTCTGCTCCCGGTCAACCGGTTGAACAGGCATTTGGCAACATCCTGACCAGCGTGATGGAGAATAAGCCGACCGCTGAAGAAGACGATACTGAAAATCTGGAGCTTGCATTACCGACTGATGCACTTATGCCAGGCATGATGTCTATCCCGGTTAGCCAATGGATCAATCTACCTCAGCCCACACCGGATATTCAAACGGCAGAACTATTATCTAGGCCACCGACAAGCACAGCCTCGAATGCCGGGCAGTACTCAGCCAGCTTACTATTGACAACTGACCCTATTGAGCTGACAGATGTAACCAAGGGCATCAGCAATCTGGCATCTACTTCTACAAATGGCTTTAATCAAGTAATTGATGCGGCAGATTTTGCCGATAGTGACAGAATCCAGCCGGCCTCAATGACGTATATGATTTCAAATACTGGGCAACTGGTTACAAGTGAGCCTGATATATTGACGAGAGGCAATCCGTCATCCGCCGAACCAGAAAACAGGATTTCCAATGGTCAGCACCTAGCCAGCTCGCTACAGACGATCAACCAGGTTAATACCACAACCCCTTCCATCGAACTGTCGGACGGAAACAGGAGCATCAGCAATACGGCTCCTATTTCCACCCCTAATTTTGATCAGGCAATTGATGCGGCAAACTTCGTCGACAGTAGTAAAGCCTTGTCAACTTCAATGATGCCTGTAGCAATGCATACCAGCATCACTGATACTGCTACTGCTGATGCCATGAATAATGCCCCGGCTATCGCCGCAGAATTTGGACATCCGGATTGGCCTGAAGAATTCGGCCGGAAAATCACCTGGCTGGCAACGCAGCGAATGCAGGCAGCAGAATTGAAATTACACCCGGCGCACCTCGGTCCGATAGAAATCTCACTGCAATTATCCGACGATCACCAGCTTACGGCACAATTTGTTTCGCATCATACTGCCGTACGTGAAGCCATCGAAGCCAATTTACCCAGATTGCGCGAAATCATGGCAGAAAACGGTATTACGCTGGCAGATACCTCAGTTAGCGCGGATACCCCGCAGCAACAGGCAGAAAGTGAACGGGACAACTCCTCTCGTTCCTCCGGGAATAACCGCTTCCCGAACAACTCCATCGGAACACATACACCGGTTTCATTGATCACCAGGCACTCAGGAATCATTGACACGTTCGCTTAGCAGAGCACTGAAAGCCACCTATGTTGTCTCGCTGCATTAAAAACAGGCTGGCAGCACTCACATAGCACAGCAACTATCGCCAATCAACATCTGTCGATGTAGGATACAAAACCAGTGTACTGTGGGGGTGCAAAAAATGTTTGAGGATCGTACAGCAGCCGCCATCCGGTTGGCAGAGCAGCTCAAGGCTTATCAGGGACAAAATCCGCTGATACTGGCAATTCCACGGGGTGCGGTGCCTATGTCCCGCATCATTGCCAATAAACTGGAAGGTGAACTGGATGTTGTGCTGGTCCGCAAGCTGCGCGCACCAGGAAATCCAGAGTTTGCAATTGGCGCTATCGATGAAAATGGACAAGTTTATCTGGCTGACCATGCCGCCCGGAGTGGCGCCACTCGCGAATACATTGCAACCGAAAAAGCTACTCAGCTCGAATTGTTACATGAACGGCGGATGCGTTATACGCCTGTTCGTCCGGCAATTGATCCGCATGACCGAATCGTAATTGTAGTGGATGATGGCTTGGCGACCGGATCCACCATGATTGCAGCATTGCACGCTGTCCGCCTCCAGCAACCGCGTAAACTGATCTGCGCTGTGCCGGTCGCGCCAGCCAAAACACTGGCTGATATTACTCCGTTCGTAGATGAGGTTATCTGCCTGGAAACACCTGCAATATTTTATTCAGTCGGCCAGTTTTATCACTTGTTTCCGCAGATCGATGACGATGAAGTCATCGCTGCACTGGAAGCTTCATCGTAAAAACGCATCGACAAATCTGCCGCCTGTATATCCTTGGTCAAGCTACCGATTGAGATCCGGTCCACACCCGTTTCAGCAATCGCTCGTACAGTATCAAGCGTAACGTTGCCGGAGGCTTCAAGTACAGCAGGCTTGCCCAGGAATTGTCGATTATAGGTAACAGCATCCCGCAGATCAGGCAGATCAAAGTTATCCAGCAGAACCATGCGTGCTCCGGCAGACAGGGCTTGTATGAATTCATTCCGTGTTTCCACTTCAATCTGGATGAATACTCCTGGAGGCGCAATTTCAGCAGCTCTGCGCAAAGCAGCTTCAATACTGCCGGCCGCAATAATGTGATTTTCCTTGATCAGAATCCCGTCATACAACCCGGCACGATGATTGACTCCTCCTCCGCAGCGCACGGCATATTTCTGCGCCAAGCGTAATCCTGGCAAGGTTTTACGAGTATCGACAATCTGTACACCCGTACCTTCAGTTGCATCGACAAACTGCCGAGTACGCGTCGCCACCGCAGAGAGCATCTGCAAAAAATTCAAGGCAGTGCGCTCTGCTGTCAACAAAGCCCGCGCATTGCCATTGAGTACGCACAACACTTGATCACTGCCAACCTGCTGCCCTTCGCTGACACGCCAGTCAATCCTGGCAGCCGGAGATAGTTGATGGAAACTTTCATCAAACCACGGAATGCCACAAATGATAATGGCTTCCCGGGCGATCACCTGTGCACGCAGACATCGATCAGATTGGATCAGAGTAGCTGTCAGATCACCACTGCCAATATCTTCATCCAGCGCTTGTCGAACCTGCTTGCTGATTGCTTCACTTTGCAACATGCTTCACACTCATCTATTTAGAACATCATTCCAGACACCATGTCAGACAGCCTGATCAATCTAATTATTTTCAGTACTGCCACTATTTTAGGGCTAATTATCGTGGGTGCCATAGTCATCTTTTTCATCCGCGATGCCACCCAGAAAAAGCACACCATATTGCGCAATTATCCCATCATCGGGCGATTGCGCTATTTTTTTGAAACGCAGGGAAAGTATTTCCGCCAATATTTCTTTACCGGAGATCGTGATGAAATGCCATTCAATCGCGCTACTCGGAGCTGGATCTATAAAAATGCCAAAAATATGGAAAGTACTGTTGGCTTTGGCTCCTCGTACGATCTGTGCGAACCCGGGGCGCTCATTTTTGTCAATGCCGCTTTTCCCATACTGGAAGAAGATCAGCTGCCCATCCCCGCCCTGTCCATTGGTGAAGGTTACTGCGACCAGCCCTTTCTGGCGCAATCCATCATCAACATCAGCGGTATGAGCTATGGTGCCATTTCCGCACCAGCTGTGCGTGCGCTTTCGCTTGGTGCGGCTAAGGCCGGATGCTGGCTAAGCACAGGCGAAGGGGGATTAGCTCCTTTTCACCTGGAAGGGAAATGCGACATCATCATGCAAATCGGCACAGCCAAATACGGTATCCGGGATGAGCAGGGAAAGTTTTCTGCCACCCGTGCACGGGAAATTGCCCAATCCGTCAAGGCATTTGAAATCAAACTTTCGCAAGGGGCAAAACCAGGTAAAGGCGGCATGCTGCCGGCATGCAAAGTCAGCCCGGAAATTGCCGCTATCCGGGGCATTCCCCCCTGGCAGGATTCTATCAGTCCCAACCGGCATCACGATGTTGGTAATATTGAAGAACTGCTGGATCAAATTGCCTTTATCCGGGAACTGACCGGACGACCAGTTGGCATCAAAACTGCTATTGGTGGCTGGCATTTCATCAATGAGTTGTGCGATGTCATCCTGCGTAGAGGGCTGGAATATGCCCCCGATTTCCTGACAATTGATGGCGGTGAAGGTGGCAGCGGCGCAGCTCCACAGGCGCTGATCGATTATGCCGGGCTGCCGATTACCGAGGCACTGCCGCGGGTGGTCGATGCTCTGATCGAATCCGGCCTGAGACAGCGTATCCGCGTCGTTGCAGCAGGGAAACTGGTTACTTCTGCCAAATGTGCATGGGCATTATGTGCGGGTGCAGATTTCGTCAATACCGCTCGGGGATTCATGTTTTCCCTGGGCTGCATTCAGGCCATGCGCTGTCACCTGAACACCTGCCCGACCGGTATCACTACCAATAACCCGCGCCTGCAACGTGGCCTGGTCGTGGAAGAGAAATATCTGCGAGTGGCCAATTACGCCACCAACGTTAATCACGAAATCAGCATGATTGCCCATTCTTGCGGATTGCGGCATGCCCGTGAACTACGTCGGGAACATATCCGCATCGTGGAAACGGCCGGAAAGAGCATTGCGCTGAACATGCTATATCCTTACCCGGAGATAAGAAATCAACGCTCTCATTAGCACCTTGACAAACAATGTGAAACGATCCACCAATAAGGCAATTAACTGCGCCAAAGAAGCAGCATGCACGGACAGCTGAAACAAACAGCCAAGAATCAAGCAAATGAAACCTTATGATACAGCCAAAGATAAGGCTTCTGAAATCAAAAATAAAATTGATTAAACCTGCCCATCACCAGCTCCACTGCTTCCAGCAGTAGTGGAGCGATTTCTCTCATCTGGATCGGCAGCGAGTCCATCAAGAAACACTCTTAAAATTAAGGAATTACCTCTCCTGGCTAATTATCAAATAGCCACCATTTCAATTCGAATTAAAGGGACGATCCCTTCCGCCTCTCCCCGTAATCACTAGCCAGCCAGCAACCAATACTTCACCAGTTCATCTCCAGTTAAAAAATCAAATCGCGCCACCGGGTTGAAATTTCGCCACCACGCCATATAGTAAGGGCATTCCAATCTTTACTTCACTTCAGGAGATGACATGCGGTTCGACAAATTCACCACCAAGTTTCAGCAGGCTCTCGCCGATGCGCAAAGCATGGCGCTGGGGCAGGATCATCCCTATATTGAACCTCAGCATCTTCTGCTCGCACTGATGCAGCAAGAAGATGGCAGTATTGCCTCGTTGCTGCAACGTGCCGGAGTGAATGTTCAACCATTGCGCCAGGCATTGACACAAAGCCTGAAACTTTTGCCAAAAGTGGAAGGAACAGGCGGGGAGATCAATATTTCTCGTGATCTGGGCAATCTGCTCAACCTGACTGACAAGGAGGCGCAGAAAAGAGGAGATCAGTACATTGCTTCAGAAATGTTTCTGCTGGCTGTACTGGAAGACAAAGGCGAGACCGGACGATTGCTGAAACAATACGGTGTTACACGCGCTGCACTGGAACAGACAATCGATTCTGTACGCGGCGGAGAACAGGTAACCGATGCTGAAGCAGAAGGCAGTCGGGAAGCCCTGAAGAAATATACGCTGGATCTGACTGAACGTGCCCGCTCGGGCAAGCTCGATCCCGTGATCGGACGGGATGACGAAATCCGGCGGACAATTCAGGTATTGCAACGGCGTACCAAGAACAACCCCGTCCTGATTGGTGAGCCGGGCGTCGGTAAAACAGCCATTGTGGAAGGGTTGGCGCAACGTATCGTCAATGGTGAAGTGCCCGAAACACTGAAAAACAAACGAGTGTTATCGCTGGACATGGCAGCACTGCTGGCCGGCGCCAAATATCGTGGCGAGTTTGAAGAGCGATTGAAGACTGTACTGAAAGAGCTGGCGCAAGATGAAGGCCGTACTATCGTGTTCATTGATGAACTGCATACGATGGTCGGTGCTGGTAAGGCAGAAGGCGCGATAGATGCCGGCAACATGCTCAAACCAGCACTGGCACGCGGTGAGCTGCATTGCGTGGGTGCAACCACGCTGGATGAATACCGCAAATACGTTGAAAAGGATGCTGCGTTGGAACGCCGTTTCCAGAAAGTACTGGTGGACGAACCCGGCGTCGAGGCGACGATCGCCATCCTGCGCGGGCTGCAGGAAAAATACGAATTGCATCATGGTGTGGAAATTACTGACCCAGCTATTGTTGCGGCTGCCGAACTCTCCCATCGTTACATTACCGACCGTTTTCTGCCAGACAAGGCAATTGATCTGATCGACGAGGCGGCAGCACGCATTCGCATGGAGCAGGATTCCAAGCCGGAAGTCATGGATAAACTTGATCGGCGCCTTATTCAGCTGAAGATCGAGCGTGAAGCCGTGAAAAAGGAAAAGGATGAGGCCTCGAAAAAACGTCTGGCACTGCTTGAAGAGGAAATCGAAAAACTGGAACGTGAATACGCTGATCTGGACGAAATACTGAAAGCGGAAAAATCCCGCGCGAAAGGTTCACAGGAAATTAAGGAAGAGCTTGAGAAACTGCGTCGGGAAGAAGAAGCCGCACGGCGTAAGGGGGACTTGCAAAAAGCATCAGAGTTACTATACGGTCGTATTCCGCAACTGGAAACACAGCTTGCAGAGCAATTGCACCATGATGAATCAGCCGAGGAGGCCACACAGCCAAAATTATTCCGAACCCAGGTAGGCGCTGAGGAAATCGCTGAGGTTGTTTCGCGTGCAACCGGTATCCCGGTTTCCAAAATGATGCAGGGCGAGCGCGAAAAACTGTTGTTCATGGAAGATAAATTGCATGAACGGGTCATTGGTCAGGATGAGGCTGTCCGGCTGGTTTCTGACGCAATCCGGCGCTCTCGTTCCGGGTTGTCCGACCCCAACCGACCCTATGGATCTTTCTTGTTCCTGGGACCGACTGGAGTAGGTAAAACCGAGTTGTGCAAGGCACTGGCAGGATTCCTGTTTGATTCCGAGGAACATCTCATCCGGGTGGATATGTCTGAATTCATGGAGAAGCATTCAGTCGCGCGCCTGATTGGCGCGCCGCCAGGCTATGTTGGCTATGAAGAAGGCGGTTATCTGACTGAACAGATACGACGTAAGCCTTATTCCGTCATTCTGCTCGATGAAGTAGAAAAAGCACATCCGGACGTGTTTAATGTGTTACTGCAGGTGCTGGACGACGGTCGGATGACGGATGGCCAGGGACGCACCGTAGACTTCAAAAACACGGTCATCGTCATGACTTCCAACTTAGGTTCACAGATGATCCAGCAGATGAGCGGCGATGATTACCAAGCCATCAAGCAAGCAGTAATGGGAGAGGTTAAAACCTATTTCCGACCAGAGTTTATTAACCGTATTGATGAGGTGGTTGTTTTCCATTCACTGGATGAAGCGCACATCAAGTCAATTGCCAAAATTCAGTTGAGTAATCTGGGAGCCCGATTGGCGCAAATGGAGATGAAACTGGTGGTTTCAGAATCAGCTCTGGCAAAACTGGCTGAGGCTGGTTTTGATCCGATATTTGGTGCTCGGCCTCTGAAACGTGCCATTCAGTCTCAGATCGAAAATCCGCTGTCCAGAGAATTGCTGGAGGGTCATTTCTCTGCTGGAGATACTATCCTGGTTAAATATGGTGACGGTAGTATGCAGTTCTCGAAACAGCATTAAGCCTGGCTTATGGCCAATCGCTGAAATTGAATGAAAGCAGATTGTTTCGGGTAGAATAATGATTATTATTTTTTATATAGATAAAGTGCCATGTTCAGAGGTAGTCATGTAGCGATCGTCACTCCCATGTTGGAAGACGGGGCATTGGATCTGGATAGATTCTGTGCCTTGATCGACTTTCATATCGAACAGGGAACGGATGGCATTGTCGTAGTCGGTACCACAGGGGAGTCTCCCACCGTAGATTTTGATGAGCACGATCTGCTGATTCGAACAGCTGTTTCCTATGCGGCCGGACGCATTCCGATCATCGCCGGCACTGGTGCCAATTCGACCCGGGAAGCAATCGAGCTCACCGTGTTTTCGAAGAATGCCGGCGCAGATGCCTGCCTGTCCGTCGCACCCTACTATAACAAGCCGACTCAGGAAGGGTTGTACCAGCATTTCAAGGCAATCGCCGAAGCAGTAGATATTCCGATGATCTTATATAACGTACCGGGGCGGACTGTAGCAGATATCAGTAATGAAACCACATTACGGCTGGCGCAGATTCCCGGTATCGTTGGTATCAAGGATGCCACTGGCAACATTGCACGCGGATGTGATTTGGTGCAGCGTGTACCAGATAATTTTGCTGTTTACAGTGGTGATGATGCCACAGCACTGGCGCTGCTGTTGCTCGGTGGACACGGCATTATTTCGGTTACCGCCAACGTCGCCCCGCGATTGATGCACGAAATGTGTACTGCTGCTCTGTCCGGCGATCTGGCCCAGGCACGGGCAATCAATGCCCGATTATTCAAGCTGCATATCGATTTGTTTGTCGAGGCCAATCCCATCCCGGTCAAATGGGCGGTGGCAAAAATGGGATTGATCAACGAAAACATACGTCTGCCATTGACGGCTTTATCCAGCCAGCATCACGAACTGATCAGAAAAGCGATGCTGCAGGCTGGTATCACGGTTTAAAGGTTTACCATGCTTAAGAAGCGTCCGAGCAGACGTCTGAGAAAATTTCTGATTGCAAATATTACGCTGGCGATCCTCGTTTCGGGCTGCAACCTGCTACCCGAAAATAAAAAGATTGATTACAAGTCGGCAGGGAAACTTCCTCCACTTGAAGTCCCGCCTGATCTGACCAGTCCCGAAACCAACGAACGATTTGCCATTCCGGATGTTGATGCGTCCGGCAGCGCTACATTCTCGACTTACAACAGCACCCGGAGCGGACTATTAAGGGAGCGGGCAAATTTACCCGTACTCTCTGCCACTGCGCTGCAGAACGGAATTCATATCGAACGCTCCGGTACTCAGCGCTGGCTGGTTGTGCCACGCGAACCCGCCGCAGTATGGCCGGTTATCAAAGAATTCTGGCAAGATATGGGATTTCTGCTCAAGGTGGAAGCACCCGATCTGGGAATCATGGAAACTGACTGGGCAGAAAACCGTGCCAAAATACCCCAGGATATTATCCGAAGTGCACTATCAACTTTCCTTGACAGCCTTTATTCCACCGCTGAACGTGACAAGTTTCGTACCCGCCTGGAGCAGGATCAATCCGGCGCAACCGAAATTTTTATCAGTCACCGGGGCATGATTGAAGTGCTGGCAGATCGCAATACTAATCGCACTATCTGGCAGCCACGCAAATCAGATCCCGAACTGGAAGCAGAAATGCTGAACCGTCTGATGCAACGTTTCGGTGTGGATGAAGAACGTGCAACGGCTGAAATTGCTGCAAGTGGTGCAGCTGAAGAACGGGCGTTCCTGGATAAAACCCGGAAAGGTATATTGATTATAAGGGAACCGTTTGACCGCGCGTGGCGGCGAGTTGGCCTTGAGCTTGATCGGATCGGCTTTACGGTGGAAGATCGGGATCGTTCGAGCGGGATTTACTTTGTCCGCTATATCAGCCCCGGTGAGGAAATCCACAAAGCGGATAAGGGGAAAGGCTTACTTTCCAAACTGGCTTTCTGGTCCAATGACACTGATAAAGATTCTACAGCGGAGAAATATCAGATCAAGATAAGTGAAGTCAGTTTAAATAGTGAAGTTAGTGTACTTAACACGGATGGAATCGCTGAAGAATCAGAAACAGCTAAACGTATTCTTAATTTGTTATACGAACAACTTAAGTAAAGTAAATAGAGCGACAGTATTACCCAGCTGATCGCGCTGCTCATCCTATACGAATGGACAGCAAGCATAACAAGTAGGTATATATTTATTACCCCATACTTGGTTGGCTTGACTACGATTGGTGCAGTATATCTCTTTATTCTCCACGAATTTAATCCCCCGTCTCGTGGAGAATAAAATGCTTACATAGCGAATATCTGAAAATACCATGATACTTATAGGGGTTTTTTCACTGCAATTTTTCCATGGTGAAGTTTGTATCTGTACAAAAAAACCGCCTAAAAGGCGGTTTTTTTGTACAGATACATTTTTTAGCTTAGTGCGCTTCCGGGATACCAGTATCACCTTCTTTCAAACACTTGCCATTTGCGTCAACCCCATGTTCGCAGTCTATTTTTTGGCCGGATATGATTTTTTCATAGTTCTCTCTTTCCGACTCTTGAACAGCCTGATGAGGACGTCCGCATGCTACCAGCAGAACTGCGGTAGCGATAACAGCTGCGTAAGCAAATTTCATTATTAAAGTTCCTTTAAAAAATTTCATAAACCTTGCTGCGAACGGCAGTATATAACAAAAATATCTCTCAGCTCAAGCAGTAGAATAAAACTGTTATTGCTTGAGTTGAATGGGTTAAAAGCATCCGCTTCTTACGCATCCCATAGAGGGGATGCCTATTGAAACATCACTCCTACAAACAAAACAGGGTATGTCAGCGATACATTGGGTTATTGCCGCGAGAAATCATGTAATCGAAATCCTAATATCCATAGACACGCAAAATAGCTGATGCCACCCTGCACTACCATTAGCCCCAGTTTCGCCACTCGCTCAGTTGCTGTAAGCACAAACCACTCGGTATTACTCCCGGCTGTCAGCCATAACCCCACACTCATCACGATCAAGGCAATCAGAATTTTGAGTATAAATAATCCCCATCCAGGTAAAGGCTGATAAATGCCGTAGGAACGCAATTTGGAATAAAGTACGCCCGCATTAAGACATGCACCCAAGCCAATCGCCAGCGCGAGCCCGGCATGTTTTAGTGGAATAATGAACGCAAGATTCATGAGCTGTGTAGCAACAAGCGTCAAAATCGCGATCTTGACTGGAGTTCTGATATTCTGCCGGGCATAAAAACCTGGCGCCAACACTTTTACCAATATCAATCCGAGCAAACCAATGCTGTAGGCGATCAGCGCTTCCCGGGTCATCCAGACATCCTCCATGGAGAAGGCACCATAGTAAAACAATGTCGTTATAAGGGGTATGGCAAGCAACGCCAGTGCTACAGCGGCTGGCAGCGTTAATAAAAAAGTTAGACGCAGCCCCCAGTCCAGCAGACGGGAAAATTCCTCCGAGCTATTCTCCGTATAGTGACGTGATAATGAAGGCAAAATAACGGTACCCAATGCCACACCCAGCATGCCTGCCGGAAACTCCATCAGCCGATCAGCATAGTACAGCCATGAAACACTCCCGGTTATCAGCAATGATGCAAAAATGGTATTGATTAACAGGCTGATTTGCCCAATGGAAACACCAAATACTGCCGGCCCCATAAGTTTAAGCACACGCCATGCCCCGCTGTTACGAAACCTGAAACGCAATCGTGGCATTCTTTTCAAGCGCAGCAGAAAGGGTATCTGAAAAGCCAGCTGCAAAATACCACCGATGAATACCGCCCAGGCCAGTGCCAGCACAGGAGGATCCATCAGCGGCGCAAGCCACAATGCACAACCGATAAAGGAAAGATTCAGCAAAACCGGCGTCAAAGCGGGCACAGAAAAATGGCTGTAGGTATTCAGGATACCGCCTGCCAATGCCACCAGCGAAATAAACAAAATATAAGGAAAGGTAACCCGAAGCAGTTCGACTGTCAGTGCAAATTTATCCGGCACTGCTGCAAATCCCGGGGCGCTGATATAAATGATCAGCGGTGCCGCCAGAATACCCAGCAATGTCACTACAAACAATGCCGCGCCGAGCAAAGTGGCTACGTGATCAATGAGTTCACGGGTCTGTTCATTGGTGCGGTTATTCTTGTACTCCGCCAGAACAGGGACAAATGCCTGGGAGAAAGCGCCTTCCGCAAACAAGCGCCTGAGCAGATTTGGAATGCGAAAAGCTACGAAGAAAGCATCAGTCGCTATCCCTGCGCCAAATATCCTTGCAATGATCAGATCTCGTACAAAACCGAGGATACGCGAAACCAATGTCATACCACTGACAGTGGCAAGTGCTTTAAGCAGGTTCAATTGTCAGAATGTTTCCAGGATTGGTAGTGCTAGAGAATCTGAGTTTCGGAAATGATTCCAGGTGGCCAGGCAAGATTAACTTTAGCCGATTATCCCGGATTTTATGCGGAGGTACCAGAAATTTACTGACACCGTGAATGAAGGATCGTTAGAGAAGCTCTGCTATTTTTTCAGGACTGATCTTGAAGTAAAGCACCTGGCTCCATTCAGGGAAACCAAGTGCTGACTATTTGTGGAAAATCAATGAAACCGGATCAGAAAACGCTGTAAAAAGATATCAGACCGCACACGCTTCTCTGATCTCAACTTCCTGAGCCTCTTTGGCCTTCTGCGCAGCTGCTCGCTTAGTTTTACCAGCACGTGAAGGAACATGACAAAGCCCGCATACATGGTTGGATTGAATATCCAGGCTGTGAACCAGGAAATTCCCGGTACATTTAACGCAGGATGTAACAGAAAGCACCTTACTCTCCACAAAACGCACCAATGTCCATGCGCGTGTGAAACTCAATATACACTGCAGGTGGTTAACCTCGATATGTTCCAGATACAGCTGATAGCTCTTGATAATGGCATCAATGTCCCGAACATTCGTGTACTGGGTAATGTAATTGTAAATATTGATGAATAATGATGAATGCATGTTAGGCTGCCAACCTGTAAACCAGTCCTCGGAATAGGGAAGCATACCTTTGGGAGGAGAAACACCTTTAACTTCCTTATACAGCTTCACAAGTCGTTCGCGACTGAGTGTGGTAGATACTTCGAGCACTTGCAGCCTTGCACCCAGCCGGACCAATTCAGTGGCAAGCTGAATCTGTTTACCTTCGGATAAAATACTTTTCACTTTCATGATTACTTCCTCCTCTATACGGGTGCTCAGGAAATTTTTTCAGCAGGTTGCCCTGCCATGAGTATTGCAGCGTGGGATTGTGTCAGTGCGCGATCCTGTTTATGACTTGTAAGTATTTCTGCAATCAGGCTGTCATCAAAACGGAACCGGCACAACAGCATGTTGGATCCAGCCATTTTCAATAACTGGCTGTTAGTCAGCTTGATCAGAATATCCGCTATATCCTCGTCAATACCTAAACGGTACATTGCAGCAACCCTGTCTTCACGCAGCATTTGTTGAGCCAGCAGCAAATAACTGAGATTGACTTCCCTGATTTCGTCTAAAATCTGATTTGTCCCCATTTTTACTGCTCCTTCTAATATACAAATTAAACCGGGTTGTTCTCAAAAATGATGTAAGCATTTTTAACCAGGGAGCAAATTGGGGAAAGCGGGCTGTTACCATATCAACCGTAGGAATTCGGCTTGAAAATTTGTAGGAATTTTTCCTACAAACCAGGGGTAGTAAATTTCAGGCGCTTGTTACGAGGGATGATGCTCAGTCTGCCTCATCTGCTGCAGACCACTTGTCATGCCAGAAACGGCGATTAAGCTTTCTCCAGGTATCAACTTTTATAGTGCCCCGGACAAAACGCAACAATACCGCTCCATCATGATCACTGCGCTGTAGCTGGCTGTCTTGCGCCTGATAGCGCTCTATTATTTCCGGATGCGGGTGCCCGAACCGGCTTCGGTAACCCACTGCAAAAATAGCATAGCCAGGATCAACTTGTCGTACAAAAGCTTCTGAAGATGAAGATCGGCTGCCATGATGCGGCACAATCAACACGCTGGAAGCAAGCGAAGTACCAGCATATTGCAGTAGACTCGCCTCAGTTTTCTGGCCAATATCTCCCGGCAACAATACACTGCCATGTGGCGTTGTTACTTTGAGTACACAACTCGATTCATTGGTCTTGCGTTTCTGTAGCAAAAACTCCGGTTCCAGCGGATGCAAGATTTCGAAATGTACTCCGTCCCACCACCACGAATCTCCTGCAAGACAATAGCGATTATCAGGAACAGCTTGCCGTATCGGATGATCAGCCGCAATTGATGCCAGCAACGTTCCGGTTTTTACGCTCGTCAATATCGACAATGCCCCGCCACTGTGATCCGAATCCGCGTGGGAAACGATCATCCTATCCAGCGTCTGAATACCCTCTCCACGCAGGAATGGCAAAATCACATACTTCCCGCTATCACTGTCACCATATTTTGGCCCGGTATCGTAAAGTAGAGTATGGTTGCGAGTACGTAACACTACAGATAACCCCTGCCCCACATCCAGCACAGTTAGCCAGAGCTCTCCCGCAGCTGGTTTTTCAGGAAAAACTAGAAATAATGGCAATCCTGCCAGTATACCCAGCCATCTTGCAGGAAAACCAGCTGATACGCCCAGCCCTGGCCCGCCCGGCAGCAGTAGCCATTTCACCCCGATGGTCGCTGCAATCACCGCCCATAAAGGCGGTGCATGCTGTTGCCAGGTGGCTAGAGGAAGCTCCCCCAGCCACTGCAACACAGCCATCGTAATTTGCAGAAAGGGATATGCAACCAGCAGCAGAAATTCCAGCCCGGGAATGGTAGCCAGTAATGCCAGCGGCACGATGACAAGGGTAATCACCGGTATCGCCACCGCATTGGCAACGGGTGATATCAATGAAATCTGCTGAAACAGGATCAGCAGTAGCGGAAATAAACCAAGCGTAATCGCCCACTGTATGCGCACCCAGCCAGTTACTGCACTTGATCGACCAATCCGGCCGGATACTACCAGGCAAATTAACGCCACTGCTGCAAACGACAACCAGAAACCTGGTGCAATGACCGACCACGGATCAAGTACCACAACCAGCAATAACACCCACCCCAACACAGGCAGTGTACGCACGCGCTGGTTACCCCAGAACGCCACCACGATGATGATCATCATGAATAACGCACGCTTCACGGGCACAGCAAAACCAGCCAGTAATGCATAACCGATGGCAACGATCAACCCGCACATCAGCGCAAACTTGCGGGCAGGCAACCACAATGCAAGACCAACACGACGCCATACCCAATAAGCCAGCAAAAACACCAGCCCGGCCACCAGCGTAATATGCGAACCGGAAATTGCCATGAGATGACTGGTGCCGGTTCGGGTAAAAATCTCCCACTGCTCCGACGGAATAGCACGTTGATCACCCACCACCAGCGCGATCAGCACCCCTGCATACGGATATTCGGCCAGATAATGCTGAAAATGACTACGAATTCCATCACGTTTACGCTCAAAGAAGTAGTGCGGATCACTGTTCCATGCTTCAAGCCGCTCGTTATCCTGCCCTGCTCGCACATAACCTGTTGCGCGCACGTTACGCTCAAGCAATCTGGCTTCATAATCCAGCACATGCGGGTTGGCGCTGCCATGCGGACGCTTTAACCGGACGGTTAACCGCCAACGCTCTCCTGCTGTGATATGCGGTAAAGCAACCCCCTTACGCCTGTTATCCCGATACCAGGAAAGCTGAATACGGGCAGGTACTACCGCATCCGGTGTCAGCACTTGCTCCACATCAAACCGGAAGCGCATGCTGTACCGGGCAAACTGCGGCATGTCCGGAACAACACCGGTAACCACAATATCTTTTCCTTCCCATTCATGCGACAGACTGTCCGCCAGCCTCATCTGCGCCGATAACGCTGTCCAGAAAAAACCGGCACCCAGCATAACAACAAACAATAGAAACCTGCTTACCAACACGGAAAAACGAAATTGGAGTCGGGAAAGAATTAAAGCTGCCAGCACTATCGGAATCAGCCCAATCGCCCAATAAATTTCGGGCAAAACCGGCTGCTGCAACAACCAAACGGCCCCGAACACAAATGCAAGACTGTAAATTCCGATCAACACTGATTTGATACCAGAGAATGACCATCCGGGAAAACCCGGTTAGCCAGATACCCCTAATGAATAAAAGTGAAAGTATTGGTGATGTTAACGTCAGGTATCGCCATTATCTTCTATTTTTTTCGTCGTTACCTGCTGGAGAAGGGGTAATCCCCCCACAAAATAATCGGATTTAAAAGTAGAATTTTCTCCAATCAAATTAGAGGAAGTTTTACATGAAGGATCCCGCTTTACCGACAGTCAGATCATCGCCGTTCTTAAACAAGCCGAGGTTGGCACGCCAGTCTCAGAACCTGTTCAAGATCTCGATCAAGGGATGCAGTGCAAGGCAAAATTGAACGAGAAAGCGGAGCATACTTGAAGTATGTGAGCATTTTGAGTTCAATTTCAACGCCGTAATGTGCCCTTCAGTGAGATATTGAACAGGTTCTCAGAACTCTGCCGAGAACACGGCATCAGCTCTGCCACCTTTTACAAATGGCGCGCCAAGTTTGGCGGCATGGATGCATCGCTCATGGCTCGCATGAAAGAGCTGGAAGACGAGAACCGGCGCTTGAAGAAGATGTACGCCGAAGAGAAGCTCAAGGCTGAAATCATCGCCGAGGCCATGCAAAAAAAGTGGTAGCGCCATCTCAACGCAAAGAGATGGCGCAATGGGCAGTGTAACAAAAATCGGCCAATGTGCGCGTGGTCTGCGAAGCGTTTAGCATCAGCCAGACTTGCTACCGTTACCAGGCTAGGCTGTCATCCGAGAACAGCGAAATCGCGGACTGGTTGATACGTTTGACGAACAACCAACGCAACTGGGGCTTTGGCTTGTGTTTCCTTTATCTGCGCAATGTGAAGGGCTACGGCTGGAATCACAAGCGCGTCTACCGTATTTATCGCGAGCTGGAGCTCAATTTGCGCATCAAACCCAAAAAGCGTTTAGCAAGAGAAAAACCGGAGCCCCTCACGGTGCCTGAGGCAGTCAACGCTGTCTGGTCAATGGATTTCATGCATGATCAGCTATCCGACGGCCGTTCGATCCGGCTGTTCAATGTGATCGATGACTTCAATCGCGAAGGATTGTGTATTGATGTCGACTTCTCGCTGCCGGCAGAACGCGTGATTCGGTCGCTAGACCAAGTGATTGAATGGCGCGGTGCACCCAAGGTGATTCGGTGTGATAACGGCCCCGAGTACATCAGCACCACCACCATGGCATGGGCGAACAGGCGTGGCATCAAGCTTGAATTTATCCAACCGGGCAGCCCGCAACAAAACGCTTATGTCGAGCGTTATAACCGCACAGTGCGCTACGATTGGCTGGCGCACTACATGTTTGATTCGATCGATGAAGTCCAGGATTTCGCCACACAGTGGCTGTGGACTTATAATCACAAACGGCCAAACACTGCCATCGGAGGCATCACCCCGAAACAGAAATTGGTCTTGGCCGCTTAGCTCTACTTTTAACCCCGGTTAAAAACGGGGGGATTACCGATCGTGGCGAAGGTCCAACGGCAATTGCCCGGCGCTTTGAGGTGAGTCGCATGCGGGTGTATCAGGTACGCAAGCGATGGAAAGAAGAGGGCCAGCGCCATAGCTTGCCGATGGGAGGTTATCGGCGATCCCGCATTGCGCACAAGGAAGCACAGATTCGGCAATGGATAGAAGCCACGCCGGATCTAACGCTTGTCGAGCTCAGTGAACGGTTGGCTGCAGAAGGCATTCAGATCAAGGTGCCGGCGCTATGGCATCAACTGAACAAATGGGGGTTGAGTTTTAAAAAAAACCCTGCACGCCAGCGAGCAATCGCGCACAGACGTACGTCAGGCACGAACTGAGTGGGCCCGCGAGCAGCAGCATTGGGATTGCCGTCACCTGGTCTTCCTGGATGAGACGGCAACGGCCACCAACATGACGCGACAGCGGGGTCGCGCGCCGGCCCGCCCGCCCCGCGGGCACTGCGTGCCCCACGGCCCCTCGAAGTGCACCCCCTTCCTTGCGGGACTGCGTCCCGCATCGCCCACCC
>NZ_QRCA01000027.1:0-5544 GCF_009833115.1 Nitrosomonas sp. GH22
GCGCACAACCTTGCCACGCCTGGCACCTTTCAGCCCTAACCGTTTCATGAGCCGTTCGACCGTACAGCGTGCCACCTGGACATCTTCACGCTTAAGCTGACGCCAGACCTTGTCGGCACCATAGACCTGCATGTTGGTCTGCCAGACCCGCTGTATTTGCGGCAGCAGTTCATCATCACGCAGGACGCGGGCACTGCGCAAAGCCGGATTACGCTGCTGCGCGGAATATCGCCGATACCCTGATGGGGCGACCTGCAAAACCTTGCAGATCGGCTCGACCCCATGGGCGTCGCGGTACTGGTCGATGAACGATCTCAGGATTTGAGTTTGCGGTCGAGCTCCGCCTGAGCGAAAAAAGCACTGGCCAGCTTCAGAATCTCATTCGCCTTGCGCAATTCCTTTACTTCGCGTTCCAGGGCTTTGATGCGGTCGCGCTCTTCGCTGGTCACACCGTCTCGCAAGCCGGTATCGGTCTCGTGTTTGCGCACCCATTCAAGCAATGTGTGGGCTGAACAGCCGATCTTCGGCGCGATGGATTCAATCGTCGACCACAACGAGGGATACTCACTGCGGTGTTCCTGCACCAGACGGACTGCGCGCGCTCTTACTTCGGGGGAATATTTATTTGATTTGTTCATGGCTCCATCTTCTCAGATAGTGGAGCCTCCTCAAAACCCGGGGCGGTTCAGTACCCAGTTCACGCCACCTCTATGCCGGTCGCCGCTCAGGCAATAAACAGGCCTCTCCCAAGCTTGTCCTGGAGTGTTATTAGTCTCCAGTTTCGACGACGTCTTATGCTTTCGACACCTCAACGATGGTTCGCTTGCGCTCGTCTCCTGGATACACACCTGGCGCATTTCATGCGACTTTTCCTTGACGCTCACTACAACGGCTCTTTACCGATGCAGCTCAAGGTGGTTTGGAACCTGCGCCTGCACGCCGATTCCGAGGGGCCAACCCTCATCTTCGATACAGCATTGCGTCGGTACCTCACCACCACGCATTCGTGACACACTAATAACCTGCATTTGATCGGTGCAAACCGACAATAACTGCGACTGACTGAAAATTATTTACAGACGCATATAATTAACTGAATGTCATTTTGAGCTATACCCTATCTTGATGTCAGGATCGTTTTGTATAAACGTCAGAATAAAGTATAAAACTGTATTAATTGACACAACTGGCCAAAGGTAATAGATTCAAATCTGACACATTCTACTTTTGGAGGTAATTTGTCAGGTAAGCGCATTGGTTACGTTCGAGTCAGCAGCTTTGACCAAAATCCGGAACGACAACTGGAAGGTATTCAGGTAGATCGTGTATTTACAGATAAGGCATCGGGTAAAGATACCCAGCGACCACAACTTGATATGTTGCTAGATTTTGTACGTGAAGACGATACAGTCGTCGTCCATAGTATGGATCGTCTGGCACGCAATCTCGATAATTTGCGCAAGCTGGTACAAGATCTTACCGGGCGAGGTATCCAGGTTGAGTTTGTCAAAGAACGATTGATCTTTACTGGTGAGGACTCACCGATGGCCAACCTGATGTTGTCGGTGATGGGGTCTTTTGCGGAGTTTGAACGTGCCCTGATCCGCGAGCGGCAGCGAGAAGGCATTACACTTGCCAAACAACGTGGAGCCTATCGGGGACGCAAGAGGTCACTGAATAGTGAGCAGGTTACAGAATTAAAGCGAAGAGTCATGGCGGGGGAACAAAAAACGTTAATTGCCCGCAACTTTGGTATCAGCCGTGAAACGTTGTACCGGTATCTGAAAATTGTGGATTAATATAGAGTAGTTTCAACATCAATTTCAGCAATCAAGTGTTATTAACTTCTGACATTCTGTGCAATCGTCTTCTGAAAATGACAAAAATATTGTGGGCTGGATTGCCGATATAAATGCCGGTATTTGCAATTACTGTGAGCCAAAAACGGTGTCGAATGCGAGCACAGTCATTTTGAAACGCGAGCTGTTACAGTTAGGTGGTAGCTGAATGCGGCATAAATTTTATGCATTCTGCTAAACCTTGCCCAGATGCTCCTGTAAGAACTTAATGAAGTGCTGTGTTTTTGCAGGCAGTAATCGGGTTGCCGTAATAGCACAGGCAGATACCGGAGCCCCGCGCCATTGAGGTAGTACGCGACGCAATCGCCCACTGGCAATATCATCAGCAACAATTTTCTCCATCATCATGATGATGCCCATATCAAGTGTTGCTAAGCGACAAATCATTCCGACACTGTTAAGCGTAAATCGGCTGCCAATAGAGATTTTGGTAGTGTTTGTCCCATTGTGCAGTGTCCATGTGTCAGCCTTCATGATGCCCAGACATTCATGGTTTGCCAGATCAGCGGGTTTGGCAGGTTCTCCCGAGCGATCAAGATATCGAGGTGAAGCATAAAGATATGTAGGGAGCACGGCCAATGGACGTGCGATCAATTGGGAATTTTCTGGTTTTCCTATACGGATTGCCACATCGAAAGGTTCATTCACCAGATCGACCCACCGTGACGTGAGATCGAAATCAAAGACGATGCCCGGATAAAGTTTTGCAAATTCGGCGATCAAGGGTGCCATGTAGGTCACGGTAAAATCCACGGGCAGTGAAGCACGTAGCACGCCACTGGGCTGTGTGAGCATTTCGCTGAGTTGCTCTTGTGCGAGTTTGGCTTCATCGACGATACGCTTACAACGCTCGTAATAAATCTGACCAGCCTCGGTTAACGTTATCTTACGCGTTGTGCGATGTAAAAGGCGCAATCCAAGCGTCTTTTCCAGCGCACTAATCCGTCGCGATAGCGTTGAGTTTGGCATTCCGATAGCATCGGCAGCACCGCGAAAGCTCTTGGCCTTGACAACCTCTACGAACAGAGCCATGTCATTCAAAAATTTCATATCTAATGCTCCATTAATGAAGCAATGTTATCCAAAAAATAGTCTTTGTTCTATATAAGAAACAATGGACAATCCCACTCTCTTGTGGAAATCATCATGAAGAAAACAAGGGGGGTATTAAAAAGGAAGCGCGAAGTCACGCTGTTGAGATCTTCGATCTGGTATTTACCTTGCTTGCACCAGCAAACCTGCATCAGATTAGACAGGTGTTGACCATCACATGAGCGCACAAGATATCACTAGAAAACCTGATAATTGGTAAGGAAAAGACTGCTGATTCAGGGTGGATTTTCTAAAATTATGAAGATCCAAATGATTACTTATCAAGACTTCCTTCATTACCACGCCATTTATGATGGGTATTTTATTATATGTAGGAGATAAATATGATTGGGGCTATTCTGAAATTTAAAGGAAGTTTGATCAAGCGTATTATTTATGTAGTTACTATTACTCTATCAGTTATGTTGATAGCTGCGTGTAATCGTCCTGGGGTACAGGTTACAGAAAGAGAAAAGGAAAATTATGAAAAAATTGTTGCTGGTGAAATAATAGAGTGTCCATACGGGCTAGATGCTAATGGATCATGCCTTGATGAAGGTGATGACGGTATCTGGTAATTATGGCGGTTACTTTTTTGTAACAAAAAACCAGAGTAAGTTTTTTATCTGATTACACTCTTCCAAGATTCTTGGAATGTACTACTAAAGTAACCTTCTATAAGATCGATTCCATCTCATTACAATATAGGAGACAGGAATCGATCAAAAGTTCTGTTATTTATTCATACTGTAATGACCCAGTAATTTCCTGCTCAGATATTATTCTCCAATATATATGATCGAGTAGCCCAAGGGAATCTCACCTTCAGGCTCTCCCGCAACGGTACGTGAATCTCTCGATTCATACCGCTCCTATCGTTCAATCATTCCGGCCTAGGTGATATGCCAATGGGCAAAGCAGTCTGGCTGTCATTTATACAAATAGCTGCAACAGTATAGAAATAATTTCACTAACTTAATGATTTGTACAATACTCTGAAATTCTTAGCTGTAATAACCTGCATTTATAACTGGATCAACCTGCATTCAATGCGATTTTGAGCCAGTAATAACTGCATCTATCCACCCCCGCAAACCAGAGATAACTGCAAATGAACCTGCATTCAATCTAGCTGACCTGCATTTATCGGTGCAAACCAGGAATAAATGCGACGGACAAAAGATCGTCAATCCTGACGGTGTTTTCAAAAAATGATTTTTTGCACTTGATTACAAGCAGATATTCACGATCCATCTCCTTTGTCATTTTCAGAAGACGACTGCACCAATCAATGAGGCATAAAGCCTGTTGTGCATACGGCGTCGTAAATTCCCTAATTTATGCGACAATCAGCGCAAGCAAAATGGATATACCCGCGTGTATCCATATCCTCGAACTCAGAATTCTCTCGAATCAGACATCCTGCGGGTTGCCCATTTGACGATCAAAAGATTGGCGAATCATGCCCATGACGTAGGGAAGCTCATCCAGGCTGGACAAGCCGACTTCAACATCGCCATTGCTCCACCGGCCAAGGTTGGTGACATCGGTGCATAGCCTTTTGGGGTCATCGATCTCGCTGAATGGCATGTTCAGCGACAGGCGCAGGCGTCTGGACTGAGGGACAACATCTACGAAGTTTGTCTCTGCCTTATAGGCGACATAGAGCTTGAGGTATTCCTCGTAGATGCACGGGTCCAACTCGAGAATTTCTTTGCGCAAGGCATTAAACAGGGTGCGAATGATGCCGCTGGTCAGGTGCGGATGATCATCAATGCTGTACTGCTGCCCTGCGGTGGTTGCTGAAGGGCGGTAGGCATCAAGGACGCTGCTATCCAACTGTGGTGCAGCCCAGACTTTGGCGGCTTCTCTTGCAAGGCGTTCGGTGCGTGTTTGGATGGCGGCTTGATCCCACTTTTCGACCTCACCCAACCCTTCGTTGATGTTGAGGGCGCTGTACTTGAAGCCAATTTTCTTGCCATCGGCATTGATGACCTGATCGCGCTTGTAGGCAAATGGATAGTCGCTGTACTCGCTGTTATATCCCGTCAAGGTGAGATTGCCCAAGGTATGCAGGTACTTCTGCTGAGTCTGTTGCCAATCGGGGCCCAGTTCCGCTTGCCACGCTGATGACAATACTTCGTTCTGCGGCAGAATGTGCTCGATGGTGTAGTCCTCAACCACGATGTGAATCGTCCCGGGTTTCGTGGAGGCTGTTTGGTTAAAGTCAAGCCACCGGAATGGCTTCCCTGGCGAATTGCCTATAGTAGTTTACCTCAGCTTCTGCGGGAGGGATGTAACCGATTGGTTCCAGCAGCCGCTGGTTGTTGAACCAGGCTACCCATTCCAGCGTTGCCAGCTCCACGGCCTCCCTGGTTTTCCAGGGGGCGCGCTTGTGAATCAATTCTGTTTTGTACAGCCCATTGATGGTTTCTGCCAGCGCGTTGTCGTAGCTGTCGCCCTTGCTGCCGACCGAGGGTTCTATTCCGGCTTCGGCGAGTCGCTCGGTATAGCGAATGGAGACATATTGCGAGCCTCTGTCGCTATGGTGTATCCTGTCTTTTATAAACATCTGACGCTGCGCACGCATCCC
>NZ_QRCA01000028.1:0-4184 GCF_009833115.1 Nitrosomonas sp. GH22
TCGAGCTCCACCTGAGCGAAAAAAGCGCTGGCCAGCTTCAGAATCTCATTCGCCTTGCGCAATTCCTTTACTTCGCGTTCCAGGGCTTTGATGCGGTCGCGCTCTTCACTGGTCACACCGTCTCGCAAGCCGGTATCAGTCTCGTGTTTGCGCACCCATTCAAGCAATGTGTGGGCTGAACAGCCGATCTTCGGCGCAATGGATTCAATCGTCAACCACAGCGAGGGATACTCACTGCGGTGTTCCTGCACCAGACGGACTGCGCGCGCTCTTACTTCGGGGGAATATTTATTTGATTTGTTCATGGCTCCATCTTCTCAGATAGTGGAGCCTCCTCAAAACCCGGGGCGGTTCACGACATAACCTTAATTATTAGACCTCTGATTGAAGGCCAATTCACTTAATTTAGTAATTACCAAGTTTTCCAAGTTCACTCTCCAAAAGACTCACCATCTTCTTGGCTGCACCGGTTACGGCCTGCTCGACCGTGAGTCCAACGTCGCTCGCTGCCATCGGATCGCGACCAGCGAGTCGTGCTTCAAGCAAGCATCTCTTGTCAGCAATACCTGACTTAGAAGCACTGTTCTCATCACTAAGATGCACTTCGAGCCTAGTAATTTGGCCGGAAAATCGCTCAAGAACGCGGCCGAGAATTTCCTCGACACTCTGTGTCATAGCCTCTTGTCCGACGATATTCTTATCTGTATTGACCTGGATGTGCATTTCGTAATTCTCCTGTAAAGTTCGGCTAAGAAACCTAACACTTAGCATCAGCGGTGCGCGCCTTTAGCGCGTCCGCTGGATGCTTTTGTTAGGCATTTTTATCTGAATCAGATCCATTTCATGGTTAATCTAGCACATCATGTTGCTTAGCTACCATAAGACAATTACGTCAACAGAGCTCATACCCATGCTCAGAACATTGGTCAACCTTGTCACGATAAGAGAGTGCGTCTGCAAAAGACGTACTATTATAGGTAAGTAATACTACCAAAACGTAACACGGAAATAATATGCGATAAGTATAATTTGGAATTATCGATGGTGCATTGTGCCGGCACCAATCGACACTCATTCCTGCAACCTGCTAAGGACGATGCCATGAACACCCCTGAAAATTCCCTGACAAAAGAACAGATCACACACTTTGCGCAACGGATCGATGCACGCAAGAGCCTTTTACTTGGTGAAATTCGCCAGGTATTGGCACGCTCCCGCAACGAATACTATGTCGATCTTATTGGCGGAGCTGGTGATTCTGGAGATACGGCGACAGCTTCCTTGCTCCGCGACATCACCGAGGCCGAAGTCATTCGCGATATAGGTGAGGTGCGCGACATCGTTGCTGCTGAGGATCGTATCGCAACCGGGAAGTACGGCTTGTGCATCGACTGCGGAGAGCCTGTCCGCTACAAAAGGCTGGATGCGTATCCGACTGCCAAACGCTGCTTTACTTGTCAGGTACGCCGTGAAAGATTGCTGGCGCCATCTCCTTATACAGGTCGATAACCATCGAACGGGATAGGTCTATCTGGATAAATCTGTTCCCAGTCCCAGGCGACAGTAATTACTTGCTCAAACGACAGTGCAAAGTACAGCGACCTATAAAAGGGAAACAGAAATGAATAATCTAGAAAATCAAGTCATTATCGTAACTGGCGGTGCCGCTGGGATAGGTGCTGCAATCACCACTGTATTAACGCAGCGAGGCGCATCTGTTGTCGTCGTTGATATCAATGAAGCAGCAGGCACAGCAATCGCGCAGAGCAATCCAGGTCAGATTGTTTTTTTAAAGAGTGATGTCTCCAGTGAGTCCGTTGCCAAGCAAGCCGTTGAGTTGGCAATAGCCAGATTTGGCAAGCTGACAGGGCTGGTCAATAATGCCCATGCGTCCACCCAAAAGCCACTAATAGAGCTGAGCAAAGAAGATTGGGCTTTATCCTTTGGCACCGGCTTTAATGCAACGTTATACTTTATGAAAGCCGCTTATCCGGAGCTGACAAAATCTGGCGGCTCCATCGTCAACTTTGGCTCAGGAGCAGCGCTCCTTGGACTCGAGCAGCAAGCCAGTTATACAGCAGCCAAAGAAGCTATCCGCGGATTAAGCAGGGTTGCCGCCAACGAATGGGCTAAAGACAACATTCGTGTCAATGTAGTCTCACCAAAGGCCTTGACCGAAGGGGTCGCTCACTGGAAAGCTGAGTACCCGGAGCAATACGCAGCATCTGCCAGCAATATTCCGTTGCAGCGTTTTGGCGATCCGCAAAAAGATGTTGCTCCAGTTGTTGCCTTTTTACTCAGCGAAGATAGTCGCTATATGACTGGACAAACACTAATGGCGGACGGAGGCTCAATTCAGCTTAGGTAAATGTAAATGTAAATGTAAATGTTCTGTTTGTTTTCAGCTCGACCGACCAAACCTGACTCCGCTATCAATAATTATTATATGGAGATATTGTTATGCACACTAACGGAAAAGCAATTATTACAACGGAAAAACTGCCAATAAAGCTGTGGCTGGAAGCCGATCAAATGGAGGAGGGAGCGTTGGAGCAGGCGCGCAATCTTGCCAACTTGCCATTTGCCTTTAAGCATATCGTCATTATGCCCGACACTCACGAAGGTTACGGCATGCCCATCGGGGCTATCCTAGCCACTAAGGGGGTCATCGTACCCAACGCCGTCGGTGTGGATATCGGCTGCGGTATGTGTTCCCTACGGACCAATCTGACAGATATCTCAACAGAGGATCTGAAAACCATCATGAGTATCATCCGCAACACCATTCCGGTGGGTTTCAACCACCACAAAACGCAGCAAGATGAAGCTTGGATGCCCGAAAGGAAAGGCGATCTGCCTATCGTCAATCAAGAGTACGAAAGCGCCCTATATCAGATTGGCACATTAGGTGGCGGCAATCACTTTATTGAAATCCAAAAAGGCTCAGATGGTTATATTTGGATTATGATCCACTCTGGCTCTCGCAATATCGGCTTTACAGTCGCCAACCATTACAATGATGTAGCAAAAGCATTAAATAAGGCAGCCGGCGAAGATATCTCGAATGACTTAGCCTACCTTCCAGAGTCATCTGAGTATTTCGAACTGTACAAAAATGAAATGGACTACTGCCTTGAGTTTGCCCTAGCCAATCGAAAATTAATGATGGAGCGGGTAAAAACGGCATTTAGAGAGATTCGGCCTGAGGTTGGATTCAGCGAATTTATTAATAAACCACATAACTTTGCCGCCGAAGAAGAACATTTTGGCGAAACCGTTCTTGTTCATCGCAAAGGTGCAACACGAGCGCGAAAAGGTGAATGGGGCATGATTCCTGGCTCGCAAGGTACCGGTTCCTTTCTGGTAAAAGGTAAAGGTGAAGCACAATCTTTCGAGTCTTGCGCACATGGTGCTGGACGCATTATGAGTCGTACCCAAGCCCGCAAAAAACTGGACCTAGAGGAAGAAATCCAAGCCCTTGATGATCTCGGTGTTTTACACGCCATCCGCGGCCGTAAAGATCTGGATGAAGCGCCAGGCTCTTATAAAGATATCGATGAAGTGATGAACCACCAAAAAGACTTGGTCGAGGTACAAATTGAATTGCAACCACTGGCTGTTATCAAGGGGTAACCCTCACACAAAAACAATTGGTAGTTGTTCAGTCGAACACAATTACACCTCCATCGGTATCAGTAAACGTGCGTTTCAATAATCGTTTTTCCATACTTTGCCAGATCAGCTCACACTTTTGGGCGTCATATCCCCTAGCCAACACTTCTGCGAATCTGCCAATCAGGAAAATACGCCTTACCTCTGATCGGCAGGAGTGTTTACAGACGCCACCGCAATAACTCCAACGGGGAAGTAATTCGAAGTAATACTCGGAGATGTGCGACACGAACGAGGCCAGAGCATTTTTGATTTAAATATATGCATGTAATAGACTATTCTCTATCACAACTGATGGGGAAGGTTATGCATGCCTATTCACAAGATCTTCGGGATCGTATTCTGGGTGCGTTGGATCGTGGCGAAGGTCCAACGGCAATTGCCCGGCGCTTTGAGGTGAGTCGCATGTGGGTGTATCAGGTACGCAAGCGATGGAAAGAAGAAGGCCAGCGCCATAGTTTGCCGATGGGAGGTTATCGGCGATCCCGCATTGCGCACAAGGAAAGCGCAGA
>NZ_QRCA01000029.1:0-84329 GCF_009833115.1 Nitrosomonas sp. GH22
CGAAACGCCACAACAGCGGCTTCTTCTTCCAGACTTAAAACAGTCGAGTGCGACTCTTTGGGGCCCATCGGTGCATCGTGGGTGAATTCCCGCTTCCGCCACTTCGCTACCGTTTTTGGATTAATCCCATGCCGCTTGGCCAGAACATTCAGACTCTCTTGACTATTTTGTATCGCTCGACGCACCGCCGCTGTCGTGCGGGCGCTTCCGTGTAATATCTGTCCCATAAATCATCCCTCCGTAGCTGGTTATATGTTACACCAGCACACCGTGGGACTAAACATCTTAGAAAGATAAAAGATACGGTACAAACTGAAGAAGCAACAAAGAATGCATTAATCATGCCATTCATACAAATACTTGGCTACAACGTGTTTGACCCAAATGAAGTGACGCCAGAATTAGTAGCTGACGTAGGGATGAAAAAAGGAGAAAAAGTTGATTATGCCATTCTGAAGGATGGCAAGCCGATTATGCTTTTTGAATGTAAGAAAAGCGGGAGTGATCTGAATATTGGTCATGCATCACAATTATTCAGATATTTTCATGCGACGGAAGCACGTTTTGGAGTGCTTACAAATGGTATTTTGTACCGCTTCTTCACTGACCTGGAACAAGCAAATAAGATGGATGAAAAGCCATTTCTTGAATTCAATATTCTTGACTTCAAGGATCAGTATGTAGAGGAGCTTAAAAAATTTGCCAAGCCTGCGTTCAATGTTGAGTTGATATTAAATACGGCAAGTGATCTGAAATATACAAGAGCGATCCACAATGTTCTAGCTGATTGGATGGTTGCCCCATCTGAGGATTTTGTCAGATTGGCATGCTCCGAAGTCATTAATGGAAAACGTATAACTCCTGCAATAAAGGAGCAATTTACTTTGATAACCAAGAATGCATTTCAACAACTTATTTCGGACAAAATCAATGAGAGACTCAAGCTGGCTATGGAACCATCAGAAGAGTTGAAGAAAGACAACATAATCTCTGATCAGGATTCAGATGGGATCATTACAACTGAAGAAGAATTTGAGGGGTATCGTATTGTCCGTGCAATTCTTCGGGAAACTGTCGATCCGAAGCGAGTGGTTATGCGAGATTCTAAAAGCTACTGCGCGATATTGCTTGATGACAATAATCGCAAGCCAATCTGTCGCTTGCGATTCAATAATCCTTCCAGGATGACGCTGGGGCTATTTGAAGAAAAAGAGGAAAGGATAGTGTCCGTAACAGATCTTTCAGATATTTACCAGTATGCTGAGCACTTCAAGAAAACCGTTTTGGTGTATGACAAACCGGCTGAATTATTACTTGAGGAGGGAGTAGCTACATAATCGCAGATTGTTCATGCGTGCGGTGACGGTGAGCCTGGGGATAATGAAGATTGTGAAGGGACCGTCTGAGCTGGAAATATTGGCCGTGGAATAATTTTCCCGCTCATTGAATTACTTCACACCACCGGTGTTCGTAAAGATGATATTTCTTATCATCCCAGGATCAATAATTCTCTTTCATCAGAAGATTTAGTCATTTGGCCGCAAATAGAACATGGCGAGCGGTGATCCAGCCTCTCCCGTTTCTGCCTGTATGGATAGCTTTATCCTTGCCGAATTTACTATGACTGTGGGAAAAGGAAAGACCAGGAAATCTTGAAGATTTATCTGTTCTGATAGCGTGCTGAAAAGCTTGAAATAGGTTTAATAATGGACAAGGATCCGCAATCTTCTCGATCGCTTTCCTGGCGTATCGTGCCTGTCTTTTGTGCGAGAATCTGGATGTGTATGTTTGGATACTTTCTTTCACGTGGATAAACAGTGTTATTTCAGGAATTTTTAGAAGTGCTAACATTAATTGCGGTTGGATCAGTAATATTAATGCTACTGTTGATTTTGCCAAAAAGGGCAAAAAGATATTTGCTGAAATTACTTTTGATAATTTTTGCAGCTTCCTTATCTACAATCGTAATAATCAGATTCTTAACTTATTTCTTTAGAATATTGTGAATACAGTTCTTGTCATGATTACCAGATTGTAATGTTTGGCATACTCTTTTATCTATAAAAATTCTGTCGTTCACTGTTTGTTTTCTAGTGTACTCTGCTCGCCATCATAACCGCTACTAAGGGTTCACTTCTTGCGATGAGTGAGTTTCTAACCTTTGGCTGTCAATGAAACAAAGTGAGTGCACCGGATAATGAATTTTTCCAGTTCGATCGCGTAGAACACCATCAATCCAGCGGCAATGGATTTACACCATTCCAGCACTGACAAATCAGTTGATTTGAATATGGCCTGCATGGCGGGTAGGTGGGTATAAACAATCTGTAGCAGCGTGCAGACAACAATGGTCAGCAGGATATAACGATTACCGGTTAGGCCTTTGATAAGCGTAATCGGGGCAAAAATATGACGGCTGTTAAGCAAATAGAACATTTCTGCCATTACGATCGTGTTAACAGCGATCGTATGCGCTGTTTCAATCCGGGTGCCATTACCCAGCTCCCACAGAAACAAGCCAAGTGCACTGATCATCATCAGCACAGATACCATTAGAATGCGCCACACAAAAAAACCAGACAGAAATGCCTCAGCCGGTGGGCGTGGGTGGCGATTCATGATATTGCGTTCTGCCGGTTCGAAAGCCAGCGCCAGTCCCAGGGTGCTGGCTGTTACCATGTTGATCCACAATGCCTGTGCTGGTGTAAGTGGCAGTGTGAGTTCGAACAAAATGGCGGCAATGATTATCAACGTTAGGCCACCACTGACCGGTAACATGAATAGTATGAATTTTTTCAGATTGTCGTAAACAGCCCGACCTTCACGTACAGCAGAAACAATGGTGGCAAAGTTGTCATCTGCCAGCACGATATCGGATGCTTCCTTGGCAACTTCAGTCCCCTTCATACCCATTGCCACGCCGACATCCGCGCGTTTAAGCGCCGGTGCATCGTTCACACCGTCGCCGGTCATGGCCACTACCTGTCCACTGGCCTGCAAAGCTTCTACCAGGCGCAGTTTGTGTTCCGGGCTGGCGCGGGCGAATATGTCGATATTCATGACTACATTACGCAAGGCGTTATCGTCCATGGCAGCGATTTCTACCCCGGTAAGAGCCGGTTTACCGGTGCCGATAGCCAGTTGTGCCCCGATGGCGCAAGCTGTTTCCGCATGATCACCGGTAATCATTTTGACCCGGATTCCGGCGCGATGGCATTCCGCTACTGCCCGGATGACTTCCTCACGGGGCGGATCGATGATGCCAACCAGAGCCAGTAGCGTGAATCCTGTTTCCATGTCGGTCATTTTTAGATTGTTTTCCTGTGGTGCCGTACGTTTGCAAGCCAATGCCAGCAAGCGTAATCCTTGAGCCGCCGTGGTGGTTGCCATTCGCTGCCAGTAGCCGGCATCAAGCGGCTGTTCATTATTCTGGTGCAACTGGGTTGTACACATCTCCAGAATACGTTCCGGCGCTCCTTTGACGAAGATCCAGGGCTTATCATCACTGTCGCGGTGATAGGTGGCCATGAAGGAATATTGTGATTCAAACGGAATGACATCCAGGCGTGGCCAGGCAGTATTGGCAAGGTGGCGGGAGAAACTGGTTTTCTCACCCAGCACCAGCAGAGCGCCTTCGGTAGGATCTCCTTCCACATGCCACTGACCGTGCTCCTTTTGCAATCGTGCATCATTGCACAGCACGCCCGTGCGTATTGCCAGGGTAAGCGCCGGATAATGGGCGGGATCAATGACATGTCCGTCAATGTTGCATTCACCTGCTGGTGTATAGCCAACGCCGCTGATATTAAATACATGGTCGGCGCAGATCACATGCTGCACGGTCATTTCATTGCGGGTCAACGTACCTGTCTTGTCAGAGCAGATGACAGTCACCGATCCCAGTGCCTCGACAGCGGGCAGTTGCCGGATGATGGCGTTGCGTCGTGCCATACGTTGAACCCCCAGCGCTAGTGTCACGGTCATGATGGCCGGTAACCCTTCTGGTATCGCCGAAGCGATCAACGCGATCGCCATCATGAACATCTCTTCTGGAGCATGGCCGCGCCAAATGGTGCCCAGTACGAAAGTTGCGACAGAAGCTGCAAGAATGGCGATGGCCAGTATGCGGCCAAAGTTATCAATCTGACGTAATAATGGAGTGGACAGACTCTTTATATCCGTGAGCATCTGGTTGATTTTGCCCAGCTCGGTTGTGCTGCCGGTAGAGACGACAATTCCACTGGCCTGGCCGAATACGACAAGGGTGCCGGAATAGATCATGCCGGAGCGATCACCCAGCGAGGTATCGGGCAGGCTTGTTTCAATGTGTTTCTTTACTGGTATGGATTCCCCAGTCAGTGTAGCTTCATCAATCTGTAATTCCCTGATTGAAGTCAGGCGAATATCCGCCGGCACTCGATCGCCGGAAACCAGCAATACCACATCACCTGGTACTAGTTCAGCAGCGTCTATTTCATGGCGGGAATCATCCCTGATGACGGTTGCGCGGGGCGACAGCATGGCCCGGATAGAATCAAGCGCCGTTTCGGCTTTTCCTTCCTGAATGAAACCAATAAAGACATTAACCATGATTACAGCCAGCAGTACGCCGCTATCCACCCAGTGATCCAGTAGAGCGGTGATGAGCGCTGCAGCAGTCATGATATACAGCAGGATATTGTGGAATTGCATCAGCAGACGAATCAATGGCCCGCGTCGTTTGGGTGGAGGCAGGCGGTTCGATCCGAATCGGGCAAGACGATCCTGGATTTCAGCAGTTTTCAGGCCATTAGGCCCGGTTTGCAGAATTTTCTCAATCTCAGATTGAGTCAGTGTATGCCACTTCGTTTGTCGCAGCGCTTCGGTATTCTTATCTGCAAGTTGATTTGTCATGGCACGGAAGAGAAAGGGCAGATCAGCAGAATGGGCAAGTGTACTGGGATGCTAGAAATTATAGTTGTCATCATGTCTCCTGTGCCTTGCAATCTGTAGACGGTAACAGATTTTCTCCATGAAAATCGTAAATCCAACTCTTGGAACAAACAAACGGTACTCTTTTTCTCATGCAACATGATGCTTTCAGGTGATTGAATGATCTGGCTTCTGGAAAAATGGCGGCGTCGCCGAATTCTCAAACGTAAACTTATTCCCGAATCTATCTGGCAACCGGTAGTGGATCAATTACCGTTCTTGTATGGATTGACTCGGAATGAACTCCATCGGTTGCGGGAATGGTCGACAATTTTTTTGCATGACAAAAAAATTAATGGAGTGCAGGGTCTGATCATGACAGAAGCGATGTGTGTAATGATCGCGGCGCAGGCCTGCTTGCTGATTTTGAAGCTGGACCCGGAATATTACGATGACTGGGTAGAAGTAATCGTCTACCCCGGCAAGTTTATTCTCAATCGCGTCTATCGGGATGAAATAGGGATTGTACATACCAGGCGGATGGTGGCTTCGGGTGAATCCTGGCTGACCGGGCCGGTGATTCTGTCATGGGAGGATGTGGCTCATGTTCATCATGAGCATAACGTGGTGATACACGAATTTGCACACAAGCTGGATATGCTGAATGGTTCTGCCAACGGTTATCCGCCCCTGCATAATGGGATGGATCCGCGCAGCTGGGCTGAGGTTTTCAGCCAGGCTTATGAGATTTTCTGTAGACAGGTGGAGCAGGGTGAAGGAACGGGTATCAATCCTTATGCAGCAACGGATCCGGCAGAATTTTTTGCGGTATTGAGTGAAGTTTTTTTTATCAGGCCACATCAGGTGAAGCACCATTTTCCAGCGGTATATCAGCAGCTGGCCCAGTTTTATCGTCAGGATCCGGCAGCGCGGCAGACAGAACCGGCCTGAATGAGCCATTATTGTTTTTTGATTTGATCAGGAGAATGGAAGGTATGGATATATACAAACTACTGGATTTAATCACCCGGCAAAAGGAATCGGGAGATACCTATCTGGAGTTCTTGCGGACGCCATCACTAAGTATGGGGATTTACACCCTGCTTGCGGGATCGTCTGATTTGCAGGAACCGCATGCCGAGGATGAAGTTTATTATGTGGCGCAGGGCCAGGCGAGTATGCGGGTGGGTAGCGACCATCGGCAGATTTCAGCGGGAAGTATTATTTTTGTAGCAGCCAATGTTGATCACTGTTTTTATGACATAACAGAGGATCTGAGCGTGCTGGTGTTTTTTGCTCCGGCCGAATATACCAGCCAAAAACCGAATAGTGGGTAGTTGGCTCTGTTTCTTGTTATGAAGTATCAGAAGTGGGGCAAGAGGAGCTGGTAAGAAATACCTTTTGGTATTTCTCAAATCTATATTTTTGGCAACGTCACTCCTTGTTGAAACTGGTATTTACCCTTGCGATCCTTGTAGGATGTTTCACATACTTCATCCGCTTCAAAAAAGATAACCTGGGCAACGCCTTCATTGGCATAAATCTTGGCAGGCAGGGGGGTCGTGTTGGAGAACTCCAGTGTGACGTAACCCTCCCACTCTGGCTCAAATGGTGTGACATTGACTATGATGCCACAGCGAGCATAAGTGGATTTCCCGAGGCAGATGGTCAGCACATTGCGCGGGATGCGGAAATATTCAACTGTGCGTGCCAGCGCGAAGGAATTGGGCGGGATGATGCAGATATCATTTTTTAAATCAACAAACGAGTTTGAATCGAAACGTTTCGGGTCAACGATGGTTGAATTCAGATTGGTGAACAGCTTGAATTCATCCGAACAGCGGATGTCGTAACCATAGCTGGAAGTACCGTAGGAGACGATGCTGTGCCCATCTTTCTGTTTAACCTGACCAGGCTCGAATGGCTCAATCATGCCGTATTCGGCGGCCATCCTGCGGATCCATTTATCTGATTTGATCGACATGCGCGGCCTTAATTAATCGTCTTCCATGATAATTTGTGTAAATACATCCGTGTAATCACGCGCCATATCGGAGATTTTCGCTGCTACGCGGCGTGCAATCGTGCGGTAGATGGTGGCGATTTGCCCGTCTGGTTCGGCCACGACACTGGGTGTGCCGGCATCAGTATGCTCGCGGATACGGATATCCAGTGGCAGGGCGCCCAGCAGCTCGACGTTGTAATCCTTGCTCATTTTTTCACCGCCCCCCGTTCCAAAAATCGGCTCGGTATGTCCGCAGTTCGAACAGGTGTGCAGGCTCATGTTTTCCACGATTCCCAAAATAGGAATGCCGACCTTCTCAAACATTTTCAGACCCTTGCGGGCATCCAGCAGGGCAATATCCTGTGGCGTAGTGACGATGACCGCGCCGGTCACCGGAATTTTCTGGGCGAGTGTCAGTTGAATATCACCCGTGCCAGGTGGCAGATCAATAAGCAGATAATCCAAATCTTGCCAGAGGGTGTCATTCAGTAGCTGTTGCAAAGCTTGCGTTACCATCGGACCACGCCAGACCATTGGGGTTTCCACATCAATCAGCAGACCAATCGACATCATTTGAATACCGTGCGCCCGCATCGGCTCGATAGTTTTGCCATCCGGTGAATTCGGCTGTCCGCTGACGCCAAGCATTTGTGGTTGTGACGGGCCGTAGATATCTGCATCCAGAATACCTACTGTTGCCCCTTCAGCTGCCAGTGCCAGTGCCAGATTGACTGCAGTAGCAGACTTACCTACACCCCCCTTACCGGAAGCGATTGCAATCACATTCTTGACACCGGGTAAAAGTTTGAGTTTGCGCTGTGCACCATGGGCAATGATATTACTGGTGACATTGACTGTGACCGATTCGATTCCGGGCAGGGTACGCAAGGCGTGTTCAATCTGCTGACGGACGGTTTCCAGCACGCTTTTAGCCGGGTAGCCAAGTTCGATATCTATTACAACGCTGGTCTGATTGATCTGAATGTTGTTGACAGTTTTGCTGGTAAGGTAATTTTTACCGGTCGTGGGATCAATAATCTGACCCAGCACCGTTTCAATTTGTTGTTGTGTGATCATTGATGAGCGTGCTCCCGCCACAAAAGTATTGATGTTAGCAAATATCGCGCCAGCTGGTTTGCTACAATCTTCTCTTATTATATATTTTGAATTGATGAGTAACCGATGACTGTACGTAATATTCTGGTAACTTCCGCGCTGCCTTATGCCAATGGCAGCATTCATCTGGGGCATCTGGTTGAATATATCCAGACCGATATCTGGGTACGTTTCCAAAAAATGCAGGGGCATACCGTCTATTATGTCTGTGCGGATGATGCGCATGGCACGCCCATCATGCTGCGTGCTGAAAGGGAGGGTATTTCACCGGAAGCATTGATTGCGCGGGTCTATACAGAACATCTGCGTGATTTTACCGGTTTCCATATCGCGTTTGACCAGTATTACAGCACACATTCCGATGAAACGCGCTACTACGCCGAGGATATTTACCAAAAACTGAAAGCAGCCGGGCTGATTGCAATCCGTTCGATAGAACAACTGTATGATCCAGTCAAAAACCTGTTTCTGCCGGATCGCTTTGTTAAAGGTGAATGCCCGAAATGCGGGGCGGTTGATCAATATGGAGATTCCTGTGAAGCCTGTGGCGCGGCCTATACACCAACAGAGCTGAAAAATCCCTATTCCGCTATTTCCGGTGCAACGCCCATCCGAAAAGCATCGGAGCATTTCTTCTTTAAGCTATCTGATCCGCGTTGCAGTGATTTTTTACGTAAATGGACACGCTCAGGCAACCATTTGCAGGCAGAGGCAGCCAACAAAATGGCGGAATGGCTGGGGGAAGAGGGTGAGAATAAATTATCCGATTGGGATATTTCACGCGATGCACCTTATTTTGGCTTTGAAATTCCCGGTGAAACAGACAAGTATTTTTATGTGTGGCTGGATGCACCGATCGGCTACATGGGCAGCTTCAAAAAGCTTTGCGCCGAGCAAGGGATTGATTTTGATCAATACTGGAAAAAGGGTGCCACCACGGAGTTGTATCATTTCATCGGCAAGGATATTCTTTATTTTCATGCACTATTCTGGCCGGCAATGCTGGAGAACGCGGGTTATCGTACCCCCACACAGATTTTTGCTCATGGTTTTCTGACCGTGAATGGCGAAAAAATGAGTAAATCACGCGGCACGTTTATTACGGCGGAAAGCTATTTGCAACAGGGGCTGAATCCGGAATGGTTACGCTACTACTATGCCGCCAAGCTCAACGGCAGCATGGAAGATATCGATCTTAACCTGGAAGATTTTGTTGCGCGTGTTAATGCGGATCTGGTCGGCAAGTACATCAACATTGCCAGCCGTTGTGCCGGATTTATCAGCAAACGTTTCGACGGCAAGCTGGTGGCGGGGGAAGATTATCAACTGCTGCAACAAACGGTGGATGAACATTTCTCCAGCTGGCAGCCGGGCGTCATCGAAGCAGCCTACGAGGCGCGCGATTTTTCTGCCGCGATACGCCATATCATGAAGCGAACGGATGAGATCAACGAACTGATCCACGCGCTTGCACCCTGGGAAATTGCTAAGGATGAGACACGAGAGCGCGAATTACACCGTGCCTGCAGCTTGGGTATCCAGATGTTTTATCTACTCTCTTGTTATCTGAAACCGGTTTTGCCCTATACCGCTGAACGCATCGAGCATTTTCTCAATTGGACGGCGCTGAGTTGGCCCAGACAGCAAGCAGGACAACCTTTATCCACTATGCTGCTGCCGGCAGGTCACACTATTAATACTTATCAACACCTTATCACCCGTATTGATCCCAAACAAATTGCTGCACTGACAGAGGCCAACCGACAAACCATGACGACCAGTAACGACACTCATTCACTCACGCGGCATGCTGAAGCACAACAACGTGTCATTGCTCCCATTGCCGAAACAATTTCAATCGAGGATTTCAGCAAGATCGATCTGCGCATTGCCCAGATTCTCGACGCACAACATGTTCCCGGTGCCGACAAACTGCTGCAACTGACACTGGATATCGGCTCTGAACAGCGTTCCGTCTTCGCAGGCATCAAATCTGCCTATGACCCGGAACAACTCAAAGGACGGCTGACTGTGATGGTCGCTAACCTTGCTCCGCGCAAAATGAAATTTGGACTCTCAGAAGGCATGGTGCTGGCTGCAAGCGGTGAAAGCGGCGGCCCATTCTTGCTCGCCCCGGACAGCGGCGCACAACCAGGCATGCGGGTGAAGTAAGCGTTTCTGAGAGATACCAACGATTGTACTGTTGTTAATACACTTGTCTGCGGCGTTTGACGATGCTCAGTAACCCCAGGCCGATCAGCAGTAGAGTGTATGTCCCTGGTTCGGGAACTTGTTGCATTATGCTAAAGGAAGCGTTCAAACCATAGCGGGCTGCAAGGTTTGGATTGTCCTCCAGTTGGTCCCAATAACTTGATCCTCCTGCGAAGACAGAGTAGTCACCTGGATCAAGTTGAAATGTTTTTGATACGAAATTATCAGCCACACCATCTCCACCTGGAATGAGTCCAGTACCATAGTTCATGGCACCATCATAAGCGTGCCCGATATAGCTGAGGTAGCTTGGATCCAATGCCTGCGGATCATCTTCGTTGGTGATGCTCCAGTCAGCCAGTGCCACGAATGAGCCTTCGCTGCCTTCGGGGCGCAGGAGTTTAGAACCGTCAGTGTTGTCATGATCAAGTTCGTGAGGTGAAACGTGAGCTAATCCTCGATATAGCGAGAATCCAGGCGCCAATCCCAGCATTGAAAGGGCTTCTTCACCTTTGTAGTTGGTAGTCATCGCGCTATCTTCCCGAAAACTGAGATTTACGCTAGCCGAGCTGGTAAGCGTAAATCGGAAAGGCAGTACTCCGTGGCTGTTCCCCTGGTCGGAATCAGTTCCATCTATCCAACCGTAGTTACCTGTTACGAACTGATGAAGAATGGTGTTTGAGCCGCCAGTGGTCGAATCGTAGATTCCAAAATCACGGCTGCTATAGCTGATATGAGCAACGGCGGGTAGCGAGGTTATACCAGCAGCGAAAAGTAATGCGCATTTGATCGTCTTGTTCATCTAAATTTTTTCTTAATATTTGAGTGATTGGTAAAAGAGGCTATGCTCGGAAACTCCCTGTCTTGCATAGCCTGGGTACCAAGTATCAAATAAGCCATTGGAATAAACAATGTGACATATTGTCGCATGCGACAAGTACCAGTGAATAAATACCCGATCTTTGTGCCTGGAATTTATATATTCCGTGAAACTTGAGATCTATAGCAATTACTGTAATTTTTCTTCGTTACAATCCCATACATCATAACTTTACCTGATTAGAAAGATTGTTCAGCCAGACCCGATTTTTTCTATGATAAGGCGCATAGCGGCCCAAACAAACCTATCAAAGAGGAATTATCATGGCCATGAACTGTATTCAATTTTAAGTAGGCTTGTCTTTACTTGATTTCTTACACAGTTTGGCACGGATGAGCAATGTGCGGATGTATTGGAAGTATCTCGTTGGCCGTAAGAATTTAGCTGCCCAGGCTGCGGCAACGCAAATTACTACTTGCTTAAGGCAGGAAAATACAAGAACTTCCAATGCAAGCAAGCGCTGCCGTCTGCAGACAATCTCTGATTGTAGGCGCCTTGTTCCAAAGCCCCCACTTGTCGCTAAGCATCTGGTTCCTGGCAATTTATCTGATCAGCCAAGCCAAGACCGGGCCTGTCGGCACTCGACACAAAAATTCACGGGTGATGGCCAGCAGATCATCCAAAGGCAGCAGCAGTGAGCGATGCAGATAAATCGCAATGGCTTCTTGTGCTGGTGTAAGCGTAGTTTGCAGCCGGTGTGGCGTGTGTGATCGATCGGTAAAAACGTCGCGATACTTCCATTTTCAGGTCGTCTGTTCGGTGACGCATAGTGTTGCGCCAGCACCACAACAGAATCAACGCTTGCGACAACTAGCCTGACACAAGGGGAAAAAAGCGGCTATTTGATATTGGGATTTAGTCTTTCTGTTCTGTTACCACGGACATGGAGTCAGGCTGCGTCTTGTAACCTTGCCTCTCCATAAACGTTTTTAAAGTCTGATACGCTTCAAGTCCGTAGGAATTTGCCAGCATAAGCGCTATCCGTGTCTGGATTACGAACACTCTCAGGCCTTCATGCTTCTCCTGAGTTGGATTCGTAACCTCTGTTATGCTTCTGGTGGCGTCTTCCGGGTAGCTTCTTTGATACTTCAGTAGCAGTTCTTCAATATCTTGATGATTGATTCTGGCTTTTTCAGCGACTATGAGCGTATTTATCGTCTCTTTCGGCCCTTTATCTCGTATAAGTTTAAGCATGATTATTTTCAATGATTCCAGGAATTCATGTGTGTTCTATGGGAGTGTTTGCATGTAGTTGAGTTTCTGTTCGGATCGTACTGCGTGCGAAACTACACTGCCATATTTTCCAGTTTCTGCAATATCGTCTCATGTGACATACCGATATGTTCGTTCGGCCACTTCATGATGATCGATAGCCTGTTGCAATATCGTTTTGTACTTGTCTTTTCTCTATATACCATTTGTGTCGTTAAACAGCCTGACGTGTATATATCCTGGAAATTTTACTGTTTTTATGTATTCTGGACAAAAATTTTATTATTTAAGAGGATATTGATCAAATCAATAAGCGTTATTGAAACTATAACTGCGAACGTGATGAGCCTCCAGAGGCTTTTCAAAATCAATAGATTCTGGATACTACGGCCTTGCAGGCCTCTTAGTGGCGGATAAATCAGCGTTTTACTGATGGGTCCTGGGCAGTTGTAAGGTTTCTTCTACTGACAAGCTTCCGGAGTGGCGTTGTCAGTAATCAATCCCTATTTGTGCCTGGATCCCAGACTGGAAGGCGTGTTTGATATCACGCATTTCAGTGACGGTATCGGCTGTCTGGCATAAAGCATCCGGTGCGGCACGGCCGGTAATGACAACATGCTGCATCGCCGGGCGGTTCTGCAGATCAGCTAATACGGTATTGATGTCCAGCCAGCCAAACTTGAGCGGGTAGGTGAGCTCATCCAGTATCAGCAGGTCAATGGAGGGATCATGCAGCATGGTTTGTACAACTGCCCATCCACGTCTGGCAGTTTCCTTGTCGCGTTCAAGATCTTGTGTATCCCAGGTAAAGCCTTCCCCCAGCACATGCCAGATGATATTTTTCTGCTGTTGGAAGAAAGCTTCTTCGCCGGTGTCGGAGCGCCCCTTGATGAACTGCGCGACGCCAACGCGCATACTATGACCCAGTGCGCGGGCAGCCATGCCGAAAGCGGAGCTTGATTTACCCTTGCCGTTGCCGGTCAATACCAGCAGCAAGCCTTTACTTTTATCAGCACGGGCAATCGCGGCATCGACAACTGTCTTTTGGCGTTGCATTCGGGCACGGTGGCGCTGCGCCCGATCTGCTTCAGCGTTCATTATTGGTATTGGCTGATTGCATTATTCCGGGGGTAACGCGATTGATGGATCAACGCAAGAGGGATGTGTATTGCTGCTGCCATGCTGACGTAAAACAGTAAAGACTGGAGATAAAGCGGGAAATAGTACAGTTCACGCTGCCAGAATTCAGCAAAATTGGTTTCTGTAAACTGACCGGAGAAGAAATAGAATCCGCCACTGGAGAATAATTCACATAGCATTGCACCGATCAGAAGGCTGAAGGATAGTGGCATCCATGCCCGCCATGAGAATTGATAGTGTGTAGCAAACCAGCGACCAGCAGCCCAGAGGGCGCTATAGGCAGGCAGCAGGAAGGCGTAGGCTGTAGTCAGACAGAATTCGCTTTCTGCAACAGTGAAGTAAGCTGAAGAGTCGAGTATCCAGGTTAATGCGAGAAAACCAGGTAATGACCAGCTTGAACGAAGATAGAGGCCGGCCAGAAAGAAGACGGCCCAGGAAGCTCCTGGCAGGCTGTGCAATGAGGCGAAGTGATATTCGCGGGTGGCAATCATCAGGGCGATCAGGATGAACCCGATCAGGTATTGATAGTGTAATGGTAATGGCTTCATGGTTTTATCCTATGGTTGATAGCGCAGGGTAGCAAAGAAGCTGCGCCCGGGTTGGTTGAAGAATGCAGCGGTTTCATAGTCCTTGTCAAACAGGTTTTCAACTCGTCCTTGTATGCGCCACTGTGAATTGATCAGATATTCTGCCCGTAAATCGACTTTGACGTAATCATCCAGCTGCTGCTTATTTGCCAGATCATCGTAACGATTGGCTTCCGCAAGAAACAGTGCCCCCACCACAAAATTACCAAGCTGGCGACTGGCATCAATCCGGAAGGCCTGTTTGCTGCGTCGTGGTAGGATATTGCCTCGATTAGCACCTTTGGAGCGATTTTCTGGATTGAGAAAAGTGAGGTTGGTTTGAATCAGCCAGCCTTTGATTTCAGTGTTGAGGATAGCTTCCAATCCTTGTATGCGCGCTTTGTCTATATTATCTGGAGCGAATGTTGCCGCATTATATGAGATCAGGTTATCAATCCAGGTTTCATACAGGTTAAGTGACCAATTACCTCGGTCGAACCGGCCAGTTGCACCCAGTTCTACTGTGTGGGCATCCTCCGGCTTGAGATGAGGGTTGCCAAATCCAGGGAAATACAGTTCATTGAAGGTAGGGGCTTTAAACGCGCTACCGAAGCCAGCAGTCAGCCTGACCCGTTCAGTCAGTGAATAGCCCCAGGAAGCACCACCGGTTACCTGGCTGCCGAATTGCTGATTGTCATCATGACGTAAAGAAAGCTGCAGTTTGTGCGCTGCGAGTGAAATCTGGTGTTGTGCAAATACACCCCAATTATAGCGTGAGGTAGTGGTGAATTTTTCCGTGCTATTGACATGATCATACAGATAATCTGTGCCGATGGTCAAAAGCTGATTCGGGGTTACAGTGATATCATTTTGCCAGGAGATCGTATCGCGCCGGGCGTGGTAGCGCGTCATGAACATTTTCTCCTTGAAATTATCGGAATCTTCATTACTGCGCCCCATTGTTAAGGTGATGCGCCAAGGCTCAAAAGGCGAATAACGCGCAGTTCCTCCGAACATCTGTTGTGCCAGTTTGGTTCGGTTGATAAAGCCGCCGTCGTATTCGTAATGTCCATCAGTGTGTAAAAAACTGGCTTCGACATCCAATCCGCTGTCGAAGTGGTAGCCGGCACGGGCCGAGCCGGAGATATTACGGTAGCCATCCTTGTCCGGTTCAACGGTGAAGCATCCCGCACTAAAAGAACCTTTGCAGGCATTAAAGCCATTGGTGTCTGATCCGCTGATGCCGAGATTAAACCAGGCGTGTTCGCTGCTACCGGAGAGAGTAGCTGAGCCATTGATGGTTCCATAGCTGCCCCCCCCAAAACTGAGGGTGGGTTTTAATCCCTTTTTTCCGCCTTTACGTGTGAAGATCTGGATGACGCCACCTACCGCTTCCGGGCCGTATAAGCTGGAACGTGGTCCCCGGACGATCTCAATACGATCAATCAACTCTACCGGGTAGTTCTGGATTTCACTAAAACCGGAGGTGGCAGAGCCCATTCTGATGCCATCAACCAGAACCAGTACGTGGTCGGATTCTGTACCTCGCAGAAAAAGTGTGGTCAATTTTCCAGGGCCACCGGTATTGGCGACATTGATACCTGCGATACCGTGCAGCAGATCTTGCACGGAACGTGCCTGCTGACGCTCAATATCAGTTCGTGTAATGACGGTAACTGAGGCAAGTGTATCTTCCGCGGCTTGATCAGTACGGCTAGCGGTAACGACAACCGGGTTTTCGAGATAGTTGATTTCTTCCGCCCATGAGACGGCAGAAAGATTGATTCCCAGCCATAGAGCCAGTACAGATGAAGCATGATTTCTGGACATTGTTTCCTCCGCGCACACCCGCGCGATGATCGGGTTATAAACAGATTGCGGAGAAACAGCAGGGAACCTGACATAATTAAATGCCAGAAATAAGATCCGGTGCCGTGTATTGCCCTCCGCAATAACATGATATTGCTTCAGGCCGGTCTCCGGACTTGTGAGTGGATTTATTTCCTGATTCTGCGCCTTCCCGTGCCGGATGGCACAGTGGCGTGTGCAGAATATTGACTCATTTACCGTTGCGGGGGCAGTGTCGGCATTGCATTGTTTGATTCCAGTGCGCACCGACTTCCCGTTTCATCCCTCGTGCAAATGCATCTGGGACACCTCAAGCAAGGGAGTGGAGACTATAGCAGCGCTATGACCATGTCAAGAATGGTCCGGGAGGATGGTTCCGAAACTGGCTGGTAATTCTTCTGTGGTGCAGGGAGAATTTTGCTGTTGGTATGTGGTTGGTAAATTGGTTCTTGTTATTCGTTTTTTCCAGTATTGTCACGCTGATGCTGCATGGCGGGTGGCGCTGATTCCCGAGCGGATTGTTTCATCGACAGGGCAGCAAGGAGGATACCCAATTCATAAAGCAGATATAAAGGAATTGCCAGCAAGATCTGCGACATGACATCAGGCGGGGTGAAAATCGCGCCGATGATAAATGCACCAACCAGAACAAAGCGGCGGACGGATCTCATTTTTCCTATTGAAACGAGACCGGTACGGATGAGGATCAGTACGAAAATCGGTACTTCAAATGTGATGCCGAAAGCCAGGAACATTGATAATACGAAGTTGAGGTATTCGCTGATGTCAGTCATGACAGCGACACCTTCTGGCGCGAAATAGACGATGAATTCAAATACCAGTGGTAGTACGGCGAAGTAGGCGAATGCCATGCCTGTGAAGAACAGGAGGCTGCTGACGAATACCAGCGGCAAAAACAAGCGTTTTTCGTGGCTGTATAGGCCGGGTGCGACAAATGCCCAAACTTGATAAAACGTGTGTGGCAGGGTGACGAGAAATGCCACCATTAACGCAACTTTCATTGGGATGAAGAACGGAGTCACCACCTCTGTAGCAATCATTTGACCACCTTGCGGCAATTTTTCCAGCAAAGGAAAGGCCAGGAAACTGTACAGCTCTCGCGCGAAAAAAGCGCAGGGGAGAAAACCCAGAAATAATGCCAGCAGTGCTCGAATCAGCCGGGCACGTAATTCCACCAGATGCGAAATAAAAGTATTGTCATCATCCATCTGTTGCTGTGGTTTATCCTGTTGTTAAATTGAGTCGCTTAATAAAGAGGAGATTACTGGCAGTTTGCAGTGGTTGAATCACTGCAAAAACTAACTGCCCAGTTGCCGGGGTTCTTTAGGGGTTGATGAGGCGGCTGTCTCGGTATTCTCGGGTTCTGTTTTTCCCCCTGATTCAACTGCATGAGATTTTTTTTCGGGTATGGCTGTGGGCTGGGTATCTGCTATCTCCGATATTTTGTTTATTTCGCTGCGCACCGAATTCTCAAATGAATCGACGGTTTCATGCATGGAATCCCTGAGCTTCCTCAGGCTGTCCAACTCCATTTCTTCGTTCAAATCACGCTTTACCTGTTCGACATAACGCCGAGCCCGTCCCAGAAAATAACCTGCTGTGCGTGCAACTGCCGGCAATCGTTCTGGCCCGATGACAATAAGGGCTACAATTCCAACGACGATAAGTTCAGTGAAGCTGATATCAAACATTTGCAGGCTCGGATAGCATTGAATGCTGCTTCGAGATTATCCGGAAAATCCTGTTCCCGTGATTGTACAGAGCCATATTGCCAGATCACACCTTTGTGTGATCTTTTTCTTCTATTTCATTTTTGATTGAATGGCTGGTTACCTGTTGCTGTGAAGGAGGTGGTTGCGAAGATTCCTCTTCAGCACCCTTCATACCCTCTTTGAATCCACGAACGGCTCCCCCCAGATCGCTGCCAAGGTTGCGGAGTTTTTTGGTTCCGAATACCAGTACAACGATCGCCAGAACAACCAGCCAGTGCCAAATACTAAAACTTCCCATTATTTGCTCCTTAAGCGGATTAGCCGTGGTGAATCATGGCGGGTAGGCGGTCTTTCCCTCCAATAACATGAAGATGAAGATGGAAAATTTCCTGTCCTCCTACCCGCCCGGTGTTGATAATGGTTCGAAACCCATCTGTACATCCCTGGTCTGCCGCCAAGCGGGGAGCTAGCCACAGCATTTTCCCGAGTAGCTGCTGATGACTCAGGTCAACTTCATTTAATGATTCGATATGTTGTTTGGGTATCAGCATAAAATGCACAGGCGCTGCCGGATGAATATCATAAAACGCTATTGTTTCATCATCTTCATGGATTTTAGTGGCTGGAATTTCACCACGTACGATTTTGCAGAATATACAATCTTCCATATCATTCAGCCTTAGTTGGCTCAGGTTGGTTTTGAGATCGTGACAATTTCTCTTCGATACCGGATACTCCTTCTCTTCGCTCCAGTTCCGACAGTATAGCTTCCGGCGAGATGTCGTGCCTGGCAAGCATGATCAAGCAATGAAACCACAAGTCCGCTGTTTCATAAATAATCTGTTCTCTGTCATTGTCCTTGCAAGCCATGATAGTTTCAGCGGCTTCTTCAGCAATTTTTTTTAGCACTTTATCTTCGTTGCTGCTTAGCAGTTTTGCGATGTAGGAATGAGCAGGGTCGGCGCTCTTACGTGCTTCAATCGTCTGAGTCAGTCGCTGTAATATCGTTGAAGAGGAGGTCATTGGGTATAAATTTGTGATGGGTCTTTGATAACGGGCTCTGTGATTACCCATTCCCCATTTTTCAATTGGCGGAAAAAGCAGCTTTGCCTGCCTGTATGGCAAGCAATCCCCCCTTTTTGTTCCACACTGAGGAGGAGGACATCTTTATCACAATCCAGATGGATTGCCTGGACTATCTGGGTATGGCCGGATTCCTCACCTTTGTGCCACAGCTTCTTTCTGGAGCGCGACCAGTAAACTGCTTCACCAGTTTCGACAGTACGTTTGAGCGCGTCGCGGTTCATCCAGGCCACCATCAAAATCTTGCCGCCGTTTTCATCCTGTGCGATTACCGGGATGAGGCCGTCAACTGACCAGTTTATTGTATCAAGCCATTCATCTGTCATTAGCTGCTCCTTGTGTGCTGCTGCTTTCAGGGCGATCTTAACAGTTTCAGGAATACTTGCAAAATGTGGGAATACCGTAGGAAAAGCGGCTTCCATGGTAATTGTGGCGACTCAGAAGTAAAGATCGTGTTCCACTTTCTTACAGGCGGACTTCTATGCCGTGTGATAACAGATATTCCTTGGCCTGACGGATACTGAATTCGCCATAATGAAAAATACTGGCTGCCAGCACTGCATCAGCATGGCCTTGCAAAATACCATCCACCAGATGATCCAGGTTACCTACACCACCGCTGGCAATAACGGGTAAGTCTACTGCATCGGAGATTGTGCGTGTCAGAACAAGATCAAATCCGGAACGAGTGCCATCACGATCCATGCTGGTCAGCAGAATTTCTCCGGCACCCAAGGATTGTATCTTTTGAGCCCATTCAATCGCATCAAGCCCGGTTGGCTTGCGCCCGCCATGGGTGAATACTTCCCAGCGCGGAGATTCAGGGTTTCCGTCAGGTGTTTGCCTGGCATCAATGGCGATTACGATACACTGAGAACCGTAATGATCTGCTGATTCCTTGATCAGTTCCGGATTCAATACTGCGGAAGTGTTGATGCTGACCTTGTCAGCCCCCGCGTTCAGCAGCCGGCGCACATCCTCGGCCTTGCAGACGCCTCCTCCCACCGTTAGCGGGATGAAAACCTGTGAGGCGACCTTTTCCACAATATGCAGGATTAAATCGCGATTCTCCACGCTTGCAGTAATATCGAGAAAGACGAGTTCATCCGCTCCCTGCTCATTATAGCTGCGAGCAATTTCAACCGGATCTCCTGCATCCCGCAGAGAGACAAAATTGACACCTTTGACGACGCGCCCGTCCTTAATATCAAGGCAGGGAATAATACGTTTGGCTAATCCCATTGGTCAAAGTTATCAGAAATAAATTAGATAAAAAAAGAAGGGGATAAAAAGCACAAAGCCAGTGAGTTTCTGTGAGTGAGTGATGTCAATCACTTTGCTGAATCCAGCTGATCTGCCAAGGCTTGTGCTTCCTTGAAATCAAGGGAGCCCTGATAAATTGCCCGGCCGGTGATGACACCGGTGATTCCTTCGGACTGGACTTGGCACAATTTCCTGATGTCATCCAGGTTGGTCACACCGCCACTTGCAATGACGGGGATTGTCAGCGCTTGAGCGAGTTCCACAGTAGCTTCGATATTGAGGCCGTTGAGCATGCCATCACGACCGATGTCGGTGTGAATAATTGCTTCGACACCGTAATCCTGGAATTTTTTTGCAAGATCAATAACGTCATGGCCGGTTACTTTGGACCAGCCGTCAACAGCCACTTTTCCACCTTTGGCATCCAGTCCGACCATAATCTGACCTGGAAACGCATAGCAGGCATCGTGCAGGAAGCCAGGTATCTTGACCGCAGCCGTTCCAATGATTACGTAGCTGATGCCATTATCCAGATAGTACTCGACAGTTTCCAGATCGCGGATTCCTCCGCCCAGCTGGATTGGAATTCTTCCATCAATGGCTTCGACTATCGCGCGGATAGCTTCACCATTTTTAGGTTTTCCGGCAAAAGCACCATTAAGGTCAACCAGATGCAGCTGACGGGCTCCGTTATCCAGCCAGTGCAGTGCAACTGTTTCAGGGGTTTCTGAAAATACTGTGGCATCTTCCATGATGCCTTGCTTCAGGCGGACGCATTGTCCGTCTTTCAGATCTATAGCAGGAATAATCAGCATACGAAGTTATCGGGGTTAATGATCAGACTTGAAAAAAAATTGATAATACAATGGAAATGCTGGATAGGATAATGCTGGAATGTTGTTATGGTATCCATTTTAGGAAATTACTCAATAATGCCAATCCTGCGGAATGACTTTTCTCCGGGTGAAACTGGGTGGCAAAAATATTGTCTCTGGCAACTGCACATGTGAATGGGGTTGGATAGTTGGTACTACCCGCCACGATTCCTGGTTCATCTGTAGCTACGTAATAGCTGTGAACAAAGTAAAAGCGTGTGCCGGTATCAATTCTATCCCACAGTGGATGCGCCATAACCTGGTGAACCTGGTTCCAGCCCATGTGAGGAATCTTGAGTTTTGGGGTGTTGTTACCGGCGGTCTCACGCACGTCTAATTTTTTCACACTGCCTGGCAAAATACCCAGTGCTGAGGTATCGCCTTCCTCACTTTCCTTGAACAACATTTGCAGTCCGAGGCAAATGCCGAGAAAAGGTTTATTTTGAGCTGCTTCGACGACTACTTCACGCAAACCCTGATCATCCAGAGCCTCCATGCAATGAGGCATCGCACCCTGGCCCGGAACAACAACGCGTGAGGCAGATCGGATAACCTCCGGATCATTGGTAACCGTGACAACCGCAGATGAATCGACATATTCCAGTGCTTTGGATACCGATCTCAGGTTGCCCATCCCATAATCTACAACGGCAATCGAGTTCATGTTCGTATCAGATGTTCTGAGCGTTTTTTTACCTACAGCACGCCTTTGGTGGATGGAATAAGGTCATCGCAGCGTGGATCAATTGTTACAGCCATACGCAGTGCACGGCCGAATGCCTTGAAAATAGATTCAGCCTGGTGATGTGCGTTTTTACCGGCGAGGTTATCTATGTGCAGTGTCATCATGGCATGATTGACAAAGCCCTGAAAGAATTCCTGGATCAGATCGACATCGAAAGAGCCGATAACCGCACGTGTAAATGTGGTGTTGAACTGCAAGCCAGGCCTTCCGGACAAATCGATGACTACTCTTGACAAGGTTTCGTCCAGAGGCACATATGCATGACCGTAGCGAAATATTCCTTTTTTGTCACCAATGGCACGATTCAGTGCCTGACCCAGTGCAATGCCAATATCTTCCACAGTATGGTGGGCATCGATATGAAGGTCGCCTTTGGCTGCAACATTCAAGTCAATCATGCCATGGCGGGCAATCTGATCCAGCATGTGATCAAGAAAAGGAACGCCGCTATCCAATTCCGCTTTGCCCTGGCCGTCCAGGTTGATTGCTACGGTAATTTGTGTTTCCTGAGTGTTGCGAGTAACTTGGGCTTTGCGCATGAGTATTTAAATTTGAACGGAGTGTTTTGTTTAGTCTTCCGGTTAATTTTCAGCGATCAAATCTTGCAGTGTATTGCAGAAATAATCGTTTTCTTCGGGCGTGCCAACTGTTACACGGAGGCAATTTTTTAATAAGGGGTGGCTGTTGTCAAGGTTCTTCACCAAAATACGACGCTGCTGAAGTTGCTTGAAAACATGGCTGGCGTTGTTGAGCCGGAATAAAATGAAATTGGCATCAGAGGGATAGGCTTCAACACCTTTCAGACTTTCAAGAAAGATTCTTAATTTGGTTCGGGTTTGTTTAATTATGTCAGCCTGATGTTGTAGCGTATCGTAATGTTGCATGATTTTTTCTGCCATAAGCTGGGTAATTACATTGACATTGTAAGGCAGGCGCAATTTCTCCAGATGATACAGCCAGCTCGGCCTGCCGACCAGGAACCCGAGGCGAAGCCCGGCCAATCCCAATTTCGAAAGCGTTCGCATAACCAGTAAATTCGGATAATTTGGGAGTTTTTCAATAAAACTTTTCCCTGCAAATGGATGATAAGCTTCGTCTATTACAACCAGACCTTTGGATATTTGAATTATTTTATTCAGGGCGGCCTCGTCAAACAGATTGCCGCTGGGGTTGTTCGGGTAGGCCAAAAACAGAATAGCTGGCTGGTGGTGTGAAATTGCCGTGAGCATCATGTCAAGATCCAGCGAGAAATCTGGTCTTAACGGAATGCCGACATATTCCATATTTGTAAATGTAGCAATCATTTTGAACATGGCAAATCCGGGTTCAACAGTCAGTAGCTTTGCTCCTGGTTTTGCAGCTGCCAGCATGATGATTTGAATGATTTCATCTGAACCATTTCCCAGCATGATTTCCATTCCATCTGGAATAGATAGCGATGTTCGAAGCGTTTCTTTGAGTGCCGCGGCATGCGGATCAGGGTAGCGGTTGATATGCGCGCCTGCTGTAATCCAGGTAATCTCTTCACCCAAAAAGGAGGGGAGCCGATAGGGATTTTCCATTGCGTCCAGCTTGATCATGTCCTTCGCGGGCGGGACGTGGTAGGCTGATAGTGCAAGAATTTCCTGGCGGATAATCTGGTCAGGTGACAAAGAAGTCATGTATCAAAAAGAAGGAGAGATGTCGTACAATCCTGTCATTTACTTGGGATTGTTATCATCTTTATCTTTTCCACCAAAATAAAAGAGAACTGCGCTGATGACCACCACCGGGAAAACGACAAAATAACTTATCGCATACAGCGTGTCTTCATCGTGGCCGGTGCTGTTGATAATTTTGTAGCCATGCATTATTGCCACAAGGATTACGCCAATCAAGCCGACCAAGCGGTGGTTGAGCAGTTTTTTGTTTGTAATTATGTTTAGCCCGAGCGCAGCGAAATGCCCGACGAAATAAATAAAAGTATAAAAAATCAGTGCGCCCATCAGGAGTACTCAAATAAAACCATCAAGTTTTGAAGCTGGTTAAACACGTATGTCGTGAAATATTTTGAAAGTATACAGCCAGAGAGAAAGGATTTTAAGAAGTTTATATATAATGGAAGCTTAAGATTTAATTATCATCCTGTTTATAGCCTTATCAAATCGGGTGAAACGGGATAAAGATGAATGACGAGTATGTGTTAATAGGATAGGCTTCAGAGATGAAAACTGAAAACCCCTTCAGGATTATTTTATAATCAAACCTGTGCGTAAATCATGGAGAAATAGGCTGATGATCAAGGTGTTGCTTGCAAACCCGAGAGGGTTCTGTGCTGGTGTTGACCGAGCCATTGAAATCGTTGAACGTGCATTGACGATGTATGGCGCCCCCATCTATGTGAGGCATGAGGTTGTCCACAATCGTTTCGTGGTTGAAGATCTGGAGAAAAAAGGAGCAGTATTTGTAGAAAATTTGGAGGAAGTGCCGGAAGGGAGCATGCTTATCTTCAGTGCTCATGGTGTTTCCCACGAAGTAAGAAGAGATGCAGCCGCTCGCAAGCTGCAGATATTTGATGCTACCTGTCCGCTTGTTACCAAGGTACACGTGGAAGTGGCCAAAATGGACCGAGAGGGCAAGGAGATCGTCATGATCGGCCATCAGGGTCACCCTGAGGTTGAGGGAACCATGGGGCAGATCGAGAAGAAAAAAGGGACGATGTACCTTGTGGAAACAGCGGAAGACGTATCCGGACTACAGGTCAAGGATGAAGATAATCTGGCATATGTCACCCAGACAACATTGTCTGTTGATGATGCGGCGCGCGTGATTGAGGCACTGAAACGACGTTTTCCAAAGATTGTTGGCCCGAAAAAAGATGATATTTGCTACGCTACGCAAAATCGACAGGATGCTGTCAAAAAGTTGGTCAAGCTCTGTGATCTGGTGATTGTGGTGGGTTCGCCAAACAGTTCGAATTCAAATCGCCTTTGTGAGGTGGCCAGAAACGAGAATGTAGAAGCATATATGGTCGATCAGGCGGCACAGTTGCAGGAGAGCTGGCTGGCCAACAAGCAGTGTATTGGAATTACTGCAGGTGCGTCTGCTCCGGAGATACTGGTTCAGCAGGTACTGGAGCGTCTTGAGCAGATTGCGACAAAACAGTCGAATCAGGGTGTGGTGGTGGAAGAGCTGGCGGGAGTCCTTGAATCCGTAACATTCCCATTGCCAAAGGCTGAGCCAGCCGGTTTCAACAAGCATATCTGATTGAAATTACCCAGACAGATTCCATCCTTGCTGATAGGGTGTGGTATCAAAAGGTTGAGCTCGTTGCATGATCTCGTTTGTTAATATTTCTGCGCTGCCAGGGGCCATCGTGACGCCATAGCGAAAATGTCCGCTGTTGACATAAAGATTTTTAAGGAATGGATGTGCCCCGATGACGGGGATATTGCCAGGTGTGGCGGGGCGCAAGCCTGACCAGTGTCTTAGCGGCAACATATTACTCAGCTTTGGTAATATTTTTCCTGCCCATTTGGATAATTTGTCTTTCGCTTCCAGTGTAATGCGCTTATCGAATCCGACATCTTCGGTTGTGCTGCCGACGAGTAAATGTCCATCACGCCGGGGAATGAGATAAAGGTCTTGTTGCAATACGACAGAATGCAAAGGTTTTTCCGGGAATTTGTATAACAGTATCTGTCCTCGGATTGGTTTTATTTCAATATTCAACGCATATTCTCCAAGAATATTCCTGCTCCATGCACCGGCTGACAGGATGTATCGATCGGCAGAGAGGTTTTTATGTGGGACCCGGATGGATCTAACTTCCTGCCTGGTAGCATTCAGTTTCTGGACCTCGCAGTGTTCAATTATATTTCCACCGAGCTGTTTGACGCGTTTGCATAACGCTTGTGACAGACGTGGATTTCGAACTTGGGCGACGTCAGGAAGCAATAGTGCCTGATCAGCTTGCTGCTGGGTGCAATCGTAGATTCCCGGAGTTCTAGCATGGGTTGAAAGTGGAAATATCTGGTATGTCAACGGTGCCGCATGAGCAGCGCACCAGCTAACAGCTTCATCCAAGTCATAGGGTGGAAGAGCGAGAAGTCCGCATACGTGATATTCCGGATTAATTCCTGTAGCCGCGCTAAGTGCAGCAGTCCACTCTGGATAGAGTGATGTGCTGAAAGCGACGAGTCGGTTTATGGTGTCCGGATAGTTCCAGGGGCACAGAGGGGACAGAATGCCTCCGCCTGCCCATGATGCCTCGCAGCCAGCTTTGCGACGTTCAAGGAGCGTGACTGATGCCCCTTCTTCAAGTAATCGGAGCGCAGTGGCAAGACCGATAATCCCAGCTCCAATCACTATAAAATCACTCATTATTCCTATTGTCAGATGTTGTTTTATGAGAGATAAATAACGTGACCCCTGAATTGCTTGTTTTGTGATTTAATGAGGTTAAATATTCTTTAACTTCGGCGAAAACACATAAAAAACTGTACAATAATACGATAACACGCCATAATTAATTCGTGGAAGCGGATGGTTAATATAGTGTAATGGTTGCGAAAATCCTGGTTGTTCACGGTCCTAATTTGAATCTTTTAGGTAGAAGAGAGCCGTCCATTTATGGGCATACAACATTGGAAGATATTAACAGGAATCTGGTCGCGAAGGCGCAGGCAGCTTCTGTGGTGTTGGATACCTTTCAAAGCAATGCCGAGCATGAATTGATCGATCGTGTACAAGAAGCCATGAATGACGGCACTGGCTTTATTATCATCAATCCCGCCGCTTTAACACATACTAGTATAGCCCTGCGTGATGCCCTGGCTGCCACAAATCTGCCTTTTGTAGAAATTCATCTTTCCAATATCTATGCTCGCGAACATTTTCGCCACACATCCTATTTCTCGGATATTGCTGTTGGGGTTATCAGTGGATTGGGTGCTGCGGGGTATGAGCTGGCTCTGCAATTTGCTTTGGCCAGGCAGTAGTGTAAAACGGGGCATGACTCCAATATATTTGTCCTAAATCAGTTAAATTATTTTTTTACCCGGTGATCAATACAAATACAAATGACAAAGCAGACTTGATCAATTGATTTACAAGCAAATCAGTTACCAGCCATCATCAAAAGACGTAAAACTGCTATCCCTGAAGATAGATCAGGGCACTTATGAAAGGGATCTGCCCCGGAGGATAAAATGGATTTGAGAAAACTCAAGAAATTAATTGAATTAGTAGAGGAATACAGTATTACAGAGCTGGAAGTAACAGAGGGGGAAGAGAAGGTCCGTATCAGCAAATCCGTAACCATGACACAATCGGTGGCAACGGTTATGCCACAATATCAGATCCCTGTTCCGGTAGAGCCGGCAGCCCCCATAGCCAGTGAGAGCGATGTACAAGAGAAGCCAGGTTTGCCGGAAGGACATATTGTCAAGTCTCCCATGGTAGGTACTTTTTATCGCGCTTCGGCCCCGGGGGCCAAACCATTTGCTGAAGTAGGTCAGCAAGTAAAGTCCGGAGATACGCTATGTATCATTGAGGCCATGAAGCTGCTTAATGAGATCGAAACCGATCGGGGGGGCAAAATCAAAGCTATTTTGCCGGAGAATGGTCAGCCAGTTGAATATGGCGAGCCGTTATTTATTATCGAATAATAATCTTTCGAGAAATAATGCTCTGAATTTTCAGGAATCTATCCGGATCTGGTTTTCATCGTTTAATTTATATGTTTGAAAAAATATTAATCGCAAATCGTGGAGAAATAGCATTGCGCGTCCAGCGAGCGTGCCGGACTATGGGTATCAAGACCGTAGCGGTTCATTCGGAAGCGGATGCCGAAGCAAAATATGTCAAGCTGGCCGATGAATCAGTCTGTATCGGCCCGGCAGCTTCTGCGCAAAGTTACTTGAATATCCCCGCTATCATTAGTGCTGCTGAAGTAACGGATGCGGAAGCCATTCATCCGGGTTACGGTTTTTTATCCGAGAATGCGGATTTTGCAGAGAGGGTGGAAAAGAGCGGTTTTTTCTTTATCGGCCCCCGACCGGATACAATCCGGTTGATGGGAGATAAGGTCTCTGCAAAACACGCGATGCTGCAGGCAGGTGTTCCCTGTGTACCAGGCTCAGAGGGTGCGTTGCCGGATTCACTTGATGAAGTAAGGAAAATTATCAAGGAGATCGGTTACCCAGTCATTATCAAGGCAGCCGGAGGAGGTGGGGGGCGCGGGATGCGCGTCGTGTACACTGAAGCGGCGCTCTCGAATGCGGTGATTACAACGCGTAATGAAGCGCAGGCGGCATTTGGTAACCCGGTGGTTTACGCAGAAAAATACCTGGAAAATCCGCGTCATATTGAATTCCAGATACTGGCTGACGAATACGGCAATACCGTTCATCTGGGGGAGAGGGATTGCTCCATGCAGCGCCGTCACCAGAAGATTATTGAAGAGGCGCCGGCGCGAGGTATTTCGATCAAGTTGCGCAATCAAATTGGTGAGCGATGTGTCGAGGCTTGCAAGCGTATTAATTACAGAGGGGTAGGAACTTTCGAGTTTCTTTATGAGAACAATGAATTTTATTTCATTGAAATGAATACCCGGCTTCAGGTTGAGCATCCGGTGACAGAAGCCGTTACTGGTATTGACCTGGTTCAAGCACAGATTCGTGTGGCGGCAGGGGAAAAACTGTCAGTGCAGCAAAAAGATATTGTGACCAGAGGACATGCCATAGAATGCCGCATCAATGCGGAAGATCCCTATAAGCTGACTCCCTCAGCCGGACGTATTACACAGTACCATGCTCCAGGCGGTCCCGGGATCCGAGTCGATTCCCATATTTACCATAATTATCGCGTGCCACCTTACTATGATTCCATGATCGCCAAGGTAATTGCCTATGGTGACAATCGTGATCTCGCTATTGCGCGTATGCGTATTGCGCTTACCGAAATGATCATTGAAGGAATCAAAACCAATATTCCGTTACATCTGGATCTTTTGGCGGACTGTAACTTTGTATCCGATTCTGTCTCTATTCACTATCTTGAAAACAAGCTTGCACTGTATAACAAAAAAACGACTTGATGTGATCGTGATAAAACCTGTTACACAGATCAGCTATGTCCTGGCTCTCTCTGACTTTTAAAGTTGGGTCCGATTACGTTGATTCGGTAAGTGATCAGTTGCTGGAGCAGGGCGCACTGTCAGTTGATGTACATGATGCGGGTGAAGGGACTGATCACGAACAACCCTTGTTTGGTGAACCAGGTGCTCTCCCGGAGCAATTCTGGCAACAGGCAGAGGTAACAGTATTGCTCGAGGAAAATACGGATGTTGATGAAATTGTGCAGGCAGTAGCTCGGGTGATGGGGATATCTGCGCTGCCAGACTATCAATTGACGCAAGTAGTGGAACAGGATTGGGTCAGATTGACACAGGCGCAATTCGAGCCAATCAAAATTTCCTCGCGATTGTGGGTCGTTCCATCTTGGCATGATTTACCCGATCCTGCAGCAATTAATCTGCGACTGGATCCGGGACTGGCTTTTGGTACGGGCAGTCATCCGACCACACAGTTGTGCCTGGGCTGGCTGGATAAATTTCTTAAACCTGGCGACAGCGTGCTTGATTATGGCTGTGGCTCCGGGATTCTGGCAATCGCAGCGTTAAAACTGGGGGCTGACCGGGTGATGGGCGTGGATATTGATCCGAATGCCATTACTGCCAGCCTCGAAAATGCCCGGAACAATCTCTGTGATCTGGATAAATTATCATTTACCACTGCGCTATCCTTTTCTGGAGGTGGCGATCCTGCTGATACCAGGCAGCGTCCTGTTTTCGTAGTGGTCGCGAACATTCTGGCTAATCCTCTGATCATGCTGGCCCCTGTTCTGATGAGTGCCTTGCAACCAGGCGGACGTATCGTGCTTTCAGGAATACTGGAAACCCAGGCTGATGAAGTGCTGCAGATTTACAGCGAGTGGTTTGATATGCAGATTGCTGCAAAAGATCAGGGATGGGTACTGCTTGCAGGTCGGAAATCAGTCAATAGGACATCATGACACTGGTGACACGCTGTCCTGGCTGTCATGCGATTTTTCGCCTGACGGGTGGGCAGCTGCATTCGCATAACGGTGATGTGCGCTGCGGGCAGTGTAAGCAAGTATTCAACGGTTTTACAGCACTGATAGCTGTTCCGGTGGCGTGTATTCAACCGCTTGTGATGTTGCCCCAACCGGATCTGGATCAATCCGACCCTGATAATACTGCTGTAATGTCGGTTGCTGAAACACCGCCTCCTGTTGATTATTTTGACATTCAACCGTCTGCGCCAAAAATTTCCCGGCTTTGGCTGGTGCCCAATGCAGTATTGCTGGTATTGCTGCTTGGGCAGATTATGCATGCCTATCGTACAGAAATATTTATTGCTTTCCCTGCATTTCGACCGGTATTGAATGAATATTGCACCCTGATGCAATGTGAGGTTGATTTACCACGTCATCTCCATTTATTGAGCCTGGAATCATCAGACTTGCGTGTCAGTTCTTCCGCTGATCCTGATGTGGTGGAGCTTTCTGCAATTATCCGCAATCATGCGCCTTTCCCGCAAGCGTTACCGGCATTACTGCTAACGCTAACAGATGCTGATGAAAAACTGCTCGCAAGTCGTATTTTTACGGCAAAGGATTATCTGGATTCAGCAGCTGATCAATCAATATTTGCGGGGGAAAGTGAAATACAGGTCCAATGTTTCTTGAATACGAATCAGCTCAATGCTATGGGCTACAAACTGGAGCTGTTTTACCCATAAGCAGACATCTCTATAAAACAGTGTAGTCTGAGAACCGGTAGAGGCTGATATCTCTTATCTGGTATCAGCAACATCCATCCGTGTCTGCCAGGATCCGCTGTTGAAATAGCGTTTAAGTCCGACTGATATCGCATCAACCAATTTATTCTGGTGAATCTCTGAATTAAGTTTGGCTTCTTCAGTCTGGTTGCTGATGAATGCGGTTTCAACCAGAACAGATGGAATATCAGGTGATTTGAGTACTGCAAAACCAGCCTGTTCCACATTTTTTTTGTGCAGATGGCTGATTGTCCCGATTTCATTCAATACGTGATTGGCCAGCCGGATACTGTCATTAATCGTGGCATTCATGGACAGATCAATCAGTGTTTGCTTTAGGTATCGATCTTTGTTATCCAGTTTGACTCCGCCGATCAGATCAACCGCATTTTCCTTTTTGGCCAGCCAGCTCGCTGTGGTGGAAGTGGCACCATTTTCTGATAATGCGTAAATTGATGCACCATGTGCTTCTCTCCGTGGAGCAGCATCAGCATGAATAGATACAAATAAATCGGCATTGGCTTGTCTTGCCTTGATGCGCCGTTCAGCTAGCGATATGAAGTAATCTCCGTCACGAATTAGTACGGAACGCATACCGGGTTCCTTGTCAATTCTGGCCTTGAGTTTTCTGGCGATGGAAAGGGTTATATTTTTTTCCATGGAGCCTTGCGGACCAATTGCTCCCGGATCCTTGCCGCCATGTCCGGCGTCAATTGCGATAGTAATAATCCGGTTCTTTTCAGGTTTGCGGCTGGTTGCTGTCAGGACAGTCTTCGAAGTCGCAGCGGGGGTTACATTGCGGGTATGAGCAGCTGGCGCAGGTTTCTTGTTTTTTTGTATTAATGCTATGAGTGGATCCTGTTCATACGGTTCTGTTGTCAGTTTTTTCGATGGGTAAAGATCCAGCACCAGCCGATGCCCAAATTGATCTACAGGATCAAGCGCGAATGCTTTGGGTACAGCATCTGTTTTTAATTCCACGACCAGCCTGACAGTCCGCGAATTGAAATTGCCGACTCTTAATGCGCCAACCAGGGGATCCCGTGATTCGGTCTTTGCTGGCAAGCTCTTCAGTACATCGGACAATGAAATATTCTCCATGTCCATCACGATTCTTTTGGGTGATTGGAGTGTGCTGACCGAGTATTTAACCGGCTTACTCGATTCCAGTGTCAACCGGGTATACTCGGGCCCCGCCCAGTAGCGTGCTGCCGTGATTTGAGTGCCAGCTGATGTATCGTTGCTATACAAAGCCAGTTGCAGAAGGATAGCTATAACGAAAAATAGAAATGGAGAGCACTGCCTGGTTCCGGGTTGATTCATTCGGATACCTGTTTTTGCCAGCGTGATAAGCATTGTTCTCCTGCCTCCGTTTCCGCCTTGAGTTCGGCGATTCTTCCTGTTCCAGAATAACTGATCCATATTTTCAGATCAGCTGCGTGCAGAAATTCCCCTGCTTTTTCAGGCCATTCGACCAGACAGATGGAATTCTGGTTGAAATACTCCCGGAAGCCTGCTTCTTCCCACTCCAATGGGTCATTGAATCTATAAAAATCAAAGTGATACAAGTATAACTCTGAAAGTTTGTAGATTTCAACCAGGTTATAGGTGGGACTTCTCACCTTGTCATGATGCCCCAGCCCTTTCAATATTCCACGTGCAAGCGTAGTTTTGCCAGCTCCCAGATCACCATAAAGGAATACGGTCAAACCAGGGCGAAGTATAGCTGCAAGCTGCTCTCCCAGGAACAAAGTTGCTGCTTCATCGTCGAGTTGCACAACATAAGATGAGCGCATTTGGTTACCAGTGAAAGTTTGTTGCTTGAAAGGCAGGTAAAAAAGACTACCAAGGGATGTGCTGTCCATCGTAGGCAAGAAATTTGCCTGTATCCGTATGGGTGATTTTATCCAGGATGCCTTTCATGCCGGTCACACTCTGCTTTGCTGTGATTAACGCGCCACGTCCACCCATATCAGTCTGTACCCAGCCTGGATGTAGCAGCACTGAAATAATACCGCGAGGCTGCAGATCAATGGCAAGACTTTTTACCACCATGTTTACGGCAGTTTTGCTGGATCGGTAAATATAACTGCCGCCACGCTGGTTATCGTCGATACTGGCCATTTTGCTGGTGATGGTGGCGATAACTTTCAATTTGCTGCGAGCAACCTGTTTCACCAGGGCTTCTGCCATTCTGAGGGGGGCGAATGTATTGACCCTGAAGGCCTCCATCCAGTCATCATAGTTGATATGACCAAACTCCCCATTTTGTGCAGGTGGATAAACGCCTGCGTTATTAATCAGCACATCAATGGACAAATCATGCAGCTTTTGTGACAACTGATCTATTTCGGCAAGCTCACGTACATCAAGCTGGTAAATAGAAAAATGATCTTTGTACTGCTCAGCCAGCTGATTGAGCGCCATGGCCTGTTGCGGTTGCCGGCAGCAGGCGACTACCTGCCACCCGTCTGCCGCATATTGTGTGGCAAATTCCAATCCGATTCCCCGATTGGCGCCGGTAATCAAAACAGTATTCATGGAAAACTCCTGTACATGGTCAAAATAATCGGCATTTTCCGGGAGCATTGAGATGAAAAAATGACAGATTATTGCATCCGCATTACCTAATCTAGGCAGGGTCAGTAAAAAGAACAATGATTTTCATACGGATTTCTGGAATAATCCGGTTGCTCAACAAGCAGTGCTTTAAGGTAGTTTTGCACTGTACCTTAATAAATAACTGCAGTCTTTGGCCTCAAATCCGGAATTGGTTTTACTCTTGCCTGAGTATTATCTCATTCATATCCAAATTTAATTAACAAAACAAACTATGAGTAACTATCTTTTTACGTCTGAATCCGTATCTGAAGGCCACCCTGATAAGGTGGCCGACCAGATATCGGATGCAATCCTTGATGCAATTCTGCAACAGGATCCTCATGCGCGTGTAGCCTGTGAAACCATGTGCAGTACAGGGCTGATCGTTTTGTCAGGTGAAATAACGACCCATGCTACCATTGATTACAACGTCATCCCACGAGATACGGTGCGTGAAATCGGCTATACCAGTTCCGAGATTGGCTTTGATGCAAGCACCTGCGCGGTGCTGACCGCTTTTAACAAACAGTCTCCCGATATTGCTCTGGGGGTGAATCGCAGCAAGGAAGAGGAGATGGATCAGGGGGCGGGAGATCAGGGACTGATGTTCGGTTATGCCTGTGATGAAACGCCGCAACTAATGCCGCTGCCGATTTACTATGCACATCGTTTGGTTGAACAGCAGGCAAAATTGAGAAAAAGCGGCCAGCTGTCATGGCTGCGTCCGGATGCCAAATCCCAGGTTTCAGTACGCTATATTGACGGGAAACCGAAAAACATAGAAACAGTCGTTATTTCAACCCAGCATGATCCGGATATTTCCAATGGCGATTTGTTTGAAGGAGTTGTCGAGGAAATCATCAAACCTGTATTGCCTGCAGAAATGCTGAGTAGTGATATTCGGTATCTGGTCAATCCTACCGGTCGTTTCGTGGTGGGCGGGCCGATGGGCGATTGCGGACTAACCGGGCGCAAGATCATCGTGGATACTTACGGTGGCACAGCCCATCATGGTGGCGGTGCTTTTTCCGGTAAGGATCCTTCCAAGGTGGATCGCTCAGCAGCTTATGCTGCCCGTTATGTCGCCAAAAATATTGTAGCTGCCGGCCTGGCACGCAAATGTGAAGTTCAGGTGGCTTATGCAATTGGCGTGGCTAAGCCGGTTTCATTAATGTTGGAAACTTTTGGTACCGGTAAAGTTTCAGATGAAAAACTCGCCGAGCTGATCACCCGGAATTTTGATCTGCGCCCCAGAGCGATCATTCATGAACTGAATCTGCTGCGTCCGATTTATAGCAAAACGGCTGCGTATGGCCATTTTGGTCGGGAAGAACCCAGTTTCACCTGGGAGAAAACCGACATTGCAGAGCAGCTTAAAGCGGATGCAGGTATTTGAATATTTTTCATCAACATCATTCAGCGTGAATGATGTTCCATTTGTACCGAGGAGCGCTGCAACGGTCTATCTCGTGAGGCTCGGACAAATGAACAACCCAACAACGGCGCTCTTTCACTTCTCAGGAGATGTGTTATGAGTGCAACAATCAACCCCGTAGTGGACAACTCTGTTTTTACCGACTGCAAGGTGGCTGATTTGTCATTGGCAGATTGGGGCAGAAAGGAAATTGCCATTGCCGAAACTGAAATGCCCGGTTTGATGGCGCTGCGCGAACAGTATGCCGGCAAGAAGCCGCTGGCAGGGGCCAGAATTGCCGGTTCCCTGCACATGACTATCCAGACCGCCGTGTTAATTGAAACACTGGTGGCACTAGGTGCAGAAGTCCGCTGGGCTTCCTGCAATATTTTCTCCACCCAGGATCATGCTGCTGCGGCGATTGCCGCCCGCGATATTCCAGTATTTGCCTACAAGGGAGAATCACTGAAGGAATATTGGGACTACGCTCACCAGATATTTGAATGGACCAGTGATGGCTCGCATGCCGCCAATATGATTCTAGATGATGGCGGGGATGCCACCTTACTGCTCATCCTTGGCAGCAGGGCTGAACGCGATCCTTCCGTGATTGCCAATCCGTCCAATGAGGAAGAACAGGTACTGTTTGCTTCCATCCGTAGCCGTCTTACCAGCCATCCGGGCTGGTACTCGCGTAACCTTGCCGGAATTCGCGGTGTGACAGAAGAAACCACAACCGGTGTACATCGCCTGTACGAAATGGAAAAGAAAGGTGAACTTCCATTCCCGGCGATCAATGTCAATGATTCAGTCACCAAATCCAAATTCGATAATCTTTATGGTTGCCGTGAATCATTGGTGGATGGCATCAAACGCGCAACCGATGTAATGATTGCCGGAAAAATAGCTGTGATTTGTGGTTATGGCGATGTCGGCAAAGGCTGTGCGCAGTCATTGCGCGGCCTGGGAGCAACTGTCTGGATTACCGAGATTGATCCAATCTGTGCATTGCAGGCGGCGATGGAAGGATATCGTGTGGTGACCATGGACGATGCCTGTGATAAAGCAGATATTTTCGTCACCGCCACCGGCAATCTGCGTGTGATCACCCATGACCACATGCTGAAAATGAAGGATCAGGCGATCGTATGCAACATCGGCCACTTCGATTCTGAAATCGATATTGCCTCAGTTCAGAAGTACCAGTGGGAAAACATCAAGCCACAGGTTGATCATGTCATCTTCCCGACTGGCCGCCGCATCATCGTGCTGGCACAAGGACGTCTCGTTAATCTGGGGTGTGCTACCGGCCATCCGTCTTTTGTCATGTCCAGCTCCTTCACCAATCAGGTGCTGGCGCAGATGGAACTCTGGCAAAACGGTAAAGATTACCAGAAGAAGGTGTATGTACTTCCTAAACAGCTGGATGAAATGGTTGCGCGTCTGCATCTGGGTAAACTGGGTGTGAAGCTGACCGAACTGACCGACGAGCAGGCGCACTACCTCAATCTCGATAAAAACGGACCTTATAAACCCGAGATGTACCGTTATTGAGTTTGAGTGGTTGAACTGATTGAAGCCGGAGAAATCGCTGTCAAAGCGACAGTTGTATTCCCCCGGCTTTATCCCGGGTTCTTCATCAGGGCAGAAGATGCGAAATTCAACAGGTGACAAAATACCGTCTTTGCGAGCACTGTAGGTGTCAAGCAATCCAGCAGATTTTGAAAGGTTGTTTTTCGCTGCTGCAAGGATCTGATGGAAAATTTGGGTTTTATTTCATAGATTCTCACTACTGCTTCCTTTGAAGGGAAGTGGCCAATGGAAGTAAGTCCAGATGTTATCCCAGAAAAATTTTACGCCCACATTCAGTTTTGAGTTTTTCCCGCCGCAGACACCGGAAGGCATGGAAAAACTGCGGGCAACGCGTATACAACTTGCCCGCTTCAACCCGAAGTTCTTTTCGGTAACATTCGGTGCAGGTGGCTCCACTCGGGAGCGGACGCTGGAAACCGTGCTGGAAATCCAGGCAGAAGGTTCCCCGGTAGCGCCGCATCTATCCTGTATCGGTTCCACTCGCGACAATATCCGCTCCATTCTTGAAAAATATCACAGCCACAATATCCGCCACATTATCGCGTTGCGTGGTGATCTGCCTTCGGGCATGGCGCAGGCGGGTGAATTCCGCTATGCCAATGAGCTGGTGGCATTTATCCGCAAGGAGTTCGGCGATACTTTCTGGATCGAAGTGGCAGCTTATCCGGAATATCATCCACAGGCACGTTCCGCACTGGAGGATTTCACCAACTTCAGACGAAAAGTTGAGGCAGGTGCCAATGCAGCGATTACCCAGTTTTTCTATAACGTCGATGCCTATCTGCATTTCGTAGAGATGTGCGAAGCTGCGAATATCAGTGTCCCAATCGTTCCCGGCATCATGCCGATCAGCAAATTTTCCCAACTGGCAAGATTTTCCGATGGCTGTGGAGCGGAGATACCCCGCTGGATTCGCAAAAAACTGGAGAGCTTTGGTGATGACATCCCTTCCATCCAGGCATTTGGGCTGGATGTGGTCACCGCACTTTGTGCGCGCCTGCTGGAAGCCGGTGCACCCGGCCTGCATTTCTACACGCTTAACTCGGCCGTACTACCCACAAAAATCTGGCAGCGGTTGGGGCTAACGGGGCATTGAAAAAAATGTAACGGCTTTCTGCGGATTATTATTTGGTAGCCAAAGAGAAAGGTTAGATCATTTTGAATTTACTTGTTTATATATCCACATGAAGCAAGGTAGTTGGCACACTCCTCAGGGGTGAACAGATCCAACACTTTGATGTGGTTTCATTAAACCACATCAAAACAGTATTGGCCTGAATGAATTGTTATATGGGGGTGGGCTAACAAATACTTTACAAATCATTTGTCTCATGTTTGAGGGTGGCTCCTGAAGAATATTCTGGATGTGGTATATGAATGGCTGATAATTATTACAGTCGGAAGCTTTCAGGCCAAAGGAAATAAGGGCCATACTTTGGACTCATGCGGAATTCACCCCCGGCATTTTTCCCTTTGAATGTGATGTAATTTTTACCGTCCCGTACTTCGAGATAACCAGCGTGCGTCAATTGCTCTATAAGATCGATAGTTTTGATTCCGATCTTTTGCGCCAGCTTGGAAGTTGTTAGCTTGTCTGTGGACTGCTCATCGGCTTCAGCTGTTGATTCCGATTCCTTTCCGATGGTCTCGACTGAAATGCGTACTTCATCACTGATACGGATGATGCGTTGTGCTTCTTCGTAAGCTTCCTGATAAAGCTCGGCATCTTCAGAGCGCTGAATGAGCACACCCATTTCGTTGTTGTTAACTTGACTGAATTCGTAGAGATTCAAGCTGGTGATAATGCATAATTCTTCATTGAGATAGCATTTTGCGTGCAGGTTCTTGCAAAAACTAGTCCATAAATAGAAGAGTTCAGTAAGCCAGCTAATTTCTTCTGGCTGGAGTTCACTTTTTCCGTAGACGACTCTTACGTCAATTTTCAGGCGATTTTTATCTTCCAGCAATTCTTTGATTCTGTCATTCAGGCGAAGGAATGGGCTGATGAGGATGAGCCGATCCTTTGCACTTTTTATGAGTTCTTCGAGGAAGTAATTTGTCGCACTTGTGTTGAGGAACTTTACCATTGTAGATCCATGAATGAATAATTTAATGAAAATATTAATGTAATCTATACGACATCAAATGCCCGGTTCAGGCTGATAAAATAGATCTGTTGATAGCCATATTTAACGGGGGTTTGGTGCAAAGCTTTAACCAGGATGGACATGTATAGATATTTTTCTGTACCTATACGCTAAAAGGTAGGAAAGCAGCTTTGAAACAAGCGATATATGTTCTCTGGGCAGATCAGGATTGATTCGAGATTTTTGTTAAGACCCGGTTATTCAGGAATGGATCGGGAAAATAAATCCGCGTTTTCCAACCTGTTACGGACTAACCACCATTATACGAATGGATACCTCAACACTCTACTGGCATGATTATGAAACCTCCGGTGCGAACCCTCGTCAGGATCGGCCGGTTCAGTTTGCTGGGCTGAGGACGGATGAAGCGCTCAATGAAATTGGCGATCCGCTGGTGATTTATTGCAAACCGGCGCGTGATCGGCTGCCGCATCCGGAAGCTTGTCTGCTTACCGGTATCACACCACAAATGGCAGCAACCAGAGGGTTGCCGGAACCGGAATTCATCGCACTGATTCATGCACAGCTGGTACAACCGGGTACCTGCGGGGTGGGCTATAACACGCTACGGTTTGATGATGAAGTCACCCGCTTTGCGCTGTATCGCAATTTCTACGATCCCTATGCACGCGAATGGCAGTCCGGCAATTCGCGCTGGGATGTGATTGACCTCGCCCGCATGACTTTTGCTCTGCGTCCGGAAGGCATCAACTGGCCGGTCAATGGGGAAGGGAAGCCTAGTTTCCGATTGGAGGATATTACCGCTGCCAACGGGTTAATGCATGATAGTGCGCACGATGCGTTATCCGATGTTCGCGCCACCATCGCACTGGCTCGCTTGCTACGTGACCGGCAGCCGCGTTTGTATGACTGGCTGTTCCGTTTGCGGGATAAGCGTGAAGCATCTCGTCTGCTCGATCTGACAGCACATACCCCGGTATTGCATACCTCGCGTATGTATCCATCCGAACAAGGTTGCACCACGCTGGTGATGCCGCTGCTGCCTGAAACAGGCAATACCAACAGTATTCTGGTTTACGACTTGCGGCACGATCCTGTTGAATTTATGCAGCTGAATGTTGATGCGCTGGTGGAACGTCTGTTCACGCCCAAATTGGAATTGGCGGAAGGGCAGCAGCGCCTGCCGGTCAAGACGATTAGGCTGAATAAATGCCCGGCACTGGCGCCACAGAAAGTTCTGAATGATGAAGTCGCCAATCGAATTGGATTGAATATTGAACAGTGCCAGCAGCATTGGCAATTGTTGCAGCAAAACCCTGATTTTATGCAGCGGATCAGGCAAGCGTATGCAAATGGCAAGATTTTTCCAGAAAATGATGCCGATCTGGCGTTGTACGATGGTTTTGCAAACGATCACGACCGTAACCTGTTCCCGCTTGTGCGCGATTCAGAACCGGAGAGACTGATTGATCTCTCAGAAGAATTTCAGGATGGACGTTATGCTGAACTGCTGTTTCGCTATCGTGCCCGCAACTTTCCCGATACCTTGTCGGCCCAGGAAAAACACCGCTGGCAAGTTCATTGCCGCAGACAGTTTGGTGAAGATGCCATCAACGACAGTCTGACATTAAACGAATATCATCAGAAGCTGATACAACTGCGTACCGATTGTCCGCAACAGGCGCAGCAGGAAGTTCTGAATGAACTGGAAGCATGGGGCAGGGCGCTGGCGCAGGAAAATGATCTGCCCTGGCCCGATTAACTGTTCTTCTATGAGCAATCTTCTATGAGCAATGCCGATGCGAAATTGGGTTACATCAAAAATTTCCGGATTTTTTAATACCTATCAATGACTACAGCAATTTTGAGCGCTTTACCAGAAGAACAGGGCGGTTTGGTACAGACGCTGGAGCAACGGGAGCAGTTTCAGTATGCGGGGCGTGTATTTTGGCGCGGTCGTCTGCATGGCCAGACAGTGGTGCTGGGATTATCTGGCATTGGCAAGGTGGCAGCGGCGACAACAGCTGTTGTGCTGTTTGAACGATTGGGTGCGCAGCGCATCGTGTTTACGGGTGTGGCTGGTGGTATGGGGGAAGGTGTGCAGGTGGGTGATGTGGTCATCGCTACGCAATTTCTGCAGCACGATATGGATGCATCGCCCATTTTCCCGCGTTGGGAAGTACCAGGTTATGGCTGTACACAATTTGCCTGCGATCCGGAACTGTCTACTCTATTATTTGCAGCGGCGCACGCTTATCTGACAAATACCCAAGCTGATATACCTCGGAGCAGTGGTGTCGCGCGCACTCATTTAGCGCGGGTGCACCAGGGTTTAATCGTCAGTGGAGATCGTTTTGTCAGTACCTTGGCTGAATCAATTGCGCTGCGTACCACGCTCGCCGCAGCCGGCCACCAGGCGCTCGCTGTCGAGATGGAAGGCGCTGCAGTAGCACAGGTGTGCAGTGACTTTGGCAAACCGTTCGCTGCCGTGCGCACCATTTCTGATCGCGCCGATGACAGCGCTCACATCGATTTCCCGCGCTTCATCTGTGAGGTTGCACGACCTTATGCAGATCACATCATCGCAGGCTTTTTGCAGCGACAGTTGGTCGGGGTTGCATAGAATCAAAGATGAGCGGAGTGACTGGTGAGCGAGCAGATCAAGCTGGGAGATCTTACGATTTTCATACAACGCAGGGTAGTGAAGCATGTTTACCTGCGGGTGCACCCGCCGGATGGCCGGGTGACACTGGTTGCGCCTTTTGGAGCCAGGTTGGAGAGGATCCATGCCTTTGCTGTTTCAAAACTATCCTGGATTCAAAAGCAGCAGACAAAACTGCAATCGCAGGTTAGAGAAGCACCCCGGCAGTTGGTTGAGCATGAAAGCCATACCGTATGGGGTCATCATTATGTGCTGCAGGTGGTGGAGAAACAAGCCAAACCTTGTGTGTTGCTGAATCAGCAGTCCATCATCCTGCAGGTGCGTCCGGGCAGTGATTTATCCAGGCGTGCCGCGGTGATGCATGCCTGGTACAAATCCTTGCTGCATGGTGTGGTGCCCGGTTTGATCGAGCAATGGCAGGATCGGCTGGGTGTGAGTGTGTCTGCCTATTTTTTGCAGCGAATGAAAACCCGTTGGGGTAGTTGTAACCCGCGTACCCGCCATATCCGGCTGAATACCGATCTGGTCACCAGACCGAAGGATTTACTTGAGTATATTGTCGTGCACGAGATGGTTCATTTACTTGAAGCATCACATAACAAACGGTTTGTTGCATTGATGGATCAGTATTATCCAGCCTGGCGCGAGGCCACGGCGGAGCTGAATCAATTGCCGCTGGCGGCGGTGCGGCCGCGCGGATAAAGAGCGTTTCCCTGATGTTTGGGGATTATCCGCCCAGGGTTTCATCCAGCAGTTCAATCCAGTGGCGTACAGGCAGCCGGGTGCCGCCTTGCAGGTGTATCTGGCAGCCGATATTGGCGGTAACCACCAGATCGGGGTTTTCCATGGTCAATGCAGTAATCTTGTTATCACGTAGCTGACGAGAAAGTTTGGGTTGCAGGATGGAATAGGTGCCCGCTGAACCGCAGCAGAGATGGGGGTCAGCGACTTTGGTGAGGTTAAAGCCTGCTGCTTGCAGAATCGGTTCGACTTTTCCTTTTAGTTTCATGCCATGTTGTAAGGTGCAGGGGGCATGAAAGGCAAGGTTGCGTGGGAACGAGGAGGATGTCGATGCGGTTTTTGCTGCTTCCAACAACGGAATCAGTGTGGAGGTTTCGGCCGTGATGATTTCACTGATGTCGCGGGTCAGGCTGGAAATTCGTTCTGCTTTCTCGGCATAAACTGGGTCGTGTTGCAGCAGATGTCCGTAATCCTTGACAGTGACGCCGCAGCCGCTGGCCGTGACGATAATGGCCTCAACCGGATTCTCGGATCGCGTGACAAAAGGCCACCATGCATCGATATTGCGGCGCATGGCGTTCAATCCTTCTTCCTGCGCATTAAGGTGATAAGCCAGTGCACCGCAGCAGCCGGCCTGTTCCGCGGTGATGACCGAGATGCCGAGCCTGTCCAGCACGCGTGTGGTAGCGTGGTTGGTGTTGGGTGTCATGGCCGGCTGTACACAACCAGCGAGTATCAGCATGGAGCGTGTGTGGGTTTTGCCGGAGAGGCTGCGTGCAGTTACCGGCTTCGGTAAGATCGTTCTTTTCAGCCGGACGGGGAGCAGCGGGCGACTCAAGCGGGCAACGCCCATGAAAAAGCTGGAGAGAGTACGGTTGGGCAGCAGTTTGCGCAAGGTATAGCGCTTGAATGTTGCATAAGGCGTACGCTGGATTTGCTGTTCGACCATGCCCCGGCCGATATCAAGCAGACGCCCGTACTGTACCCCGGATGGACAGGTGGTTTCGCAGGCGCGACAGGTCAGGCAGCGATCGAGATGCAGCTGCGTTTTTTCTGTTACCTCCTGGCCTTCCAGCATCTGCTTGATCAGATAAATTCGCCCACGCGGGCTATCCAGCTCGTTTCCCAGCAGTTGGTAGGTGGGGCAGGTAGCAAGGCAGAAGCCACAATGCACACAACTGCGCAGAATGGCATCGGCTTCCTTGCCTTCCGGGGTGTCTTTAATCAGATCAGTCAAACGGGTTTGCATGGTTTAAAACTCGGCATACAGTCGTTGCGGATTCAGAATACCTGCCGGATCAAACTGCTGCTTCAGTCTCTGGTGGATTTTAAGCAGGGCAGGGGAAAGCGGGTGAAATACGGGGGTTGCGGTTTTATTGCCATGGAGTAGAGTGGCATGGCCGCCGGCACCGGAAGCAAGGTTGCGGATCTTGGCAGCATCGGTATCTTCGTCTGTCACCAGCCAGCGCAGTGCACCGCCCCATTCAATCAGTTGTTCACCTGGCAGCGAAAGCGGAGGGGTGGTCGATTGGATCGACAGCCGCCACAGCGATTTGCCATTCGATTTTCCTTGCTGGAAAAACGGATGGGTGTGATCCCTGACGGATTTCCAGAAATTTTCCTCACAACTTCCCTTATCTTTAATTTCATCTCCGCCCAGTCTGGCATGTGCCGTGTGCACGGCGGATTCAGCACCGGAAAGCCGGACATAAAGCTGATTCTCATGAAAACAGGTAGCGGAAACCGGCAGCGGTTCAGCTGCACAGCGGCGCATGATTCCGATCGCTTGGGGCATGTTGGTCTGAATGCACAGGGTGCGTTCTACAGCCGGCTTAGGGAGTACCTTAAGTGACACTTCGAGCAATACCCCCAGCGTGCCCATGGCGCCTGTCATCAGGCGGGAGACATCATAACCGGCCACGTTCTTCATGACACGCCCCCCAAAAGACAGGGTTCTGCCCTGGCCATCCAGCAATCCGATACCTAATACATAGTCGCGTACTGCGCCGGTGTAGGCGCGTCTGGGGCCGGATAATCCGGCAGCGACACAGCCGCCCAGCGTAGCGGATGTATTGAAGCAAGGAGGTTCAAAAGCCAGCATCTGACCATGATCATGCAGCAGCTTCTCCAGCTCGGCCAGCGGTGTTCCGGCGCGAGCAGTGATAACCAACTCACTGGGTTCATAATCGACGATTCCCTGCCAGGTAGCTGTGTTGAGCGCGGGAGGTTGCAACGCCTGCGGGTTGCCGTAAAAATCCTTGCTGCCGCCTCCCCGGATGCATAACGCCTGTTTATATTCGGCTGCTTCTGTAACGGTCTGGATGAGCTGATCGAGAATGGTTTGATCTTGCATAAATTAGAACTTGGGTATGTCTGATTAGAACCTGGGTATGTCTGGAAATTTTTCAGCGCCTCGATGGACATGCATCGCCCCGAATTCGGCGCAACGGTGCAGTTCGGGAATGGCTTTGCCTGGATTGAGCAGCGATTGCGGATCGAATGCCGCCTTGACCGCATGGAACAGATCACGTTCGGCATCATTGAATTGTAGGCACATCTGGTTGAGTTTTTCGATGCCTACACCGTGTTCGCCGGTCAATGATCCGCCGGATTGAATGCAGATTTCCAGTATGCGTGCGCCAAAGGCTTCTGCTTTCTCCAGTTCGCCCGGCTGATTGGCGTCGTACAGAATCAGCGGGTGCAGATTACCGTCTCCCGCGTGAAACACATTCATGCAGCGCAGACCGTATTCAGCTGAAAGTTGCTCAATTTGTTCCAGCACATGTGCCAAATGCTTGCGTGGAATGGTGCCGTCCATACAGTAGTAATCCGGTGAAACCCGGCCGGCTGCCGGAAAGGCGGCTTTCCGTCCGGCCCAGAAAAGCTGCCGTTCGGCTTCATCTCGCGCAAGGCTGATCCGGACAGCGCCACTGGCTTGCAGAATGGTCTGGATCTGTTTGATTTCATCGGCTACTTCTTCCGCCATGCCGTCAGATTCGCACAGCAAAATCGCTGCACCTTCAAGATCGTAGCCTGCGTGTACGAAATCCTCGACGGCGTGGATGGTAATTTTATCCATCATCTCCATACCGGCCGGAATAATACCTGCCTGAATGACGTTGGCGACAGCATCCCCGGCTTTGCTGATATCGTCGAACACGGCCATGGCCAATTTCACTGTTTCCGGTTTGGGAAGCAGTTTTACCGTGATTTCGGTGACAATGCCCAGCATGCCTTCGCTGCCTGTCATCAGTGCAAGCAAATCAAAACCGGGGCTATCGAGTGCGTCAGCACCGATTTCCAGCATGTCACCTTCAATTGTCAGTACACGCAAGCGTAAAATGTTATGAACGGTGAGTCCATACTTGAGGCAGTGCACCCCCCCGGAGTTTTCCGCCACATTTCCGCCAATACTACAGGCGATCTGTGAGGAAGGATCGGGTGCGTAATACATTCCATAGCTTGCAGCGGCTTCGCTGATGGCCAGGTTACGCACACCAGGTTGAACACGTGCAGTGCAGGCAGCAGGATCGATATCCAGAATGCGGTTCAGTCTGGCCAATGACAGTAAAATGCCTTCTGCGTGAGGTAGTGCCCCACCGGACAGACCGGTGCCGGAGCCGCGTGCCACGACCGGAACCTGTCCGGCATGACAGATTTGCAGGATAGCGGCAATTTCAGCTTCTGTGCGCGGCAGCACGACAATCATGGGCATCTGCCGGTAGGCGGACAGGGCATCACATTCATACGGCCTTAAATCTTCCTCCTCGTAAAGTATCGCTTCTTCAGGCAGAAACTTCAGAAAGGCTGTAATCAGTTGCTTACGATTCATGAGAGGTTGCTGTGGATGGATTGATAGTATGTCCGGCCAATTTTTCGAGGATACGCACGATGACTGAGCTATCCAGCATCGTGTCTTCCTGTGCAACGCAGGCGTTATAAAGCGATTGAGTCAGCGCAGTACCCGGCAGGCTGACGCCTAGCTCCGTAGCGCAATCCAGTGCAATCCCCAGATCCTTCATGTGCAAATCGACGCGAAAGCCAGGTGTGAAGGCGTGTTTGAGCATACGCTCCCCGTGTACTTCCAGAATGCGCGAAGCAGCAAATCCACCCAGCAACGCTTGTCTGACCTTGTTTGGATCCGCCCCGGCCTTGGAAGCAAATACCAGCGCTTCGGCCACTGCTTCAAGCGTCAGGGCGGAAATGATCTGATTGGCTGCCTTGCAGATCTGTCCAGTACCTGGCTCGCCGATGCGGGTGACGGTTTTTCCCATTAACGCCAGGATGGGTTCGATTCTTGCAAAAACCGGTTCAGTTGCGCCGACCATGATGGTTAGCGCGGCGTTCCGGGCGCCGATATCGCCGCCTGATACGGGGGCATCTGCATAATCATGCCCGGATTGGTTGATTCGTCTGACGAAATCGCGGGTTCTAATTGGTGAAATCGTACTCATGTCGATGATAATTTTCGATCGGGCTGAATCTGTGGAAAGGCCCGACATGACACCGTTTTCAGCAAACAGCACTTTTTCGACATCTGACGTATCCGGTAACATCAGAATAATAATATCCGTCTGCTCTGCGACAGCCTTGGGTGTAGGGCAGGCAATTCCACCCAGGGCTGTCAACTCATCGGGCACGCCACTGCGGGAATGGAGATAAGCCGGGTGGCCTCCCCGGATAAGATGGCTGACCATGGGTTTTCCCATGATACCCAGACCAATAAAACCGATATTTTTCATGTTGAACAGTGTGACTGAGAAAATGGGTCTTTATCTGCGATTAAGTGATTCCGGCAAAACAGGTAAACTGCTTGCCGGCTGGTTCATCCGGATTTGTCTATGTCCGCACGATCCGCCGCAAGTCTTGTAGTATAACAGTCCGTATTTTATGGACTAGTTCTATCTGCAAGAATTCACATGTTCCCCTGATTCTTCAATTTCATTTTTCTGCGGATTGCCAGAAAATCATTATGACAAATAGAAAAGGTATTATTCTTGCTGGCGGTTCCGGTACGCGGCTGCACCCGGCCACGCTTGCGCTGAGCAAACAATTATTGCCGGTATTTGATAAACCGATGATCTATTACCCGCTCAGCACCCTGATGCTGGCAGGTATTCGCGACATACTCATCATTAGCACGCCGCAGGATACACCCCGTTTTCAGCAATTGCTGGGCAGTGGTGAGCAATGGGGATTGAATCTGCAATATGCGGTACAGCCTGCACCGGATGGTCTCGCACAAGCTTTTCTGATCGGAGAAGCGTTTATTGGCAATCACCCTTCTGCACTGGTGCTGGGCGACAATATTTTCTACGGCCATGATTTGCAGCAATTACTGGCCAATGCCATGGCGCGCACGGAGGGAGCCAGTGTGTTTGCTTACCATGTGCTTGATCCTGAGCGCTATGGCGTGGTTGAGTTTGATGCACGCGGGAAGGCGCTGTTATTGGAAGAAAAACCCAGGCAGCCTAAATCCAACTATGCAGTAACCGGTCTGTATTTCTACGATGACCAGGTTACCGATTTTGCTAAAACGCTTAAGCCCTCGGCACGTGGAGAGCTAGAAATTACCGACCTGAATCGCCTATATCTGGAACAAGATCAGTTAAGTGTGGAAATCATGGGCCGGGGTTACGCCTGGCTGGATACAGGAACACATGCAACTCTGCTCGATGCCAGCCAGTTCATCGCCACTCTGGAAAACCGACAAGGACTTAAAGTGGCCTGTCCGGAGGAAATCGCTTACCGGCAACGATGGATTGATGCGGCACAGCTGGAAATGCTGGCCCAGCCACTGGCCAAAAATGGTTATGGCCAGTATCTGCTTAAAATACTTAGGGAAAACGTATTTAGATGAAAACAAGCTTTGCTTGCGCGGCGGCAGCAGTGATTGCTTAATCTGGTATTTATTTAGATCTGATAAGGTATTGATATGAAGGTTCTTGTTACTGGAGGAGCTGGTTACATTGGTTCGCACACCTGCGTCGAATTACTGACAGCCGGATATGAGGTTGTCGTGTTTGATAATTTTTGCAACAGCCATCCGGAGGCATTGCGCCGGGTAGAAAAAATCACCGGTAAGAAACTTGCTGTAGTCAGGGGGGATGTGCGAGACCAGGCGACCATTGAAAAGGTTCTGAAAGATTACCATTGTGAGGCTGTCATTCACTTTGCCGGGCTCAAGGCGGTAGGGGAGTCGGTAGAAAAACCACTTGAGTATTATGACAATAACGTTGTCAGTACTCTCCGGTTGCTGGCCGCAATGCAGAATTGTGCTGTATACACACTGGTTTTCAGCTCTTCGGCAACTGTTTATGGCGAACCACAACGTTTACCTTTGACGGAAGATCATCCGTTATCTGCCACCAATCCCTATGGCCGCAGCAAACTTATTATTGAAGAAATGTTGCGCGATGTGTATCGGGCCAATCCTCAATTTCACATTGCCATCCTGCGTTATTTCAATCCTGTGGGTGCACACGACAGCGGGTTGATTGGCGAGGATCCGCAAGGGATTCCCAATAATCTAATGCCTTTCGTCGCACAAGTTGCGGTGGGGCGGCGTGAACATCTGAATGTGTGGGGAAGTGATTACCCGACGCATGATGGAACCGGCGTGCGAGATTACATTCATGTGGTGGATTTGGCACTAGGGCATCTCAGTGCGCTGGGGCACCTTGCCACACCGCAGTGTCTTGCAGTCAATCTTGGTACTGGCACCGGTTACAGCGTGCTGGATGTGGTCAAGGCTTTTGAGAATGCAAGTGGCCAGCATGTTCCGTATCAGTTATCACCCAGACGGGCAGGGGATGTGGCGACTTGTTATGCTGATCCTGCACTGGCTGAAAAGATACTGGGGTGGAATGCGCAGCGTGATCTGGCTGCGATGTGCCGAGATCACTGGCGCTGGCAGAAATGTAATCCGGAAGGATATGTATAAACCCGTACCAGATCAGTTTGCTTTTGTACTGTAAATGCCAGAGTGGTTTTGGGTGACATTGAGGTGTGTAATTCAATCTCTGCAGCAGGTAGCGCAGGAGGCCGTGATTCTGTAAAGATTATTGATAGTCAGCCGAAAATTTTCCGGATGCTTTTTAGTATGATTCGAGCTAACGATTGCGTAAAGTACTGCCTTCTTCATCTTCATCGAAGGATGCCCGTAACCTGCTAAATATACATCACTATTTTTCTTGCTGGCCATCCTGAGTTATGACAGAATTCCCGCCCGCTGTGCATACAATCACAGCATCACTATTTTAATTTCCTCAATTAGTCTACCTTAAAGAGAATATGAAAGAATCTGAAAAACCTTCTGTTATTTTAAGTGAACAGGTCATTCAATCCAGTGCTATCGCAGAAAGTATGTCGGCTGGCGGTTATGCAGGCAGCATGACTCCGGTTAAGGCAAGTAGTGATCCGACCGCGATTATTGATAGTGTCCTGCCTGTGCAGATGGGGCATGATCTCGTTGAAGATGCAGTCAAGAAAAGCAAATTCAATGTTGCACAGATTCTGACGCGGGGATTCTTATGCACTCCGTTTCTTGCCTATGGTGCGGCATTGTGTGCGTTGCTGGTTGCGCAAGGATGGCCGACGGCAGCAGCAGGCCTGCTCTTTCCGGTTGGCTATGTCATGCTGGCGATACTGGGTCTGGAGATGGCGACTGGCAGTTTTTCCGTAATGCCCATGGCACTGTTTGCAGGGCGAATCGGATTGGGAAGTGTGGTGCGTAACTGGTTTTGGACGTTCGTAGCCAATCTGGTCGGCGGTATTTTCTTTGCCTGTTTACTCTGGTTTTCGCTGACCAAGGGAGGGGCAGTAGAACCACCAGGAGTTCTTACTACGTTGGCCCATCTTGCAGAGAAAAAAGTTTCGTATGCGGGGTATGGGATGAATGGCTGGATTGCCGCCGTTGGTATGGGAATCCTGTGTAACTGGCTGGTCAGTCTCGGCCCGGTTTTTGCTAAGGGATCGCGCAGTGTGCCGGGTAAAGTCATGCTGATCTGGCTGCCAATTGCCACCTTTTTTGCGCTCGGTTTTGAGCACGCGGTGGTGAATATGTTTGTCTTCCCGATTGGGATACTGTCAGGCGCTGACGTGACGATTTCTGAGTGGTGGCTGTGGAATCAGATTCCAGTAACGATCGGCAATATTCTGGGGGCAGTAATATTTAACTCAACCTTATGGTACCGCACACATAGTAACTGAAACTGAAACCCGCGGTGATCCATCTTCCTGCAGATCACTGCGGGTTTCAGTTGTTGATAATTTTTATTCCAAACGTGATTCTAAGCGTCCAGGCAACTGCCCAAATACTTCCAGCCAGTAACAATAGTTGTCCAAAAACACGCTGATCGCTCAAAAGATAATTTGCACAGAGGCGATCAGGCAGATCAAGATACAACCACCCCAAGCGCATAAAAGTAGCCCAAAATTCCAGTTTCAGAACCCCTTGTGCGATAGGGTTAAGTTGAGGCCAACTTATTCCCAATGCCATGCCCATTATCGGTACAGTGATAAATTTTGTCAGTTCGATAGGCCATTCGGATATAGCAGCATCCTGTACGCGTGGCAACATCCAGTAGGTCATGATAATAATAGCAAGTGCTATGCCTGTTATTCCCCATCGGTTCCATGGAGCTATATTATTTTTCCAATTTTCAGGCAGTATCTTGCCGATCATCCATCCTATGATTGCCAGTGCCGGAATCTGAACAAGCATGTGCATTACCATGCTTTGTTCCAGAAATCGCTGCATCGGAGGGAGAGCCAGTATGACCAGTGCTGCCAGGAGTAACCATGCCTGTTTAGCTTTTGGATACATTTTCTTTTTCCTCCAGAACCTGATTCAGGTAAGTATGAAGTTCATCTGTCTGTTCAATCCCAAATATGGCGACCAGTTTTCCATCTGGATTGATGATATGGTAGCCGGCGGAGTGAGTGTAACCACCGTATTCATCAGGGATTACGATGACCTTAAAGAAATCCAGGATGGCTTCTTTCTGGGAAGGATTGATCGGCCGGGCAGCCATCCAGTATCTGAGGTCGGCAGAAAAATGATGCAAATATTCTTTCAGTCGCTGAGGGGTATCTTTTTCAGGATCAAAACTAATGCTGAGGAAGCGAAGTTTGTCTGATTTCTCTTCAGTGGAGAAATCTTTCTGCAGGGTTTTAAGATTGCCGCTAAGTATCAGGCATACATCAGGACAGCTTGTGTAGATAAAATCTACCACAATGAAATGTCCGTGCCAGTCCTGGATTCTGAAAGTTTCAGCATCCTGATTCTGCAGGCGCCAGTCAGGCACAGATCGAGGGGTTTCACGGATTTCAAGGCGACGCGCTTCTTCTGCTGTAAAAGCACGTCCTTCGTCAGTACTTACCCAAAGAACGAGAGATCCCACGATAACTACGAGAAACGTTGCCAGAAAAGTTTTCATCCCTTATTCCCCGTGTGCAGTGTATCGAGTGCTACTATCAGATTCCCCAGCAACTCTCCATTTTTATTTGGAGAAATTGCCGGGGTGTCTATGTTTTAGCGGGGGTTGTTTGCACCTGGCAGGCTAATTAAAGCGCGCGTGATGAATAGCAACATTCCCAGCACAACCAGTGAAGCGGCGATTGTCCCTGCTTGAGCAAAGCCGATCCATTCCGGTAAATGGACGGCCCAGCGGCGAGGGATGCTGTTTGCGCCACTGGCAAGGAAAACCATGGATGTCATGAATGCACCGATCAGATAGGCATAGAATCCAAGGCTATCAACTGCTTTAGGCCGTTCTTTGCGGTCACCTTCGCCTGCCAGAAAGTAGGCAAATCCGATGAGCATGGGAAGTAATCCAAGCAGTAAGTAGAAATGAAAATGACCCGGTACCCACAGGGTGTTGTGGAATGTACGATTCACGGTAACCATTGCATCCAGAATAGCTGGAATTACTCCAGCAGCCCAGCCGAACATTGATAGAAACAGTAACTTGGCAGAAGTGCTCCATGTGATGCCTGAACGATATACGATCATTAACGCACCGTAACCGGTAACCACCAAAACCGGGAGGCCACTACCAAAGGAGAGTACCTGTGCGGTGATAAGCGCCCAGGTTGGCATCGGGAAATCCATTAGAAGATGGTGTGGATATACCCCCATCACCATGAATACAATGGCGAACCAAGCGGCATAGAATGGTTTGTTGGTTTTCCATGGACGGCCGGTATAGCGTGGAAGGAGTTCATAAACCGCTATGACTGATGCGTATATGGTGGCATTGATGACAACGTGACCAAAGAAATAGATCAGATTTTTCATCAATAAGGCATCTGGTTTGAATTCGGGGTAAAACAGATTAACCAGACCCATGACTAGTACTACAGCACCTGCGGCAATACCCATAAAGTTGACAATAAGCACCATCGTGCTGGCAACCACTGCTGCCGGGTGCTTGTAATTTACCGGTTCTTTACCAAAAAGCTGGGTAAGCCCCAGAGCACGTGCCAGGCTACCATAGCGTGCTAGGATAGCGCGGCCGAAATCTAGATAGAGAATCAAGAACCCCACACCGATGATGAGCAAACCCAGCTGAAAGGCGGCTGCAGCGCCCGCGGACCAGGCTCCCATTGAAATAGCGGGTAACGGAAAGAGAAACGTCCATGCACCACCATACTTTCCTAAGAAAATAGAGCCAAGGATCAGCACAACACCCGTCAAGAAAATAAAGAAATTGGTCCAGAAAACTCCGTTACTCAGCCGTACGTATTGGCGCAGAAAGTACCACTGTACCCCAGTCGAGGTTATCATTGCGGCCCCCACAACCCCTGCGCCATGCACTGTCATTATCTGATAAAACAGATCAGCGCCAATTTCCAACCAAGTGCCTTGTGCCGCCCGCATGGCCAGCCCCGCGAGCATCATCAATAAAAATACCAGTAACCCCGCTATCAGGTGAGATTTAACGGCGATTAGTGCATTCCGATTTTCTGAATCGGAATACTCAATCTTGCTGCTTACTTCTGTTGTACTCATTGTATTCTCCAATAAGTTATTGTTAATGCAGGGTTATTTATTCAACTATCAATTCGGTGATCATCACATGATGCGCCAGGCCGCAATATTCCAGGCAAAGAATCTTGAATTTTCCGGGTTTGTCAAATGTGTGAATAAGTTTATTGGTGTAGCCTGGCATAGCTTGGGTCTGAGCAATCAATACCAGGTTTTCATCATAGATACCGAACCCGTGATTCACGTCTGCGGCAGATACCTGGAATTCAACCGGCTGGCCTGATTTTACGGTGGCAGGTGTCATTGTCCAGTACCATTGATGACCATTTACCGCGACGGTCTGGTAATCATTGCTTGAATATTCCTTGTGTTGATCAGGAATTGGAAATGGATTCAGTGAGGCGAAGGTGACGATGATTCCCAGTGCCAGTAAAAAAATAAACCATTTACTGCGCACGCCGTACCATTTTTTTGTAATGGATTGATAATCCGCTTCAGTTTTTTTGGAATTAATTATCACAAAATAAAAGACTGCCATGACCAAGCCTATCCCTACGAGTGTAATGGCGTAAACTGTTGAGATCATTTTATATTTCCCCTTCCGTTTATTAAAATCGGGTCGCGAATTTACCTTTGATAAAGATCTATGTCAACCCTTATTGATGTTTCAAGAAATTCTTGTAGCAAACAGTAGTGGCAGGTTTATTCATCTCCTGGTGTCTATGACGCTTAAACGTTTGCCCCGGGAGAGGAGAGAGGATCATGGAACAACGCGAAATGACCTGTTTGATGGAGTCAGTTGCCAGACTAAGATGCTGCCCGCACCAGGGGGGTCAGAAATGGTTTGGCTGAGGGCCCGCAGCGCTTCAGACGCCGCCGCCATTGAGTCTCCCCGGGTTGCTGCAGCACAAGGGCCTGGCGTGTGTACACTGCATTTACAGCCTATTGGGCGCGCTTTTAGCTCACCTGTGACTAAAGAATGGTGGTTGAATACTGTACGGTATTGATTGAGGGTTGGGCTGTACGGGCGAGTACCAGGCAAGACGGGATCGATAAAAACACCAGCTTTTACCGGTGTCACGGGTTTATGGCTTTACCAATTGCTGCTAAAGCTTATTGTCTGGGATGGGGCGCCTGGCCAGATCAGGTTCTGTTGAGATTCAACTGGAGTTGGTGACAGCAGATAGCAGGTAAATGGCTGGCGAGAAGCTGTAGTCGGTTTTGTCGCTGTGTAAAGTGATGCGCTTGAACTCCTTGAGTGTTTCAAAGAAATTTTCTCTGGGACGGCGTCATTTATATATTGATACATTGCCGAATCAATAGCCAAGGGGTTTCTGCGGCGGCTCATCTGAGAGATCACCATCTGGCAGTCCCGTTACTGTAACGCTTGAAGACCTGCGCTGCGTGTATGGTGCGTTGCAGAGCTGTAACTTGCGCATGATCCTCTGAATGCCGATTTTCTTTTGTACCCGGACTCTTTATCCTATAACGTGCTGGACATACCGAAAAGTTCGTGGAGGTGGAAGATTGCTCAGGATGGATTATTTCCTGTGTTGCAAGTTACGGAGGAAGAGGCCATGTCCCCACGGCTATGCGAAGGGACATGACTTACATTTTTGTTTACTTATTCCTCATTCTTACTGGTTTTTCTTCTGGGAATGATTTTCCTGAGTAGTGGAATGCTGAATAACCCTATCAGTGCTCCAATCAGAAGTATCAGGTAGTTTTGTGTATCACTTTTGGCAAGTGACTTGGTAATTTCCCTTACCACTTTGCTTTTGTCTTGTTTATTTTCAGATGCACTTATTTTTGGCAGATCTTCAGCTTCATAAACATCGGTGATGTTGTAAGGCGTCAATCCGGGGATGCTAGGGATATCCTGGCCACCCTTACCAATAACGAGCTGGGCTTTCATTCCTTTTTCCATGTGCTGTGCAATATCACAATGCACCAGCAAGGTGTCGTCCGATCCCGGTACGATAATTGTGCCGGAGACAGTTTTCGGCCCCGTGACTTCCAGATGGAACATGCCGAGTTGATATATATATCTAGGCAGACCATGCATCATGAATTGATGGCGGATGTTGTCTTCATTGGTGAAATGAAAAGTAACCTTTGAACAAGGTTTAACGTGCCACTGCTGTTGATCAAAGGCAAAAACGGTTCCAGGAAACCTTTTTGCATATTTTCTGCCTGCACGAACGGTAATTTCCACTTCTTCAGAAATGCTTTTACAACCACTGGGCAGCTTGTCAAGATTCTGACCCATGATCATCGTACCTTCATGATCCATGATGTGGCCATCATCCACATGGTGGTGGTGATGCATATCGCCATGATCAGCTGCTCCACCCAGGTGCACGTCATGGTCATGCTCTGACGGGTGTTCGTGGGTTTCAGCATCAATGCTGTGATCCTTATGGGCATGATCCTGAACAGGCTTTTCCTGATGCGATTCGGCATCAATGCTGTGATCCTTGTGAGTATGTTCATGTTCAGCCGCCGTTTCGCTGCTGGTACTCATGTCGTGCCCACTGTGATCATGCTCGGACTGTGTGGCCTCTTCCTGCTTTGGTTCACTCTGTTCATGACCACTATGCTGTTCGTGCTGGGCATGTTGATCGTGTTCATCGGGTGTGGCCTGCTGTTGCGCCATAGCATCGAAACAGAATGGCAAAGTGGCAGCCAGCAGAAAAATGATCTTGAATCTTGCGTTCATTACGCTTTACCCCCTTTTTTTCCTCTGATTCGTAAAATTAATGCTGCAGCATATTGTTTGATATGACTACGTCCGACAAAGATCGAGTACAGGAGCAATCCAGCCAGCAATCCTCCTAAAGCATAGAGCAAAATGTTACGAGTTGCGGTGTCAAGATTGATTGTTCTTCCTGCGGCAGCTCCAAAAGTAGCGGCTTCATCCAGGTCTTGCCAAACGGGAACCTTTCTTTCCCAATATTCCTTGGTGAAAAAATGGTCGAGATTAACACCAAAGTGACTCGTATCCGGCAAGCCGTTTTCACCAAGATACGAAGTGTACACAATGGAACTCATGCTGCCACCTTCAGCCATACCGTTTGTCGTAATTCCTTTTTCACGGTGATCATGGATCAGCCAGTCACCTTCACCATAACTGTGTCTGCCGTCATTGATGGTTTCCAGTTTCAGATCCAGACGTTGCGCCGGGGCTAGATCAAACACGTCACGCATGATTTGTGCTATAGGATTATGCTCCACTCCGTCATAGTGCGTAATCATGGCATGATGCCCATGTGTGTGAATCGCGATTGATTCACTGCCACTGTTGAGTAAACGTAATTTAATTTTCTCGTCTGGATCAACTATGATCAGTGATTCTCTGAGTGAATAAGGAAATGATAATCCATTAATTGTAAAATAATCCTCGGTAGCATTATTGATTTGGTAGCGTCGGTTCATGTCGCGCGCAGTCAAACGTGGGTCGTTGTATTCCTTAATAATGTCACCCAGTTCCTTGTCCATTGAATGGTAGTGCAAGTCATATTCCCGATCAAAATCCTCTTTGATCGCAACTGATCGGTGCCGTACGTGGCCACCGCCAATATTCAATGTTTGCAGCCAGTTATTGGGCCGGTTTTCTTCAACAACGATTATTCCCGCCAGGCCCATCGACAAATGAGTATGTGTTTGGACGTGACAGTGATAAAACATGGTGCCGGTTTCACGTGCCTGGAATTGATAAATACGGCGTTCACCAGGCATCAGCTCCATTTCACTGGTTTGAGGTACGCCATCGTTACCATTAAACTCATAATGGAAAGGGTGATCCACGCCATGTAAATGGATACTGTGCGGAAAGTAATGCGTATTTTCCAGCACGATCTGTACGATATCTCCCTGCTCAACCCGGATTACCGGTGATGGCAATCTGATCAGCGGAGTGGCTCGCACACTTTCAAAATTTTCGGTTGACATGCCGCTGGTTTTGGGGGCAAAAACCCAGGCGCCGGGTTGTACGCCAGGAGCGATATCAAAGGTGGGAACCTGGCCGGGAAAATCAGGGGATTTTCCATTTAATTCCATGATTTCCAACTTGATAACGATACGATCAGGATCGCCGTCTCCATCCAGATCATCTGTCTTGATGATGGCGTCTGGAGAAAAGTGCGTTTGCATAAGCGTATCCATGGAAACATTATTGGTTCCTTTAACAGCAACGGCAATCCAGGCAGGATTATCCGGGCTGCAACTTGGATCTGCATCAATTTTCACGCCTTCAATAACTTGCGCATCACGCCAGGCTGGTGGAATTTTGGGATCACAAGGCGGCTCAGATGTGAGTGCAGCGGATTCAACTCTGATTGTTTCAGGTAATTTTGAGGATGCATAGGCACCGCCAGAGGCACACACCAGATAAACAATTACTATGATAGTGCGAATAAAATTAGACATGTCTCTCTCAATTTATCCTTTATGGAGTTTAACAAAAGAGCGCTCTTGCTTGAACCGTATGGTAATTTTTTCAGTTTTACGCAAGCTTATGGCGATTTCTAATCAAGGTTGCATCCTGAATAACAGGTCCAGATTCGCCGAGCGTCCTCAACATTATATTTTCAGGTAAATGAAAGTTATGCAGAATACCCTTATCCCGGCAATATTTCTACATAGCTCCTTGACAACGTGCGCAGAATTTTCACATCCTCCTGCCACTTTCATGACAAGCAAATAACAGATTCATGCTGGCCAGCTTACTGAGCTTTATCTTTTTGACAGATAGCTAGATATAAAGTGGATTATCAACCGGGAAGAGAATTTATCAGTGATGATATATGCATGATACAAATTATTGCTGCAGACAGCGGCTTCATTCTGATAGAGAATTCGAGTTTATCTTGTAGAATTTTATTGGCAAATGTCAAAACTGCTATTTAAATTAAGAAATGTGCCGGATGATGAGGCGGAAGAGGTGCGGGTGCTGCTGAGCGAGCATCAGATTGATTTTTATGAAACCACGGCCGGTAACTGGGGAATTTCCATGCCAGCGTTATGGGTGCGTGAAGAATCTCAATACGAGCAGGCACGGGAGTTGCTGGATACCTACCAGGTTGAGCGCAGTGCGCGGGTGCGTGAGGAATATGATCGCCTCAAACGGGAAGGCAAGCATAAAACGATCATTGACAGTTTCCGGGAAAATCCTTTTGCCTTTATTGCCTATCTTTTTGTGGTGTACGCCTTGTTATACCTCCCTTTCAAATTCATCTCTGAACTGGGAAAACAGTAAAAATCAAGCCTTGTTTTCCCTTTTCTTCTCGTGATTTAACCGGAGTGTCAATAAATTGAACGGTTATTACAGGCTGATTGCTGCCTTCCTGCTGGGTGGGGTGACAGTAACCGGCTTTGCCCCTTTTTATTTTTATCCGGCACCCGTTGCCACACTGGCGCTGCTTGCCTTGCTCTGGCGCACAAGCAGAACACCCATGCAGGCAGCATCAACCGGGTTTGCATTTGGCATGGGTCTGTTTGGCATAGGAGTGACCTGGCTTTACGTCAGTCTGCATGATTTTGGTCATATGGCGCCCGCGCTGGCAGTGCTGGCGCTGATCGTGTTATGTGCCTATCTTTCATTATTTCCTGCACTGGCTGGCGGGATCGCAGCGCTGCGGTATTTTCGTGCCTCCTGGGCGTGGCCGGGAGTGGTGGCAGCACTCTGGGCATTGATGGAATGGCTGCGCGGTACTCTGTTCACCGGTTTTCCGTGGCTGGCAGTCGGTTATTCACAAGCACCGGATAGTCCTCTGGCAGGCTTTGCGCCGATTGTGGGCGTGTATGGCATATCGCTGTTGCTGATGCTGAGCGCCGCCTGGCTGGCCTGCTGGTTGGAAAACAGACAAAACCGTCGTTTCTGGCTATGGCTGGGCAGTGTCTGGATCATTGGTTTCAGCTTGCAACAAATACACTGGACTCAACCGGAAGGGGAGCCGGTGACCGTCAGCTTGTTGCAAGGCAACATTCCACAGAACATGAAATGGGAGCCGGAGCATCTGTCCGCCACCATGCGGACGTATGTCCGGCTGGTGCAGGAAAGTCCGAGCAGATTGATTGTAACCCCGGAAATTTCGTTTCCTCTGTATTACGAACAGGCACCACGGGATTATCTGGAATTGCTGACCGAACACGCTCGCTCCCGTCAGGGCGATGTACTGATCGGCCTGGTGGAACGTTCCCCGGCGGATGATAGTTATTACAACACTATGTTCAGTTTTGGTGCTTCACCCGAGCAAAGTTATCGTAAATATCATTTGGTTCCATTTGGTGAATACATTCCGCTGAAGCCGATATTTGGCTGGGTGATCGACGTGCTGCATATTCCGTTATCGGATTTCTCACGCGGCGGGCTGGATCAGCAGCCGCTGAATCTGGCCGGGCAGCGCGTGGCTGTCAATATTTGCTACGAAGATGTGTTTGGCGAAGAAATCATCATGCAGTTGCCACAGGCTAGTCTACTGGTCAATGTCAGCAATGACGCCTGGTTCGGCCATTCCATCGGCCCGCGTCAGCATTTGCAGATTTCGCAGATGCGTGCGCTGGAAACCGGCCGTTACATGCTGCGTGCCACCAATACCGGAGTCACTGCCATCATCAATGAGCGGGGCAGGGTACTGGAGCAGCTGGAGATGTTCACCACTGCCGGTTTGCACAGCACCGTGCAGGGCTTTGGCGGGGCCACACCCTATGTGCGCCTGGGTAACAGTCTCTTATTCTGGCTAATTGGTTTGCTGCTACTTACCGGTTGCTTGGCGGCATTTTCCGGCAGGCGCAAAACTCTGTAAAATGCCCCGATTCATTATCAAGCTACTATGACATGCCTACCCCCACTTTCCAGGAAATCATTCTTACCCTTCAACACTACTGGGGACAGCAGGGATGCGCTTTGCTGCAACCCTATGATATGGAAGTTGGTGCCGGTACCAGCCATACTGCAACTTTTCTGCGAGCCTTGGGGCCGGAGCCGTGGCGTGCTGCTTACGTGCAGCCTTCCCGCCGTCCCAAGGATGGTCGCTATGGTGACAACCCCAACCGTCTACAGCATTACTACCAGTTTCAGGTTGTTCTGAAACCCGCGCCACGGGATATTCTGGAGTTGTATTTCCGCTCACTGCAGATGCTGGGGCTGGATTTGCAGAAAAATGATGTGCGTCTGGTAGAAGATGACTGGGAAAATCCCACGCTTGGTGCCTGGGGGCTGGGTTGGGAAGTATGGCTGAACGGCATGGAAGTTACCCAGTTCACCTATTTTCAACAGGTAGGTGGCATCAATTGCCGTCCGATCACGGGTGAAATTACCTACGGCTTGGAGCGCATCGCCATGTATCTGCAAGGTGTGGAGAACGTATTTGATCTGCTCTGGACGGAGGGGTTGACTTACGGCGATGTCTATCATCAAAACGAGGTGGAGCAATCCACTTATAACTTTGAGCATAGCGATATCGAATTTTTGCTGCTTTCCTTCGGCAAACTGGAAACACAGACCAACCGATTGATTGATGCACAACTGGCGTTGCCTGCTTATGAACAGGTGCTGAAGGCTGCGCATACTTTCAATCTGCTGGATGCGCGTGGGGCGATTTCAGTGACCGAACGCGCGGCCTATATTGGCCGTATTCGCAATCTGTCGCGTCGGGTGGCACAAGCCTACTACGACAGTCGCTTGCGTCTGCAGCCGCCATTTCCATTGGCACCACGTGAATGGGTTGCTCAGACCCTGGATCAGGTGGAGTCAGCATGACGACTGAAAGTCTGCTAATTGAGTTGCTGACCGAGGAGCTGCCTCCCAAATCACTCGCAAAACTGGGCAATGCATTTGCCATATTAATTGCTGATAGTCTAAAACAACAGTATTTGACCACGCCGGACACGGTGCCGACTGTTTTTGCCTCACCCCGTCGACTGGCGGTGCATCTGACTGCTATTTCTGCCCAGGCACCAGATCAGATCGTCACCCTCAAATTGATGCCGGTGGCAGTCGGGCTGGATGCGCAAGGGCAGCCCACCCCGGCGCTGCATAAAAAACTGGCTGCATTGGGAGTGGAAAATGTTGCTGTCTCCGTGTTCAAACGGGTACAGGAAGGCAAGGCAGAGATGTTGTTCCTGGAGCAGAGCGTTACCGGAATCCTGCTGGCGGCAGGGTTGCAAAAAGCCGTGAATGAGGCCATTCGCCAGTTGCCGGTTGCCAAAATGATGACCTATCAGCTGGATGATGGCTGGGAGAATGTACACTTTATCCGTCCGGCACATGGCCTGATTGCCCTGCATGGACAGCAGATTGTGCCGATCAGCGCTTTAGGGTTCTCTGCCGGGAACACCACCCGGGGGCATCGTTTTGAAGCAAAGCAAGCGGAACTGGTGATTAATCATGCGGATCACTATGAACACATCCTGGAAACAGAAGGAACCGTTATTCCGGGATTTGATCGTCGTCGCAGCCGCATCAGGGAAGGGTTGGAGACTGCCGCGCGTGCAGCACAATTGCAGTGTATCGAGGATGCAGCTTTGCTGGATGAGGTGACGGCGCTGGTAGAGCACCCCAATGTTCTGCTGGGAACATTTTCAGCAGATTTTCTGGAAGTGCCGCAGGAATGTCTGATCTCCACCATGAAAATTAACCAGAAATATTTCCCCCTGCTGGATGCTGATGGAAAACTGACCAATCGGTTTTTGATTGTTTCCAATATCACGCCGGCTGATCCAGGGCAGATCATTGCGGGTAACGAGCGCGTTATCCGTTCCAGACTGGCGGATGCAAAATTTTTCTTTGATCACGATCGCAAACGAACATTGGCCTCACGTCTGCCCGATCTGGACAAGGTGATCTACCATCATCAACTCGGTTCACAGGGCGAACGTACCCGATATGTACGTGCCTTGGCGCAAATTATCGGGCAGTTGCTGGGCGACGGCGACTTGCCTGCACAGGCGAATCAGGCCGCGATGCTGGCCAAGGCCGATCTACTGACTGATATGGTTGGAGAATTTCCCGAGCTGCAAGGCATTATGGGGCGTTATTACGCTCAACGCGAAGGTGTGGATGAAACCATTGCCTTCGCTATTGAGGATCACTACAAACCGCGCTTTGCCGGGGATACATTACCACGCAGCATGACGGGTATCTGTGTGGCATTGGCTGACAAACTGGAAACGCTGATCAGCCTGTTCAGTATTGGCCAACTCCCGACAGGGGACAAGGATCCTTATGCCCTGCGGCGACATGCACTGGGTGTAATCCGCATCCTTATCGAGAAAGATCTACCGATCGGACTGGATGTGCTGATTTCACGCGCAGCTGGTGTACTGCGGGATGAAATCAGCGGGGAACAAAGCCCAGGATCAAGCCATGCCCGTCCGGTAACACCACAGCTGACAGAACAGTTGCAGGATTTCTTTTACGATCGTCTCGCCAGCAGTCTGCGTGATCAAGGCTACACAGTTCAGGAGGTGGAATCTGTCCTGAATCTGCGGCCCTCCCTGTTGTGTGAAATCCCCAGGAGACTAGCTGCTGTACGGGCATTTACTGCCTTGCCTGAAGCAGCCAGTCTGGCAGCTGCCAACAAGCGGGTCAGCAACATCCTCAAAAAATCGGAATTTGATGCCACGGTCAGCATTGATAAGGCCTGCTTGCAGGCGCCGGCTGAAATTGCTCTGTATCGTGCGTTGTCTGAAATAGAATCCGATGCCCGTCACGCCTTCCAGAAGGGTGATTATGTTACTGCCCTGCAAATGCTCGCTGCCTTAAAAGCGCCGATTGATGCTTTCTTTGACCAGGTGATGGTGAATGATGAAAATGAAGTGTTGCGGCGTAACCGTCTGGCCCTGCTGGCAGCCTTACAGGCAACGATGAATCGTGTGGCAGATATTTCCCGGCTAGCTGCCTGAATGGCTTGAGAATACATAGCAAATAAATGAAGTTGATTATTCTCGACCAGAACGGTGTCATCAATCAGCGGGGTGATACGCTTATCAAGACGCCTGATGAGTGGAAACCGATAACTGGCAGCTTGCAAGCGATTGCGCGGCTGACTCACGCCGGTTATCGAGTGGTGACTGCCACCAATCAATCCGGCATTGGGCGTGGTTTGCTCAACATGACTTCCTTCAATGCAATCAATGACAAGATGTTTCGTGCTGTGCAGCAGGAAGGTGGACGGCTGGATGCCCTGTTTTTCTGCCCGCACACTCAGCATGATAAATGTGTTTGTCGCAAGCCGGGCATCGGCATGTTCAAGGAAATCCGGCAACGCTACAGCGTTGAACTCAGCCATGTGCCCGTCGTGGGCGATTCTCTGCGCGATCTGCAGGCTGCAGCCAAAGCAGGTGCTGTACCGGTACTGGTACTGACCGGTAAGGGCCAGGCCACGCTGGCGAACGACGATCTGCCTGTGGGAACGCAAATTTACCCGGATCTTTCGGCAGTGGTGGACAGTCTCGAAATACAGGCACTGTAATGGCTGGTTTACGTTCCCTGATTTATATGCTGCTGCAGGCGATCATCACGCCACCATATGCGCTATTTGCCTTGGCATGTTTTCCGCTACCTCCGCATCGCCGCTATCAGGTCACCTATGGCTGGACCAGACTGATGTTGTTCATGCTGCGCACCATTTGTGGCCTACGTTATGAAGTGCTGGGACGGGAAAACATTCCGGTGCAGCCGTCAATTATTCTTTCCAAACATCAATCCGCCTGGGAAACACTGGCCTTGCAGCAGATTTTTCCGCCACAGGTATGGGTGCTCAAAAAAGAACTATTGCGTATTCCATTCTTTGGCTGGGGGCTGGCCATGACCAGCCCGATTGCAATCGACCGCAGTGCCGGTAAGGCGGCGTTGGAGCAGATCGTGGAGCAGGGGAGGGAGCGGTTACAACAGAATTTCTGGATCGTCGTCTTTCCTGAAGGGACGCGCATCCCGCCGGGTAAAAAAGGTAAATACCGTATCGGCGGTGCCTGGCTGGCGGTGCATACGGGTGCACTGGCTGTGCCGGTAGCGCATAACGCTGGACAATTCTGGGGCAGAAATTCCTTCATCAAATATCCCGGCACCATTATTCTGAGCATTGGCAAGCCGATCGATCCAAACGGAATCGAAGCTGGCGAACTGATGGCCCGGGTGGAAGCATGGATCGAAGCCGAAACCACGCGCATCAGTTGTTCAGTAAACAGACCAATCAAATAATTAAGTAGTCCCCAGCTTTGTCGGGGATTATTTAATTTATACCGCTTTCCACAGGTCTAAACACCGTACCACAACGTAAGCATTGGAACTTTTTGTGCCAATCATTCATTGCATTGAGCTGTTGCGCATAAATATCGCTGATGCCATATAGAATAGCGAAGCTGAACATAACAACCGGTATTATCCAGCCTGGCCAATCGAAAAATATCACTCCGATGAAGAGTGGAACACCGATGGATGACCAGGAAAATGGTACAACTGGAGCAGAAGGTGCGGCATGAGCAGCAATCAGACTCGATGAATGGCTTTCAGTTGTGGAAAGTCCGGCCCATAGAGATCCGGAAAATGATCCGTATACAGATCTGCGTCTTGAGCGTCCCGTTCTTTGCCCTGATTCGTAGATAATTTTCAATGATTTTGTATTTCTTGATCCACATGTTGGACAGGAGCACTGAATCACCGACTTCTCCTGTTTGCTTTTCTGGCTGACTGAAGAATAGCCATTAGGAATGACACATTTAATATTAATCCAATAACGGCCAGCTTAAGACAGGCAACAAGTATCCACCAACCAGCATCAGCAGCACACGCCAAAGCTCCGAAAAGCCTGTCTGATAAGGGAATTCTGTAATCAGAGAAGTTTATTTTTTCTTCTACTCCTTTGTTTTTTATAATAATTTCACGTGGAAACATATCAGTTTTCTCCTGAAAATCAGATGGGATGAAAAAAAAGGGCTGCCGCTACGTCATTACGATCTGCTGCTATCGCTTTGGATTCAAAATCAGCCGGGTTCTTTGAGAGTTTAATGAATTCATATTTACCCATGTATTCCCACTGATTTGTACCTTGCTTCATAAAAATTGGAATAGCTCCGCCTTGAGCCGCGAGCTTTTCCGCTTTCCTCATTATTCTGGGGCCACCGCCAACCAGGACAACATCGGGTGCCTCGGGATTCATCGTATTTGTGAAACAGCCACATAGAATGGTTTGCTGGCTCTGTGGCAGATAAGTGCCACTCTTGGCATCACCACCAAAAGTTTTGCAGATAAAATCATGTGTGTACAATTCACCAATTACGAGATCGTCAATTGCCTTCATTCCATCCTCCTTCAAATATCCATTTTGTAATAACCATTTTTTAATATCTCGCTTATCCCAAATTTGCCCACAGGCAAGATCAGCAACAGGCCTGGGAAAAGATGGATTTCGCGCAATCCAGTTACTGACGGCAGATCGACTGGTTGAAGCGAGTGCAGCAATCTCGCTTGTACCGACAAGTTCCATTTATTAACCTTGTTACGTGTGAATAAAGTTCACATTGTGTTTTTATTATGTGAAAGATGTCAACAGATATATCTGGTTATTTCTGATGAATATGTGAGTGCTCAGCCTTGATGTTGCTGGTGAATTCTGCGTATTTTTTAGTGCTGCAGCTTATTCAAGAAATTACAGTCACAAAATAGATTCCTGTCTGTCACGGACAGGGCGTATTATTTGATTGGCATTATTTCGACCAGATGGCTCTGGTAGCAATCAGGGCAATTCAGATAGAGAGAAAAGACCATGGCCACAGAAAAACGAGGTTCCCGTTCCAATAGTAAAACAGGCGGTAGTAAATCATCCAGCCCCTTCATGGTACTTTTTCGCTCTGGGGCCAACTTAACCGTAGAGTTTCCGTCAATATTGAACAAGGAAGGTAGCTCACCGGAAATCGGTACGGTGGTCTATATCCATGGTATTGACAACAAACCGATAGCATCAGTCCTGAAGTGCCAATGGGATACGGCCTTGTTTGGCGCACCAATGGGAGATCGCACTCGCATGGCGTATTGGGTGGATCGTAATCGTTACCCCAAACCCAAGGACGCCAGTTGTGCCGACAAGGATACGCTGCCGGAGGATGCAGGTGGAATGGGGGTGCAGGCGCTGCAGGAAAACGAGCTGGAGCCGGAAATCAAACTGAGTGCGGCCGAGCGCAAGATCATGACAGCCTTGGAAGAGCGATTGCGCAAAGGGGAAAAACAACCCGGCGGAGTTGATGTGAAGGTGCTGCCGTTACCGGAAAGTGTACGGTTGTGGATCGCCCGGCGTATTACCAAATTATTTCTCAAGGATGTGCAGGATTTCTTTTTTGATGAACACAAGCGCGGCCTGATGGAACAATCGTTGCGCGATCGTCTGGACGTGGGCGGCGGCCCCTTTATTGTGATCGGCCACAGCCAGGGTTCAATGATCGCCTACCATGTATTGCGCCAGTTGAAGAAGGCTGACTGTGATGTGCGCCTGTTCATCACTATTGGCTCGCCGCTGGGCATTCAGGAAGTGCAGGATGTGCTGGGCAAAATCGACCCCGGCAAGCCGCTTGCGGTACCGGAATGTGTTGATCACTGGCTGAATGTTGCCGAGCGTCTTGATCCGGTCGCACTCGATTCACATCTGGAAAACGATTATCAGCCCAACAGTCGTGACGTGAAAGTTGAAAATCACGCCGGACTGATGATTAACCCGGATTGGGAATCCAATCCGCATTCGGGTACAGGCTATCTGTCGCTTGATATCGTGCGCCAGGCCGTGCGTGAGACAGCCGGCCCCACTTTCAGCAACCCGGTGGGTCGTAATATCCTGATGAAGGATCTGGTCGACAATATCGAGGATGGTCACCGTGGGCAGAGGCACCCGACACTGATTCAACTGGTTTCGGATGACGATGACGCCACCTCACTGGACGAAGTGCGTGATCGCCTCAGTAATCTGATAAAAAATGTCCTGATTTTCAACAACGCTGAACCCGAAGAAGGGCGCATCCAGCTTATGCGCCGTTTCATCTCGGCGGATCTGACCCGGAGTGAAATCGAGGAATTACGTTCGCACTGCAGTACATTGAAAATTGATCGTGTCTGGCGCAATGCGGTCAAGCGTATCCTGTTGCATCAATCGGCACACACGATCCAGGTGCGGCCGGCCAACCTGGGCTATGGTGCCTGTGGTCGGAATATCGCCTGGGCTGTGCTTGATACCGGAATCGCTGCCAGTCACCCGCATTTCAAGGCACACGACAATGTGGTCGCACAATGGGATTGTACTGGTTGCGGCAGTAAAAGCTCTCCCCGGGAATTGAGACCCGGCGATAACGGTTTTGGCACGCTGGATGCCAATGGTCACGGCACCCATGTTGCCGCTATCATTGCCGGTACACTGACTTTGCCGAATAATGAAAAGGATAAATCTGAAATCCTGCTCCAGGGGATGGCACCCGAGACCAGGCTTTACGGTTTCAAGGTACTCAGGGACAACGGCAACGGGGAAGATGCTTTCATCATCAAGGCGCTCGATACCATTGCGGAGTTGAATGAGCGCGCCGGTAAACTGGTTATCCACGGTGTGAATCTCAGTCTGGGCGGCAATTTCGATCCCAGTGTTTTCGGTTGTGGCCATACGCCGCTGTGCCAGGAGCTGCGGCGCCTGTGGCGCCAGGGAGTGCTGGTATGCCTTGCAGCCGGTAATGAAGGCTACGCGCTGCTCGATTCCACCAGCGGTGTAATACCGGCTAATATGGATCTTTCCATCGGTGATCCGGCCAATCTGGAGGATGCCATTGCTGTCGGTTCGGTGCACAAAACCAATCCGCATACTTATGGCATTTCCTATTTCTCTTCACGTGGCCCGACTGCCGATGGACGCATGAAGCCCGATCTGGTTGCGCCAGGGGAGAATATTCTCTCGGCACGCCATCAGTGGCCGAAAAGCAAGCTCACCGTGCGTAACGCGTATGTCGAGATGAGTGGTACCAGTATGGCTGCTCCGCATGTTTCGGGGCTGCTTGCGGCCTTCCTTTCCACCAGGCGGGAATTCATTGGTTATCCGGATCGCGTCAAAACACTGTTATTGCAGCACTGTACCGATCTGGTGCGTGATCCCTACATTCAGGGTAAGGGAATGCCCAATCTGGTAAGAATGATCATGAATACCTGATAAAAACAAATCAGCCTGTAGAGTTTACTGGTTTTCGGATTATTTTATAAATTCTAACTTTACTTTTTTGGTTATAAACAAGAGAGGTAACAAAATGAAAAGACGACTAATAATCTTAGCTCTGTTAAGCATGCTGTTTATGACTTTATCTGTCCGGGCAGGAGAAAAAGTAACAGAGGAACGACTGGATGAAGTTGCAGAGCGCGGGGCTCATGTGATGCCTTTCAGTTTAGAGCAGACAATACATATTTTCTCGAAAACAGCAGCAGGTGGTTTGCAGCAGGTTCTTGCGAAAGATAGTTCCAATATTGAACAAGTTGAGTTGATACGTGAACATTTGTCAAAAATTTCACAAGAATTTATTCAAGGCGATTTTTCTGATCCGGCCAAAATTCATGGTGCAGATATGCCTGGTTTGGCAGAATTGCGGATGGCAGAACCAGGCCAGATCAAAATTGTGTATAAAGAACTGTCCAATGGAGCTGAAATTGACTATTCGGCTAATGAAACAAAGCTGATTGAAGCTATCCATAAATGGTTTGATGCTCAGCTAAGTGATCATGCACGCCATGCCATTCCAGGCCATCCTCATCATCATATTCACCAGAATCCGTAAGTAGCGGATCATTGTGGTGCGAAGGTTAAGCATCATTCCGGTTTGATGATGAATCTCGAATGGGCATCCAATCCTCATTCTCGATATCGTAGGCCAGGTTATGCCTGAGATGGCCGAGCCCACTTTCAGCAACCCGGTGGGTCGCAATATTCTGATAAAGGATCTGGTCGACAACATCGAGGATGGCCACCGTGAGCAGAGACACCCGACACTGATTCAACTGGTTTCAGATGACGATGATGCCACCTCGCTGGATGAGGTGCGTGATCGCCTCAGTAACCTGATAAAGAATGTCCTGATTTTCAACAACGCTGAACCCGAAGAAGGGCGCATCCAGCTTATGCGCCGTTTCATCTCGGCGGATCTGACCCGGAGTGAAATCGAGGAATTACGTTCGCACTGCAGTACATTGAAAATCGATCGCGTCTGGCGCAATGCGCTCAAGCGTACGCTGCTGCATCAATCGGCACACACGATCCAAGTACGTCCGGCTAATCTGGGTTATGGCGCCTGTGGCCAGAATATCGCCTGGGCCGTGCTCGATACCGGAATCGCTGCTGATCACCCGCATTTCAAAAAACACAACAATGTGGTCGCACAGTGGGATTGCACCAGCAGTGGCAGCCCCAGGGAACTGAAACCTGGCGACAGCGGTTTTGGCACACTGGATGGTCATGGCCACGGTACCCACGTTGCCGCCATCATTGCAGGCACGCTGACCTTACCGCACGATGAAAAGGATAAATCTGAAATCCTGCTGCAGGGAATGGCACCCGAGGCCAGGCTTTATGGTTTCAAGGTGCTCAAGGACAACGGCAATGGAGAAGATGCTTTCATCATCAAGGCGCTCGATACCATTGCAGAACTGAATGAACGTGCCGGCAAACTGGTCATCCATGGTGTGAATCTCAGCCTGGGCGGCAATTTCGATCCCAGTGTTTTCGGTTGTGGTCATACGCCACTGTGTCAGGAACTGCGACGCCTGTGGCGTCAGGGAGTACTGGTATGTCTCGCGGCTGGCAATGAGGGTTACGCGCTGCTCGATTCCGCCAGTGGTGTGATACCGGCCAACATGGATCTTTCCATCGGTGATCCGGCCAATCTGGAGGAAGCCATTTCTGTTGGCTCGGTGCACAAAACCAATCCGCATACCTATGGCATTTCCTATTTCTCCTCACGCGGCCCGACTGCCGATGGACGCATGAAACCGGATCTGGTCGCCCCGGGTGAGAATATTCTCTCGGCACGCCATCAGTGGCCGAAAAGCAAGCTCACCATGCGTAATGCGTATGTCGAGATGAGTGGTACCAGTATGGCCACCCCGCATGTCTCGGGGTTGCTGGCAGCTTTTCTTTCCGCCCGGCGAGAATTTATCGGCTATCCCGATCGTGTCAAGGCGCTGCTGCTGCAGCACTGTACTGATCTGGCCCGTGATCCTTACATTCAGGGGAAAGGTATACCTAATCTGGTGAAAATGATCATGAATACCTGATTGTGAATGGATCATATTGCAGAACTTATTTGGATTGTTTTAGGGTTGTCTAAAAAACATTTAGACACAACATCGCAAAACGATATTATCCACATTGGATGGATGTTCCGGTTTTGCAAGATTACTCCAGTATCTCTATATGCTGGCGGGTCGTTCCCCGTTCGCCCAGACGGATTATTTTATTCAGGAAAGAAGCGGTAAAACCAGGGTGAGAAATCACGCTGGAAAACAGAGCGATGGCTTTATCCTTGTCCGCAATTTCCTGTTGACGCTGTTCCAGGGTTAAGGGCGACAGGGTCTCAGCAAATGACCAGGCAGCATCACGCGCTTTTACCATACTGAAATTGATCAGGGATGTGTCCACACTGCCCAGATAACGGTTCAACAATCGCAGCGTTGGCCATATCTCGGCCAGTTCGTTTTGCACGTCGCCCACCAGGCTGGCCAGGATTTGATTGATCTTGTCAAAATCGCTTTTCAGGCCGGGTAATGCTGCGGGTGGCACCGTTTCTGCAACGGCAATACCCAGATCAAGGTTGATATGGGCATTCATGCCCAGTAATAAATGCTGCAGGACGATGGGCCACCAATGCCTGGTTTCATCAAAGGCGCGTACCCAGGATCGGGTTGGCGTCTGTCCCGTCTGGTACTGATAACAGGCTTGAAGATAACGATTGGCAAAAATCACATCCAGACGTTCTATGCGTGGCCCGTCATCGAACAAGCCTTCCTCGATTCCTTTTTTAGCCTGGATGATGACCTTGCGATAGAGCGCTGCAAAATAACCTGTGCGGGAATTATTCTGCTTTGACCATTCAATAATGGCGGTTAATCGGTGAGTAACGTCGTCGATTGTTCTTGCGGGTGTTGCGATTGAGACGGGAAAGCGTGTGGTGGACATATTCTCTCCTGTTAATTTTCACCAGGTACCGGTTTTAGAACCTGTTCAATATCTCGCTGAAGGGCGCATTACGGCGTTGAAATTGAACTCAAAATGCTCACATACCTCAAGTATGCTCCGCTTTCTCGTTCAATTTTGTCTTGCACTGCCTCCCTTGATCGAGATCTTGAACAGGTTCTTAGGTATTTTTAGAGGTGCCCTATTATTAATCTTCTGAAATAGAAATGAAATTACTTCACCTTCTTTGTGCATAAACGTCTTTCTATGCATGCGTCTTACGCCGTGCAGAAAATCCGGTCAATTGCGACCAGAACTCAGCGCGATGAGCGGCGCGGCTGCGGTGGAATGAGTCGGAAAGTAATGATCACCAGAAACGCAAACAACACATACGCTACCAGAAACACCCATCCCGGAAGATCATAGAACAGGATGCGATGCAGCCAGCGCTCGATAAAGCCTGTCTCGGTCGGCGTGCTGCGCAGCGCATCCTCCAGCCATATGTCAGTGGACATATCAGGCCGAGAAGGGGCTCGGCGGTAACGTACAGGATGGCGGCAAGATGCACGAACCGGATGGCAGCAAGATGCACGAACCGGAACCTTCGATTTCGCACAAAGCCCAGCCCCATCCCGCTGCCTGCCAAAATCAGCGGGAGACTGCCGATGACAAACAGTACGAACAGAAAATGAATGACAAGTACGATATCGGCCATTTGCTGAATACTTTTGCGAAATTACCCATCCAAAAACAACAATACAATAAACGTATTCTACTGGGTTATTTCTGGATATTTGTGCCTGCCGGTATAGTTATTGCGCTTATATGTCGCATCCCGTCTGTTTCCGGCTCATCTTCAGCGCTGTACCAGAATGAATTGAACGTACTGACCGGACACCCTTTACCCGAAAGGCAAGTTGCTTCTCCTTGCCAGGATTTCTATTCTGCCTTTAATCAAAATCAGATATTTTTGCGATTATTCAGCAGTATTTCTGCCTCGCCATCCGATTTATGTATAATAAATTTTAGAAAAAAGGGCGTTTATTTTTCCTGTACGCGGTTAGTGTTAGTAAAACGATGCCTCCGATAAATGAGATAAAAGAGCCGGACCTTGCCTTCGCGGGGTTGGCTTTATTCATTATATTTGGACTCTTGATCTGGTATGACCGTCCTATCGATCCTATCGAGAGTACCCGGCCCTTTGATTCATACGCCTCACCTCAAGCCTCGCCTGTTACTGGACATGCTTATGAAAGCTGGTTATGGCAGGGTCTTTTCAGTTTTGACCAGCTGTGCCAGGAACTCGGTATCGAACATCGCCTGACCCGGCCACGCACTGCGCAAACCAATGGGATGGTCGAACGTTTCAACGGGCGTATTGCTGACGTACTCAAGACACATCGATTTAATAGCGCTGAAGATGAGCCGGAAACAGACGGAACACGACAGCGGGTAAATATCTCAACTTGTTTGGATAATCTCCTGGCAAATTTCCTCGGAGCCGCCAATTGAACTTACTTTCCCTGGAAAAAATTATCTTCTCTCCAGCAATGCTTTCAGTTCCTGTTTTCCCGGTCAATTTCGCTTCGTGTGTGTACGCCTGCACCATCAACTCCGGGAATGGCGCCTCGATCCGGGTTGCGAAGAAATACGACTGCAAAGAGTTCAGGAGTTTGTGCAGACACGCTGCAAAAATTCGCCGATCATTGTCTTTTACCGTTGGCCACAGAGTTATCCGCGCATGAGGATACATCCTGCGCGTGCCGCAATGGCGCACCTCTATCTTTGCGACGAAACCGAAGCCGTGAATGCGCTCATCCCGCGTGCACGGTTGAGTGCAATGGAACGGGTGGCGACGGAGGCGCTGGCGCGTGACCTCGTGCAGCGGATGCGGATGCAGCGGTGGCGCGGCGGGCTCAACATGTTTCTTCACCAATACGCACTGTCGACTGAAGAAGGTGTCGCGTTGATGTGCCTCGCCGAAGCTCTGTTACGGGTGCCGGACGCCGAAACACAGGACAGGCTGATCAGGGACAAGATCGGCAGCGTGCATTGGGAGAAGCATCTCGGGCAATCATCGTCGCTGTTCGTGAACGCCTCGGCCTGGGCGTTGATGCTGACCGGGCATGTGGTCAGGCTCGGCGAAGGGAGATCGGACTGGACGAATATTTTCAGCCGCATGGTGCAGCGCTTGGGCAAGCCTGTTATCCGCCAAGCAACGAGCGCCGCCATGCGCATCATGGGCAGGCAGTTCGTGCTCGGATGCACGATTGAGGAGGCGCTGAGGCGCGGAACGGAGGCGGCACGGCGTGGCTACCGCTTCTCGTTCGACATGTTGGGTGAGGCGGCCGTCACACGTGAAGACGCCGAGCGCTATGCACGCGTTTATGCCGGCGCGATCGCGGCGATTACATCGCACGAGGCACGCAAGGAGGCGCAGCACGGCGACATTTTTGCGAGGAATTCGATCTCGGTGAAGCTGTCAGCGCTGCATCCACGGCTTGAATATGTGAAGGCCGAACGGGTGCTGGCCGAGATCCTGCCGCAGCTGATGCCACTCTGCCAGGCGGCATGCAAAGCCAGGATCGGCTTTACGATCGATGCGGAAGAAGCGGACCGTCTTGATCTCCAGCTCGATATCTTCGAGGCTTTGAGCAGCACGCGAGAACTTGCCGGCTGGGAAGGTCTGGGCCTTGCGGTGCAGACCTATCAGAAGCGTGCGCCGGCGGTGATCGATTGGCTCGCTGCCATCGCGCGCGAGCACAAGCGGCGCATTCCGGTTCGGCTCGTCAAGGGTGCCTATTGGGACAGCGAGATCAAGCGCGCGCAGGAACTCGGCATCGATGGGTTTCCCGTGTTTACACGCAAGGCTTCGACCGATGTTTCCTATCTTGCCTGTGCGCGAATGCTGCTCGCCGACCGGAGCGCGTTCTTTCCGATGTTCGCGACGCACAATGCGCATACGCTGGCCGCAGTCAAAGTGCTTGCCGGCAATCGTTCCGACTACGAATTCCAACGCCTGCACGGCATGGGCGAGGAACTCTACGATCAGGCCGTCGGTGCTGATCATTCTGGTGTGCAATGCCGTATCTATGCCCCGGTCGGTCCACACAAGGATCTCCTCGCCTATCTCGTGCGCCGCCTGCTCGAGAACGGCGCCAGTACATCATTCGTCAACCGGTTCGCAGATAATAAAATGCCGATCGCCTCGATCATCGCGGATCCTGTAGATCAGATCGAAGCCATGAGCGCAAAACCGCATCCGCACATTCCGTTGCCGAAAAATCTGTTCACCGATCGCAAGAATTCGCGCGGCCTTCTCATCAGCGATCCGGCGCAGGCCAGGCTACTATTGAATGCGGTCGCGGTTGCGATTGAACACGGCTTCGAAGCGCGACCCTTGATCGGTGGAGAGCCGTATCCCGGTGAGGGTGCGGCCGTGTTTGATCCTGCGCTCCATTCGCGCCAGGTCGGCACAGTGTTGAACGCCACGCCTGATATGGTCACGCGGGCGGCATCCACGGCAGCTGCTGCGCAAGGCGCATGGGATCGCCTCGGCGGTGTCAGGCGCGCAGAGATTCTTGAACGCGCGGCCGATCTGTTCGAGCGCGACATGGCGGTGCTGATTGCACTTTGCGTACGCGAAGCCGGCAAGACAGTGTCAAACGCGCTCGCCGACGTGCGCGAGGCAATCGACTTTCTGCGTTACTATGCGGGGCTCGCGCGCGCCGACTTCGCCGAACCAAAGGTGATGCCGGGTCCGACCGGCGAGCGCAACGAGCTCAGTTTACATGGACGCGGTGTGTTCGTAGCGATCAGCCCGTGGAACTTTCCGGTTGCGATCTTCACAGGCCAGGTCGCGGGTGCACTCGCGGCGGGTAACAGCGTGTTGGCGAAACCCGCCGAGCGCACCTCACTCGCCGCCTATACCGCGATACAACTGATGCACGAAGCAGGCGTGCCGGGTGAGGTGCTCCATTTTCTGCCGGGCAGCGGGCGCGTTATCGGCACGGCGATGGTGAGACATCCGGCGACCACGGGCGTTGTTTTCACCGGTGGTACCGACACCGGGCATGTGATCAACCGCATGCTTGCCGAGCGCGCGGGACCGATCGTGCCGTTCATCGCCGAGACCGGCGGGTTGAATGCACTGATCGCCGATTCGACGGCGCTGCCCGAGCAACTCGTCAGGGACGTGCTGACCTCGGCATTCGACAGTGCGGGCCAACGTTGCTCGGCGCTGCGGGTGCTGTTCTTGCAGGAGGACATCGCCGAGCGCGTCATCAGCCTGATCAGGGGTGCGATGGCCGAACTCAGGATCGGCGATCCGATGAAGCTCGATACCGACATCGGGCCGGTGATCGACAGCAATTCGCTCGCCAAGCTCGAAGCGCACGCAAAACGCATGAGCCGCGAGGCCGGCTTCATCGCTGAAGCACCGCTCTCGGACGAAACCAGGGATGGCTTCTTCTTTGCACCGAGGGCCTATGAGATCGATGCGATCAGCCGGATCGAGCGCGAGGTGTTCGGTCCGATCCTGCATGTTATACGCTTCAAAGCAACCCGGCTGGATAAAGTATGCGAGGCAATCAACACGACCGGTTACGGCCTCACGCTCGGCGTGCACACACGCATCCAGGAGACCGTCGATTTCATTCGCGCGCGCGTCAGGGTCGGCAACCTCTACGTCAACCGTAACCAGATTGGCGCGGTCGTCGGCGTACAACCGTTCGGCGGCGAGGGACTCTCGGGTACCGGACCGAAGGCGGGCGGATCGCATTACCTCCATCGCTTCGCTGTCGAACGTACGGTTTGTACCAACACGGCGGCCACGGGTGGTAATGCCGCCCTGCTCTCGCTCGACGAAGCGGCACTGTAGAGCAAGGGACTCATGACAGGTGCAATGGTTTATGCGTAATAAATTTTAAAAAAGTATTTGTTTTTCCTATATGCTGATGTGGATGCAATGCTGTGCCTGGTCGATGCCTTGTAATTTTATGAAAGCCATGGCGGGGTACTCTGATGCGGCAAACTGGTGCACATGTTCCTTGAACGTTCATAACCATAAAGGAGACACACATGGATTTCGATAAAGACAAGGCAATCGCGCTGCTGAACAAGATCATGGAGCTTGAGCTTGCTGGAGTGGTGCGATATACGCATTATTCGTTGATGGTATTTGGTTATAACCGTATTCCAGTGGTGGAATGGCTCAAGGAACAAGCCGAAGAAGGCTTGCTCCATGCACATAAAGCCGGCGAACTTGTCACACTGTTGGGGGGGTATCCCTCACTTGCGATCGGCCCTCTGCTGGAAACGCACGTGCATGATATCGGCGATATTCTGCGAGAATCACTGGCGCATGAAACCCAGTCACTTACTGCCTACTATGCGTTGCTGGAGCTGGCCCAGAGTAAATCAGTGCTGCTGGAGGATTATGCGCGCGGTCTCATCGTCGAAGAGGAGATGCATGTGGATCAGGTTAATAAGATGTTGCGGCGAACGGGTAAAACAGATGTATACGAAACGCCAAAGAGTTGATTTGTTTCAGAATCGTCCGTGCATTACGTCGTACTGCACCCGAATACTCGCGCTTAATTGTCCCATTGCGCCGCTCCGCTCAGTGTAAGACGATGCCTGCCGTGGATATACCTCAGCATCTTGCACACAAAAAGCGACTGATATTCATCATCGTCATTGCGATCGCTAGCGCGATGGGCGTCTTTACGCAAGAAGCAATTCCGCAAGATCCGCACTACAACAATTTCGCGGATACCAGGTACTTTCTGGGTATCCCGAACTTCTATGACGTTGCCTCCAGCGTTGCGTTTGTTCTGGTTGGGGCTGTGGGTCTGGCGATGCTGAGATCCAGCAAGTCACAAGGAGCGCTGCGGGCTTTGCGGTCGGGTTATGCGGTATTTTTTATCGCCACGATATTCATAGGGCTGGGCTCAGCTTACTATCATCTGGAACCCGATAACGCCACACTGGTTTGGGATCGGCTACCCATGGCTGCGGCATTCATGGCATTTCTCTGCATCATCGTTGGAGAACATATCAGCGAGCGTTACGGCCGAAATTTGTTGATTCCATTGCTTTTATTTGGATCGTTGTCAGTTTTTTACTGGTACTTCACGGAGTTACATGGGCGGGGAGATCTGCGCTTCTACGTGCTGGTCCAGTACTTGCCTATTGTTCTGGTTCCATTAATTATGCTGTTGTTCCCCTCCCGCTTAAAACCATCAACGTTCATGTGGGCACCGCTTGCAGCTTACGTACTGGCGAAGGTATTTGAACTCGGCGACATGCCTGTCTATGATGCTATCGGCATCAGCGGTCACACACTGAAACATTTAATCTCTTGCATTGGCATTTTGTTCGTGGTGGTGGCGATTCGCGTTCGCGTACCCCGTATGTCCCCGGATTGCTTGCCGTTATCCCTTCCACCCGGCGTAAATTTATAGGCTGTTCGGATCATGTCAGGGCGCTGTTATTACAACATTGCACCGATAAACCGGACAGATTAATTCTTGTCCAATATATTCGATGCATTGTTATTATTTGACATTGTCATCATGAGAAAAAGCGCAGTAGAATAACTTTCCGCCAACTGTCTGGAAGGGGGCTGCAATGAAGAATCCAGGCTTTTTCACTTCCACCATGATTCGCTGCGCAATGACTCTGTTCATCCTCGCGGCGCTCATTTCGTGCAAAGATTCCCGGAAAGGAGACGTTCACCCACCCGACCAGCAGACTCTCAGCTGGGAGGAGGAGCGCGCACAGCGAGAACAGCAACAGGCTGTCTATTTGAACGATGCTGTCATCAAACGAATCGTGACCGACCGCGAAGCGCGTACACCTTGGTACAGCAATCGGTTGGGCCGCGAATGGTTTAATACCCGTCCACTTGCTTTCAACGGTATGCCTTATGTGCTGCTGCGCGCCGTAATTGAAGTTTATCCTGATATCTGGAAAGGACAGGGCTCGCTGGGTAACCTGGGGTTTGGTCCCCATCCGGATGACTATGATCCCGAATCGGGTAAGCTGCTTCCGCCAGAACAACGCCATCCTTTGCCTTATGGGCTTTTCACGGCACAGGATCCGGTAGTTCCAGAGGATAAACGCACAGATAACGTCTTTTTCTCTTGTGGCGCATGCCATACCGGCCGGGTCTACGTTAAAGATCGTATCCGCCATTTAATCGGTGCACCTAATACCGAAATCGAGTCGTCAGGATACGTTGGCCTGCTCTACGATACGGCCAAGAAACTCATTAAAGTGGACAGCCCTGACCCAGGCAAAATTCAGGTTGATTTTGATCAGGTTAGCAGAATTGCTGCATTCCTTAAAAACAGGATTGAGACTGACCCGGCCTGGTTTTACGGTGGTAAAACGCCTGAGGAGCGGTTAGCCAGTGCTGAGTACGCCAAGGTTCAGGTTACGCGTGTATTGGGTAACCTCGAAGAGGCAGTCAAGTTTCTGATTGGCCTGGCCAAGACAACGGAGCTTATGTATCTGGCCCAGGCCTCGAATCTGATGCACACGGATAAAGAGGGACAAAAAGCACCAAGTGCATTTGGTCCAACTCCCGGGCGCATGGATGCGTTTGGCACCGCTACTGGACTGGTCGCGGTGCATGCCAGACGTGACAGCTACCTGGCGCGTTTGCCGGATGATCATCCTTTCTTTGCAGGACTAGAAAATCTCCCACGGGAAGAACGTCTTAAAAAGGCCGGTGAGCGACTGTTTAATACGGCAAATGAATGGATATCTCATCTTCCAGGCATTTCCGATATCAAGAGTCTGTGGTATTCACGTGACCATGGCCTGGCTAACTGGGATGCGAATCAGGCAGCCGAGGCACGGGTACTCGCCTCAGGGGTTTCCTCGGGAGGTGATCCATCTAAAGTAAATGTCCGCATCCATAAGGCAATGAATCCGTTTATCAATGATTTGCCACCTTCTCCTTACCCCTTTTCCGTGGATCTTGATCTGGCGGCCAAAGGCAAACCTCTTTTCGAACAGCAGTGCGCTTCTGCATGTCATTATTCTCAGAATAAGAAGGTTTATAACATCGGCACTGATATGAACCGGGCAATGCAGATCACGCCGACGGCTCGTCTGGGATTGCTTGAATTGATCCGTGAGACTTGTGAACTTTACGTTGAACGGGGTGGCAGTGATTGGTGTCGTCCCAAACGAGGCAGTCGCGCAGCCGATGACGAGGCGTATTTCGTCACGCCGCGCGGTGAGGCATCGGGTTACAAGCCGGATGTGCTTCATGGTATCTGGGCTCAGGCACCTTATCTTCACAACGGCTCTGTACCAACTTTGTGGCATCTCTTGCGGCCTGCTGAACGGCCGGTGAAATTTATTCGCGGCAATATCAAATATGATGAAGAAAAAATTGGCTTTGTATGGGACAAGGCTCCTGCGCTTGATGAATACAGCCCTGGCGATGCTGTGCACTTTGCCGAGCATGATACAACAGTGCACGGTAATTCAAATGTCGGTCATGCCTACGGTAGCGAGTGGACAGACGAACAGGTGTGGGCAGTCATTGAGTACATGAAAACGTTGTAGAAAGGGGAGGCGATATGGCCAGGCAAAATGGGATGACAATAAAGGATCAGCTTTATGGCATGGTTTGCGGTTTCATCAAGCTAATCCAAATGACATCGGGAAAGAAGCAGGGCAACCCATCGCCGGGTAGAGAGGAGGCGCCCAATTCTCCACCACCGACTGCAAGCTTTCTGAGCGATATTGCGAATGCCGAGGCGAGTTCACCGTTACCCCCTCCGCCGCCCAGTCCTCCCAATCCTCCCAATCCTCCCAATCCAGATGATCCTAAGTACGCCAGCGATCCAGAAGTTTATCGCCGGGACAAGCAGGCAGCAGAAGCTGCAATTACAGCCTTCACCGCAGCCGCACAAGTACGCGGCGCTGCGGTTGCGCAGATAATCACTCAATGGTTGGCCACTTCACCTGATGCGATGTTCCAGGAACTCCTGGCGCAACCAAGAAGCACTATGCCGATCTTCAAACCAGCGATTGGTCCCGTAATAGTTATGCGGCATCCGGAAGTCATTCGATGTCTGGTGCGCACTGATCTCTTCACGGTGGATCTGTATGCCGCCGAGATGGCGCGTGCCACGGATGACAAAACCAGGCATCCAGATGCTTACACACATTTCATGCTCGGTACCGATCGCGATGATCTTTATCAACTTGATGACGTAATATTGCGACGGGCTGTGTCACGTAGCGACAAGGACACGCTTATCCGCCTGGCCCGCGAGGAGGCTGAGCGCTGGACACATCAGGCACAAGTTGAAGGCACTGATGAAATCGATGTGGTCGCAACGATCGCCAAATTCGTACCGCTGCGTATCGTTGGCGATTATCTGGGCGTTCACTATTGCGAGGCAGGAGCGCCTTCAGCATTGCCAGGATTACGGGGAGGAGATCATTTTGCCCTCGATGAAAGTCTGCAGAAATTTTTTACCTTTACCAGGATAAAAGAAGGCATCGTGCCGACCGGAGATGATCTGTTTGACTGGGTGAAGGATGCTTTTCGCAATATTTTCAATAGCATTAGTCCAGCTCATCCTAAATTTACCGAATATCGTGAGCGCGGCATTATCGCGACCGAATATCTCAGCGCCTACATTTTCGCACTGCTTCAGCACCATAAGGCACGGTTACAGCATGGTGAAATAGTGCCTGACACCATGCTGACGAGACTGCTGCGGATGCAGCTTGAACTGGAGCAAAATGCTGGCAAGCTGGAAGTGGAATTCGCCAGGCTGCTTGGTGCACCGCTTCCACAAGGTGAACTGGCACGGCGTCTTTCGGATTCAATGATCCGGTCGAATGTATTTGGTACAACCGTCGGTGCGGTAGTCAATCCCCAGGAAGCAACGGCGCGTATTCTGGATTCCATGCTTCGTTTGAAGGAGGATAAATACGAAGTATTGAACGATTCCAGCTTCGAACAAGCACTTTATTGGGCCGATGTGGAGCCGGACGAGCCGGATTATGCGGAAAGTCTGGAAAGGCTTCGCAAGTATGCTCTGGAAGCCTTGCGTCTCGAACCGCAAGGTGAGGTTTTATTGCGAGTGTGCGTACAAGACAACGATGTACTTGGTGGTGTCTCCCTCGGTAAAGGAACGGTTGTTTTTGTAGCCTATGCCGCAGCCATGCTGGATCCGGAAGTGGTGCCGAATCCAGCGGCCTTTGATGTCACGCGAGATGAACGGCTGACGCCTTACTTGTGCAATCAGGAACGCGCGAGCGAGGCGCCTCAAAGCCTGATTTATTTACAACACGGTTACGGGCGGCATAAGTGCCTTGGCCGCTATGCCTCGGAAATCACCATGCAGGAATCACTACGTGCGATGCTCAGAATCGGTTCCCTGGTACGGCGTGGCGAGCTTGAAATGGATGAGGAAAACTGGTTTGCCATGCGCTTTAAGATTGGCTTCTGATGATGGATGGGATGTGGATTATTAGATAGTAAATGAGTATTTCGGGACTGTTTTTAACGTAATGGTAACAACGCAGATAGTTTTTCAGAAGATACTTGGGAAAAACGCATTTGTTTTTCCTGTACACCAGATGCGCTCGATTTTTTTGCGGGGCGACCATGCTGAGAAAACCGAAAGACCATGAACAGATGCGGCTGGAGATGGGCAAGCTCATCGAGGTATTGGAGTTGCCGGAGCTGAATAAGCAGTTTCTCCGGGCACGGTGGCTGGAGCAAGTGATCTGGATGGATGAGAGGGCATGGAATTCCATCTTGTGGCATAACATTCTGCGCCTCACGACGATTATCGGAGGTGTGATCGTTCCGGCACTGGTCAGCTTGAACGTCGGTGATGGTGCTGCGGCCGCAATCAAGACGCTCACGTTCATCGTCAGTCTCGTGGTGGCATTGAGTGCCGCCGTGGAGGAATTTTTTCACTATGGCGAACGATGGCGCCATTACCGGCGTACAGTTGAGGCACTGAAGAGCGAAGGCTGGCAGTTTTTTCAGCTCAGCGGGCCTTACGTCGGTCAAACCCATGTCCAGGTCTATCCAGCCTTTGCCGCTCGTGTCGAGGAGCTTAGCCGTGAGGAAGTGGAGACCTACATGACGCAGGTGGTGGAAGAAAAAAAGGAGAAGAACGAGGACATCCATCACGAGACGGAGCAGCAGGCTGACCGGGCAGGTTAATTGCCGTCTAACAGATTTAATCCATATCAGATACAGCTTGCGGATCTGATTGAACCAGATTTCAGGAGTAATCCAATGTGCTGGAAACCTGCCGTCTTATTCAAGTGGAAACCGCATGGTGGTGGGGTATTACAGCACCTTTCATCCGTCCAGCCCGCCTCCCGCCAGGCGTTATCACAACCAACCTTTAGAAGGAGAGTCGCATGAAACGCAATCAAAGCAATCCCGTTGTCTGGTTTGAAATCTATGTTCAGGACATGGAGCGCGCCAAAGCATTCTATGAATCCGTATTTGCAGTCAAGCTGGAAAAAATGGCTGCCCCGACAGCAGAAATGAACATGGAAATGTGGAGCTTTCCCGCAGACAAGGATGCCGCCCATACCACTTACGGCGCATGTGGGATGTTGGTAAAAATGGAAGGGGCTCCTTCCGGGCATGGTGGCACGCTGATCTATTTTGCCTGTGACGACTGTGCTGTAGAAGCTGCTCGTGCAGCCGAAAGTGGCGGCAGCGTTTTCAAGGAAAAAATGTCCATTGGCAAACACGGCTTCATCGCACTGGTGCACGATACCGAAGGCAATATGATTGGTCTGCATTCCATGTGATAGATAGATGATCGAGACATGGCAATGTCAGATATTGCGCTCCAACCGGTGCATTCAACGCCCTGATGCAGATGAGAAAAATCGACATTGCGGCAATTGAGGCAGCATGCTGCGGTGAAAGCGGGTAGCACTACGCTGGCTCCATATTAGAGATCCAATGTGTTGAGTAGCGATTGCAGGCAATATGCTTGAACATGGGGGGGTAAACGGTTTTCAGCTGTTAAATACCAAATTGGGGAGGTCAGAATGACAAACCCGGAAGACTTGCAACGTGATACGGAAGCGGCACTCGGAGATGTAGAAAGACTTCGTACGGAGCTCCTGGAATTTTCGGAATTAGTGTCAATAAATCCAGCATTACGGGATTTGCGAATACCGCTGGCTGATGATCTGGAGGAATTTCGAGACAGAGTGGCACAGTTACTTGACAGAATCAGCCAGCTGCTCGAAGAAATTGGATCTTCAGCGTCTGGAAGATTAAACGGGGGATCTGCTTTTTCACTTGCAACACTTGCGAATGAGCTGAATGCACAGCTCGAATGGCTCAAGGGTGTTCTTGAACATATTGAAAACATGATTCAAGACGACACTCAAACAACCGCTCAGTGGTTTATAAACCAGGTGACAAACCCTGTACGTGCCGCGCTGAACAAAATAAAAACAATTTTAACCCCTTTGCTGAAGCGTTTCCTGTCAAAAATATGGCAGATTATTTCTAACCTGCTTACACCCAAAGAATGGAAACTGCAGGGGAAAGTGGGTACGGGCATTTTGGGGCTGGTGGATGTGGGCATAGAAATAACGTTTGGTCCATAAACAGTGAGATTCTGGCCCCCTGGAAACCTTGAATCTGGTTATGGCCAAGGGAGCCTCTGCATGAATCCCACAGGGTCGCGCACGTGAGTCATGGTATCTATCAGAAGTGTTTTCGCCGAAGGAGTAAATCACCACTCTTTCATTCTTAACCTGGCAGTTCTAAATGGAGGGCATCATGAGACGCATATATTTTTTGGTTCCGGAAATAGCTACCACCAAGAAAATTGTTGATGATTTGCTTCTGGCAAGAATTGAAGAGAGGCATATTCATGTGATTGCGAAGCGCGGTACACCACTTGAAGATTTACCGGAAGCCAACCTGTTACAGAAAACTGATTTTATCCCTGCCGTTCAGCAAGGCGTTGCGCTAGGGGGTGCGACAGGATTACTTGCCGGGTTGGTTGCTGTCGCACTCCCGCCTGCATCGACGGTCATTGCTGGTGGTATTTTGTTGGCAACCACACTGGCTGGCGCAAGTATTGGATCGTGGGCAGGTGGCATGATCGGCATGACGCTTGGTAATCGGCGCATTAAAGAATTTGAGGATAAGATTGAAGCGGGAAAATTGCTGGTGTTGGCTGATGTGCCTAAAGATCGGGTCGATGAAATTGAAGATCGAATAAGACTGCATTTACCTCAGGTCGAAATTATGCAAACAGAGCCCAGAATCCCTGCATTTCCTTAGATGTTTAGTCCCACGGTGTGCTGGTGTAACATATAACCAGCTACGGAGGGATGATTTATGGGACAGATATTACACGGAAGCGCCCGCACGACAGCGGCGGTGCGTCGAGCGATACAAAATAGTCAAGAGAGTCTGAATGTTCTGGCCAAGCGGCATGGGATTAATCCAAAAACGGTAGCGAAGTGGCGGAAGCGGGAATTCACCCACGATGCACCGATGGGCCCCAAAGAGTCGCACTCGACTGTTTTAAGTCTGGAAGAAGAAGCCGCTGTTGTGGCGTTTCGCA